>CP080408.1:1609427-1931312 GCA_019448215.1 Thalassovita mediterranea | reverse complement strand
AAAGCTGATCAAGCGCGCCGATCATATCTGCGCCTGGTATGAGGCAACGCAGCTGGCTGGCTTCTCCACCGATGAGGCAGACCGCTTCTTCGGCAAACCGCCCGAAGGCATCACGCTAAAGCTTGCGCCCTGCGCACCGACCAAGGCGCAGGCCTCTTTTGTCGCCCGGCACGAGACACTGCTGCACGAGATGGAGCGCGCGGCCTGATGGCGATCCCGCTGATCATCGGTCTTTCAGTCGTGATCGTCGCCTGCGACGGCGACACGCCGCGCGTGCTTGTCACGCGCCGCGATGGCGGGCTTGGCGGCCTGCCCTTTGGTACGTTCGACCCAGAAGGCCATCGCACCTTTGAGATCGCCCTGCGCGGCTGGGTGCGGGAGCAGACCGGCTTTGACCTTGGCTATGTCGAGCAGCTCTACACCTTCGGCGACCGCGACCGCGAAACACCCGAAGCGACGCTCGCTGATGCCCCGGCAGATGCGCGCGTGGTGTCAGTCGGCTATCTTGCCCTGACGCCGGATCAGCAGCGCCTGCCTGACCGGCTCGAGGCGCAGTGGCGCGGCTGGTACAGCCATTTCCCATGGGAAGATCACCGTACTGGCCGCCCGGACCTCATCGACCGCGAAATCGCGCCGCGACTTGCGACCTGGGCTGCAGGCTCTGATTCCCGGCGCACGCGGATCGACCTCGCATTCGGCCTCAATGGTCAGGACTGGAGCGAGGACCGCGTGCTAGAGCGCTATGAACTGCTTTATGAAGCCGGCCTTGTGATCGAGTGCGCGCGTGACGCGGACCTGCCGCTGCCTGATGTTCGCCTCGGTGAGCCGATGGCGTCGGACCACCGCCGCATCCTGGCGACCGCGATGGAGCGCCTGCGCGGCAAGATCCGCTACCGGCCAGTTGTCTTTGAGCTGATGCCAGACCGCTTCACCCTGTCAGACCTGCAGATTGCCTGCGAAGGCATACTCGGCCTGTCCCTGCACAAGCAGAACTTCCGCCGCGCGCTGGATCGCACGGGGCTGGTCTGCGGAACGGGTGAGATGAAAGCAGGCACGGGCGGGCGCCCGGCTGAGCTGTACCGCTTCATGCGTGAACGTGTCAGGAAGAGCGCAGCAATCGGCATTGCTGCCCCGGCGCTGCGGCGCGAACCGTAAAAGCTAGAGACGCTTTACCAGCCGCCAGAGGCGCGTGTTGAACACCGCCAGCATCAACGGGAAGAGCACGATACCGCCCGCAACGCCGCCAATATGGGCTGCCCAGGCGAGTCTGATGCCGATGATCGAAGCCATGAACTCGCCAACCACGGCGATCACGATGTTGATCACGATCCACGGAACGGAAATGCGCACAGCGCCCTTGAGGCCGCCGCGAAGCCAGCCAACCGCTGGCAGGAAGCCTGACAGCGCCGATGAGGCCCCGATGGCAAGCTCTGACTGGCCTGTAAACTCACTCCACCCGATCTGGAAGAGGGCGCCGGAGATGGCGCAGCCCGCAAAGAAAAGCAGGAAGGCAAAGGCGCCTTTCCGGTCGATCCCAAGCGCAATCGCCACGGGCGGGCCGAAGGCGACCAGCGCCATCATGTTCATCGCAAGGTGAAAGATGCCGCCATGCAGGAAGACGTGCAGGATGAGCGGCGCAATGTTGCCGAGCGGGCGGTAGACGCCGTCAAACTCTGGCCCGCCCGCGATCGCGCCGGCATCGAACATCCATGCCGCGATCCAGCGATCAAGGAAAAGCTGGGATTGCGACAGGAGCTGGACGCTCGACGCGATCGTGATGATCGCCGTCAGCATCAGCACGACGGGCGGCAGCCTGTTGAAAAGCGGTTCGGGGCGACCGCTCAGCATCTCGGGGGAAGTATGATATCGCACAGTGACATCTAAGACACACAATGCGGCACGGTAAAGGCAGCGAGGTGTTACAGTGTCTTCACTTTCTGCGAAAACCTGCCCCGGCGTCACGAATTGATTTCGCTGCGCGTCTGGACACCATCGCGCGCATGGCAAAAGCACAAGAAATCACCTTCGACAGTCTTCGTCCCCCAGCCCCCTGGATGGACGATACCCATTCCATCTGGCGCAAGTCCGTTCGCGCCTTCGTGGAAAAGGAACTCGTTCCCCACATCGAGGAATGGGAAGCGGCCGGGCAAATCCCGCGCGACGTCTATCCCAAGGCGGCGGAAGCTGGCCTGATCGGCATGGGCTATCCCGAGGAATATGGCGGCGCAGGCACCGACTTTGACCGCTTCCACGGCACGGTGACCTCTGAAGAACTGGCCCGTATGGGCGCGGGCGGTGTGTCCTCTGCCCTGATGATCCACGGCATCGGCCTGCCCCCTGTCATGGTTGGCGGCAGCGAAGACATGAAGCGGGAGATCGCACCGCAAGTCCTCTCCGGCAAGAAGCAGATCAGCCTCGGCATCACAGAGCCGGGCGGCGGGTCTGATGTCGCGCAGCTGAAGACGAGCGCCAAACGCTCTGGCAATGGCTGGGTCGTGAACGGGTCGAAGACCTACATTACGGGCGGGTGTACGTCGAAATGGCTGACGACCGCTGTGCGCACCGGCGGCGAAGGCATGGGCGGCATCTCGCTCATGCTGATCGACCTCGAAGCTGAAGGTGTCTCGCGCACCGCTTTGCCGAAGATGGGCTGGTGGGCTTCGGACACGGCCACCATCCATTTCGACGATGTCTTCGTGCCGCCAGAGAACCTCATCGGCGAGGTCGACCGCGGCTTTGTCAGCATCATGGCGAACTTCAATGGTGAGCGTCTCGGCATGGCCGCGCAGGCCGCTGCCTGCGCCCGCGTCTGTATCGAGGACGCGGCAGCCTGGGCCCAGCAGCGCCAGACATTCGGCAAGCGCCTCGCCGACCATCAGGTCATCCGCCACAAGATCGCGGCCATGTGCCAGAAGGTCTGGGCGACCACTGCCATGCTCGACCAGCTGACCTGGCGGGTCCAGAACGGCGAACAGCCGATCGCAGAGCTTGCCATGCTGAAGGTGCAGGCGACCGAGACGATGGAATTCTGCGCGCGAGAAGCGATGCAGATCCTCGGCGGCGCGGGCTTTATCCGCGGCCACCGGGTGGAGCGCATCTACCGCGAGGTCCGCGTCATGGCGATCGGCGGCGGCTCTGAAGAGATCATGCGCGACCTCGCCTCCCGCCAGCTCGGTCTCTAGGGCGACATCCGGAACTGTCTGCGTCCTTGCCCGTCTAGTCCGGCAAGGAGACACGCGCACATGACCATGGCCATTGTCGTCATCGTGGTGACGTCCGCCCTGCTGGCCGGGGCGGCCTGGGGCCTGTTCGGACCGCTTCCAAAGCGCGTCGAAGGCTTTCTTATTGCGACGTCGGGCGGCGCGCTGATCGTATCTGTTGTCTCTGAACTGGTCGAGCCAGCATCGGAAAACGCGCCGCTCCTGTGGGTTATGGCCGCGCTCATGTTGGGGGCGGTTGTATTTCTGGTGCTCGACTACTTCGTGAAGCAGAAATTTGGCGGCGGCGGCGGGGGTTTGCTCGCCGCGATCACGCTGGACGGCATTCCGGAAAACCTCGCACTTGGGGTCGCGCTGATTGGCGCAAGCCCGCTTCAGGTCGCGTCTCTTGCAGGGTCGATCTTCCTGTCGAACCTTCCCGAAGCGGCAGGCGGCGCAAAGGAAATGCGCGAGGACGGGCTGTCCAAATCAAAAGCGTTCGGCCTCTGGGCCGCAGCTGCCGCCATGCTGGCCGCGTCCGCCATTATCGGCAATCTCCTGCTGCAAGGTGCGCCGCAGGAAGCACTCGCCCTTATTCGCGCTTTCGCGGCAGGCGCGGTGGTTGCCTCTCTCGGGACAGAAGTGTTCCCGCAGGCGTACCGGGAAGATCACTTGCTCGCGGGTTTCGCGACCGCCGTCGGTTTTGTCCTCGCCTACAGCCTGACCGCCCTTGGTTAGAGTTATCGAGGGCGGAACCCTGCTTTCTGTATTTTCGTTAAGTCTGATGAAGCGGCGCGGGCCTCACCTGCGACAAGGCCTGCTGCGCAAGAGCAAACCCAGGAGCACAACAATGAAAAAGACCATCCTCGCCTCATGCCTGATTGGCGCATCGCTTATCCTGCCGGCCTGCGGCACAAGCGGCGGCGACAAGGCCGAGATGTTCAATCAGTGCCGTATTGTGCTCGGCGACCGCTCGCTCAGCCCGAACCTTCGCGAAGCCGACACCACGCCGGACGCCGCCTGTACGTGTCTCGAAGCCACACTCGACGATAATGGCGATGCGCGCGAGATGATCGCGACTTTCTTTGAGCGCGTTTCGACGCGCATGTCGTCTGCTGATGAAAGCGCCAAGGAAGCAACGGACGCGCTTGTCTCCGGCGCGCTGCTGCCAGAGGACGCCAGTTCCGGGGACGGCCAGACCTTTGCCGACAACCTCGCGACCTTCAACCGTGTCGTGAATGGCATGCTGGACGGGATGAGGGAAAATGGCGGCGCTTGCCCGGCGATCTAGTCCCTACAAAAAAAGGCCCCCTGCTTCCTGCAGAGGGCCTTTCAGTTTTCCTAGCTGTATCGGAGGTGCGTAAGGCGCAGCTAGAAACGGTAGCCGAGGCCCAGGCCGACAATGACCGGGTTGATCTCGACATCAGCGTTCACGATAACCGGCGCGGTACCGAGTGCCGGGCCGAGAGCGCTGGTGAGGTTCACCTTCACATCCGGCTCAATCCAGACTTTCTTGATATCGGCGTTGAAGGCCCAGCCGCCCTCGACGCCGTCGAGGTCATAATCAAAGCCTGCCTGCAGGGCGAAACCGACGGTCGGATCATAATCAATGCCGTCTGCGACAGGGCCTTCATCTTCGTTGAAGAAGAAGGTCGCGTTCACACCTGCCCCGACATAGGGCTTGAAGGCGGATCCGGTATCGAAGTGATACTGCAGGGTCAGCGTCGGTGGCAGCAGCCACACATCGCCAAGATCGACCGTCGCATCGGTCATCACGCCCGGAATGGTGACATTCGTTGCCTTCACATCGTGAGGTGTCACGCCGAGGATCAGCTCTGCAGCGATATGGTCGGTGAAGAAGTAAGTGATGTCGAGCTCTGGCACATACTGGTCGCCAATATCGACCGTGCCCGGCAGGCGCGTATTGCCGACGCTGAGCTCCCCGCTCTCATCGGGCAGAACGCCCAGAACGCGGCCGCGGACCATCCAGTCGCCCGGTTCGGCAAAGGCTGGTGCGGTGGAAACAAGAGCTGTCGCCGTAGCCAGCCCGGCAAGAATATGAAGTTTCATGAGACCCTCCTCATTGATGATGAGGCGAGCTAAACACCTGTCGTGAAACGGAATATTGGCCTCTCTGTCGCGCGCCTCCATACCGCGCGTCAAATGGGCCCGACTACGCATCTCACCGTATCGACGAAGGCTGAGACAGCGTTTCTGACTGGAAATTCCGCTCGAAACATCCGACATTGATCGCAATGGCCCACGCTGATGCACATACGCACGTCCATGCGAACACGCCCTGCAGCCCGCAGGATGTGGAGACCTTCCTTGCCGAGGCAGAAGCGCTCGCCGCGCAACGTGGCCAGCGCCTGACGAAAATCCGCCGCAAGGTGCTGCGTCTCCTGCTGGAAAGCGATGAACCGTCAAAGGCCTATGACCTGCTTGCCAATCTCGATGGCGAAGGCGCGGCCAAGCCGCCAACCGTCTATCGCGCGCTGGACTTCCTTCAGGAACAGGGGCTCGCCCACAAGATCGAGAGCCTCAACGCCTATGTCGCGTGTGGCCATACCAGCCACAAGCACTCTGCGGTCTTCCTGATTTGCGAGAAATGCGGCGCGGCAGAGGAGCTCCACGCCGTTGCGACCAATGACGCGCTGAAAGCTGAAACCGCGGCCGCTGGTTTCCAGGTGCGCCAGGCCGTCATTGAAGCGCGCGGTGTCTGCCGCGATTGCGCGGCCTGACGACAGGTTGCCCCCCGCGCCGAGCGCGGCTAACTCTCCCCACAAGATAGTGCCAAGCCAGCCGGAGGAACCAGCTTGATCGACCTTTGGAAGGGGAGCGCGAATACCTGGGACTGCGATGAGATGGGGCATATGAATGTCCGCATCTATCTGGAAAAGGCGTTCGAAGGCCTCGGCACGCTGGCCGCCCATTGCCATATGAGCCATGTCTACCAGACCGGGTCGCCGTCGACGCTGATCCCGCTGGAACAGCACATCCGTTTCATGCGCGAGGTTCACCCCGGCCGCCCGCTACATATGCGCGGCTGCGTCCTCGACGTCGATGAGACGCGGGTCACTGTCTATCAGGAATTGCTGCATGGCGACGGCACGCCTGCCGCTGCATTTCGCACCAGGCTGATCCATGCATCGGCCGACGATATGCGCCCCTTCCCGTGGAGCGACCGCACCCGCAAGGCACTGACCGACCTGATCGAAGAACCACCTGCAGCCACAGCGCCGCGCGGCATCGACCTTAGCGTTGAGCCACTGCCGAATGAGGATGTGACGCTTGGTGTTGCGGAGAGCCGGGGCGTCAAGCTGATCGGTCAGGGCATGGTTGAGCCGGCACATTGCGACGTCTTCGGCCGCATGAAGCCGCACTGGTTCATTGGCCGCGTGTCCGACTCAGTGCCGAACCTGCTCTATGACTGGCGCGAAAAAGTCGCCCAGGCCGTGGAAGGCAGCCGCATGGGCGCCGCTGTTCTCGAGAACCGGATCATCTTCCGCGGCTGGCCCAAGGCTGGTGAGCTGTTTCAGGTTCGCACCGCACTGTCGCGGGCCGAAGAAAAGGTTCACGCCCTGACGCACTGGATGCTGGACCCTGCGACGGGGCGTCCCTGGATGACAAGCGAAGCGGTCGCCGTCACTTTCGATCTGGTCACGCGCAAGACCATGGCGACGCCGCCGGACCTGATGGACGAGCTAGCCGAGATCGCGCCCGGCAACCTCAAACTCTAGGCAAGAAGCCTAGTCGTAATCGTCCCACTGGCTGCCGTGCAGGGTACGGCGCAGCAGGCCGTCTTCTGCGGGCGAGTATCCATCAATCAGATAGGCGATCTGGCGGGCCATCTCATCGCGCACTTCATAAGGCACTTCCATAGGATGGAAGTGGCTTGCGCCGGGACGCTCCCGCAGGACCAGTTCGCGGTAATGCGCCATCATCAGATTGGTGACCTTGTTGGTCATTACTGGCTTGATATTCGGGCGGAAGACGACGATTGGCGTCTGCACCTTCTCGATCTTCTTCAGTGCGCCCCAAGGCTGGTTACGCTGTGAAGAGAAGGTCGCCGACTCCCAAGCCGGATTGCAGGTCAGCCTGACGACTGAATCGCCCTTTTCATTGGTCGTCTCCCTGACGCCATCTTCGAGATAGTCGTTCAGGAAAGGCTCGCGCCAGCTCTTGAAGGCGCCCTTGCCGTGATAGGCCTCATAGGCGGCCTCACGGCTCGTGAATTCGGCGCGACGGCGCTTGGCCTGACGCGACATCTGGTTGGTCTGGCGCACGAAAGGCAGGACATGGAGCCAGAAATAGAAGCGCGGGTTCAGCACGACCGGATCGACCAGCACGAGGCCTGCGACAAGGTCAGGCCGCTTGCCCGCCACCAGAAGCGAGACGCAGCCGCCCATTGAATGGCCACCAAGCACGACAGGTCCGGTCGATTCCTTCTCTAGGAAGTCGATCACATCGTCGCGGTAGACATGCCAGGATTTCAGCGTCTTCGGGTCTGCCGGCAGGCTGGTGAGCCCATGCCCGCGCATGTCGAGTGCGGCGACCCGATGGCGTTCGCCAAGCGGGGCCAGCATCGACTTGTAGGTCATGCCGTTAAAGCCGGTCGCGTGCAGCCACAGCGCGGCCAGATCACGCGATTCGTCCCCGAAATGGACGGAGGCGTGAGCCCCCTCTTCGGGGCCCTCAGTTGTTCGGCGGTGCATCATCATGTGGACGGACGCCAGCCCCTTTTTCCTATCAGCCGGCGCCGAGTCTGCACGCACACGGAAAGAGTTGTAAAGTGAAACAAGATGGCGGCGCTGCACGCAGCGTGCAGGGTGTTGCCAATCTGCTCAGGCGTCCGAAGTCAGGCGGCGTCCAGCCGGAAAATCGCGGTCGAACGGATGTGCAGACCTGCCGCAGAGGAAAGCTCTGACCCCATGAAAATCAGCGTACGCGTCTGACGATCGGTCCGGCTTTCGACTGCCGCGCTTCCGCCTTCGAAGGGTTTTCCCGTCACATCGTGGCTGATGGAGACTAGCTGCGCGTTCGCAGGGCCGGAAAGCGCGGCGGCCGCTGCCTGCATAGCCCGGATCGACAGGGCGCAGAGCGCGCCGGCATCAAGTGCGTCCGAGGTAAAGCTTGCCCGGCTATCTGTTTCGACAGTGAGGGACGGAAGGGTCTGGATCTGGTCGCTTGTCGTCATGCAATGGGTGCTAAGCTGCGCGCCCGCGATTGGGAAGCCCTATCGCAGCGCCAGCGACGCATGCCGTCATTTCGAAGTGGTCGCTAAGCGATCAGGCGACCGCGCTGCTGCGGCCCTGGTCTTCTTCCGGCATTTCGGGCGTGCTGCCTTCAAAGAGCGCCGCGAGAAGCGCCGTTTCTCCGAGGGAGAACCGCGTACCTAGGACGCGGCTGATCGACGTCATCAGGGCGGCGATTTCGGCATGGCCGAGGCCTGCCCGCTGCAGACGAAGAAACATGTCGAAGGAAACGTGGCGACGTCCGCCAGGGGTCTGTTCAATCAGCTGGGCAATCGGGCCGCGCGGCGAACCTTCGCGGGTCGCAGTTGAGGCCGACAGGGTTCGCGCGCCCGGCACTTGCGCGAAGACGCGTTCGATGAGGTCGCTGCCTTGCCTTTGCGCTGCGTTAAAGACGATGCCGACCGCGTGACGGGCCACCGGCTCTTCGAGGCCCGTTTCAATCGCTGCCACCGAGATGATGTCTTTAAGCATGAGGCTCTCCTTCAGGCGCCGCGTTCCATAGGCAGCATAGGAAAGAGGCCTTGCACGAAGGTTACCGGCATGACGGGCTGAACCGCTAATTTGCGGCGCAGGCTCTTGAATCGGGGCTGAAAGGGTTAACGAAGCGGCCGCTTTCGTTAACCGGGCGCTACATGCGCTCTGGCGCCTCGATGCCGAGAATGGCGAGGCCTGCCTCAAGCTGCCTTAGCACAGCCTCACAAAGGCCAAGGCGCGAGGCGCGAAGACCCGCATCCTCTTCATTGGCAATCGGGTGGGCGGCATAGAGCGCGCTGAAGGCCTGGGCGAGCGAATAGACATGCTCACAGAGGATGTGCGGCTGGCGCTTTGCATGGGACTGCTCGAGCGCGCCTGCGAACCCGTCCAGCGCCAGAACCAGCGCGCGTTCTGTGTCGCTCTCGATGCGGATCTCGCCTGCGGCATGACCAGCTTCCTTCGCGCGGCGCAGAAGCGATTTGATACGCACGGCTGCATAGAGAAGGTACGGGCCTGTCTTGCCCTCAAAGCTGGTAAACCGCTCAAGGTCGAAGACGTAGTTCGTCGTGCGCACATTCTGCAGATCAGCAAATCGAAGGGCGGCGCGCGCCACTAGCGCGGCGATCTTTGCGCGTTCGTCCTCGCCGATATCACCGGACAGGCCAGTCTCACCGATCCGCTTTTCAGCTTCTTCGAGCGCCATGCGGTTGAGGTCTGCGAGGCGAAGCACGCCGCCTTCACGCGTCTTGAACGGTTTGCCGTCCGTGCCGTTCACCGTGCCGAAGCCGATATGCTCCAGCCGGTCCTCAGCCATGAGGCCTGCCATGTCCGCGGCGCGGAAAACCTGTTCGAAGTGGAGTGCCTGACGCTGGTCGACCACGTAGAGCATGCGGTCCGGATGCAGCGTCTCGACCCGGTCGACAATGGTCGCAAGGTCGGTCGCGTGATAGCCGGTGCCACCACGCGAATTGATGACCATGAAGGGCGGCATCTCTTTCTTGTCGCTCTCGCGGGCGACGTCGATGATCCAGGCGCCGTCATCCAGTTTGGCGAGGCCCTTGTCTTTCAGGTCCTCCACCATGCCGGAGATCAGCCCATCGACATCGCTCTCACCTTTCCAGAGGTCGAACTCGACGCCCAGGAAGGAGTAGTCGATCTTCAGCGCGTCGACTGACACATTGATGAAGTGGCGCAGCAGTGCGCGGTAGCCGGGATGCCCGGCCTGCATCTCGGCGACGGCGAGCTGGCTTGCCTCATTGCGGGCCGGGTCGGCCTTCGCCTTTGCAGAGGCCTGCGGATATAGACGGCCAAGGTCTTCGATCGTGACCGGCGGCTCTTCAGGATAGGGCCCGGAAAAGTCGGGACGGAAATAGATGAGGTCGGGCTGCTCAGCGAGAAGCTCTGTGATGAGGTGGCCCATCTGCAGGCCCCAGTCGCCAAGGTGCGCGTCACCCGTCACGTCCTCGCCGAGGAAGCGGAAAAGACGGCAGAGCGTGTCGCCAATGACGGCTGAGCGAAGGTGGCCGACATGCATCGGCTTTGCGACGTTCGGGCCGCCAAAGTCGATCACGACCTTTTCAGGCGATGCGACAGCGCCGCCGCCAGCCTTGTCATCTGCGCGAACCGCTTCGGCCTGACGCGAAAGCGCAGCGGACGTTACCTTGATGTTCAGAAAGCCGGGGCCAGCAACATCGACGCGCTCAATCGCCTCGTCGCCCTGCACCTTCTCGGCAATCGTGGTGGCGAGATCTCGCGGCACGATGCCCTTGGATTTGGCAGCGCCCATGCAGCCATTGCACTGGAAATCGGCAAGCTCCGGCCGGTCCGAGCGGCGCACAGCGCCCCAGCGGCTTTCAAAGCCTTCAGCTTCAAATGCCTGTTCGAATACCTTCGACAGGTGCGTAACGAGATCCATCATGGCCGTTTCCGGAAGTTTCTAGTGTCAGCTGCCGGCGTCGAGGCGGAAGCGGCGGCCTTCACGGTTGAAGGCGAGCTGCTCATCGGTGAGGTCGAAGCCGACAATCACTTCGAAGTTAGACCCCGAAATCGTCTCATCGGCGCGCGGCACCAGAATGTCCTGAATGACTTCGCGGCGGCCATCGACCGTGTTGCCAGCGAAATTTGCGTCGACCGTGAAGTATTGCTTGGCCAGAACCTTGGAGCTGCGGCGCGTCACCGCGACCCAGTAATTGTAAGTGTGGCTGTTTGAGGTCGCCTGCGGGCCTTTGCCGAACGCGAAATCAATCTCGACTTCAGCGCGCATCGGCTGGTCATCGACATAACGGCAGACGAGATTCACGCGCGTGATTTCACCCGTATAGGTGATGTTGTTATAGCTGTTGCCTTCGCCCTGAAGCTTCACGACGCGCGAGGCATCATAAAGCGCCGCAGCTGGCGGACATGGGCCAGCGTTCTGGCGCGTATCCAGCGCCCGTGTCAGTGGGTTGCTTCCGCAGGCCGCGAGCATAAGTCCGGCAGCAAGTACAGCTAGAACGCGCATAATCATGCCTTGTGGTCTTGGCCTCGCGGGCGAGGCTGTCCATGTAAGAGGTGCAGTGTTACCGGGCACCAGCAAATGGCGCAACGCCCCATCTGCGTCGTGTGCAGGAGGATTTTTATGGACCGCCAAAAACTGCAAATCAGGCTCGCCGCTCCGCGCGGCTTCTGTGCAGGCGTCGACAGGGCCATCCAGATTGTCGAGGAAGCCCTCAGCAAGTGGGGCGCGCCCGTCTATGTGCGCCACGAGATCGTGCACAATCAGCACGTCGTCTCGCGGCTCGAATCGCTCGGCGCAGTCTTCGTTGAAGAGCTGGATGAGTGCCCGCCTGACCGGCCGGTCGTCTTTTCCGCCCATGGCGTGCCCAAGGCCGTGCCCGCAGAAGCAGAGCGTCGCAACATGGTCTATGTCGATGCGACCTGCCCGCTCGTATCCAAGGTCCATGTCGAGGCAGAGCGTCATCACAGGGCCGGCAAGGAAATCGTCCTGATCGGCCATGCAGGCCACCCGGAAGTCATCGGCACTATGGGACAGCTGCCGGACGGCGCCATCGCACTCATCGAAACTGAAGAGGATGCCCGCGTCTTTGAGCCGCGCGATGCGGCCAACGTCGCCTTCGTCACGCAGACCACGCTGTCGGTCGACGATACCGCGGACATTGTCGGCATCCTACAGGACCGCTTCCCGGGCATCGCGACCCCGCATAAGGAAGACATTTGCTACGCCACGACCAACCGTCAGGAAGCCGTGAAGGCGATGGCGGACGGCTGTGACCTCTTCCTGGTCATCGGGGCGGAGACGTCCTCCAATTCCAAACGCCTCGTCGAGGTGGCTCTGCGCGCCGGGGCGAAGGATTCGCGCCTTGTCGCCAGTGCGGCGGATGTCGACTGGGACTGGTTTGATGGCGTCAGCACGCTGGGCCTTACGGCCGGTGCCTCGGCGCCTGAAGACCTCGTCCAGGGCCTCATAGCCGCCTGCCGCGCCCGCTTCGACATCGAAGTCGAGCACGTCACGACCGCGAAAGAGACAGTGACCTTCAAACTCCCGCGCGTGCTCGCCGCAGAGGTTTAGGGAGCCTCCCCTACACGACCGGCAGGGTCCCGCCATCTATGACATACTCTGCGCCGGTGATCGCGCCGGCCCTCGGTGATGCGAGAAAGGCGACGAGGTCGGCGATTTCGTCAGGCTGGGTCGGACGCCCAATCGGAATTCCGCCGAGGCTGTCCATTACGATTTTCTTACCGCCTTCCAGATCTGTGCCCGCCTCAAGGGCCAGACGTTCCGCGAGTTCGGTTGCTGCTGACGTCTCGATCCAGCCCGGAGCAACCCGCATCACACGCACACCTTTCGGCGCCACCTCTTTTGAAAGTGACTTGCTGTAGGCTGACAGCGCAGCTTTGGCTGCGGCGTAGGCGGTCGTCGCTTCGGGAAGGGGCATGCGCGCCTGAATAGATGTCACGTGTATGATGACGCCTTTCCCGCGTGCGATCATGCCCGGTAGTATGGCCCGGTCGAGACGCACCGCCGACATCAGGTTCAGGTTTATTTCGTCGGACCAGACCTCATCGGTGAGCGCCGCAAATCCGCCGGCTGGCGCAGATGAGCCGCCCACGACGTTGACCAGGACATCTACACCTCCCAGTCGATAGTCAGCCACGGTCGCAAGCGTTGAGGCACCTGTGCCAGACGAAAGATCAGCCCGGACAAATTCTATCCCTTTGCTGCTTTGCTCCGGTTCATGGCGCGCCGTCACCAGAACGTCCGCGCCAGCATCAGCAAAGCGCTGGGCAATCGCCGCGCCTGTGCCCTTGGTGCCGCCAGTAACCAGCACTTTCAGGCCTTTCAGATTTAGCCAGGCTTCGCTCATTTGATTTCAAGCTCCTCGATCTTGCCACCGCGCAGCGTGAAATGGTGGCCGAGAATGACAGGGCTGCCCTGAAAGCTGCCCGACACTTCAGCGCGGACGAGGAGCACAGGGCCATTCTCCTCAAGTGACTTCGGTACTGCGGTAAAAGGCGTGGTCTCATTCGTCTCACGCCACCACGTGGTGATTGCCTCAATCCCATGATAATCGCGCGCTTCGTCGCGCACATGGGCACCAGGCACAAAAATCGCCTCTATCTGGCCGGTGGTCGCTGGCTTTGGCAGGTCAAAGAAGGCCTGCACGGTTTCAGGTAAGGTCATCGCATTGCTCCTTTCTGCCCCGCGGGGCATTCTGTCCTGTGACGGAGATCGAGCGGCGCCAGAAAAATGACAAGTACAGACAAAAAAGTGGGGTACTCACCTCCAGGTAAGAAACGCGAATACACTCAGGAATCGGCTGCAGAAGGCGTTGAAGAAATTATCCGCATGCTCGAGGGCAAGTGGAAACTCGTGATCCTTTTCCATCTATTTGGCGGCAACCTGCTGCGATTTTCGGAACTCGAACGCGCCATCCCTGCAATCTCCCAGAAGATGCTTATCCAGCAGCTGCGGCAGCTTGAAGGTGATGGCATCGTCCGCCGGATCGTCCACCCCGAAGTCCCGCCGCGGGTAGAGTACTGCATGACCGACTGGGGGCAGTCCCTTTGTCCTGCGCTCGATGCCCTGCTGACCTGGGCTGAAAATCGGCCTGCCGTTGGGGATGAACCGGAAAACCCGGCAGCCTAGGGCTTGCGACTCTCGCCTGCGCGCGTAGAACCCGCGCCATAAGCGCGAGAGAGGCCCGACATGATTGAACGCTATGCCCGCCCGGAGATGACCGCGATCTGGTCGCCTGAAAGCAAGTACGGCATCTGGCTGGAGATCGAGACACTCGCCGCCGAAGCCATGGAAGAGCTCGGCCAGATCCCGGAAGGCACCTCGAAAGCTGTTCGCGACAAGGCGAGCTTTGAGGTCGCCCGCATCGACGAGATCGAGGCAGAGGTCAAACATGATGTCATCGCCTTCCTGACCAATGTCGCCGAACATGTCGGAGAGCCTGCCCGCTTCCTGCACAAGGGCATGACCTCGTCTGACGTGCTCGACACCTGCCTCAATGTTCAGCTGGTGCGCGCCTCTGACCTGCTTCTGGTTGGCATGGACCGTGTTCTGGCCGCGCTGAAGAAGCGCGCCGAAGAGCACAGATACACGCCGAAGATCGGCCGCAGCCACGGCATCCACGCAGAGCCGACCACCTTTGGTGTCACGCTGGCGACTTTCTATGCAGAGTTTGCGCGTGGCCGGGAGCGCCTCGTCGCCGCGCGCAAGGAAGTCGCGACCTGCGCCATTTCAGGCGCTGTCGGCACGTTCGCCAATATTGATCCGCGCGTTGAGGAACATGTTGCCGAAAAGCTCGGCCTCGCCGCAGAGCCTGTCTCGACGCAGGTCATTCCGCGCGACCGTCATGCCATGTTCTTTGCAACGCTCGGCGTGATTGCCTCATCGGTAGAGCGTCTCGCGACCGAAATCCGCCACCTGCAGCGCACTGAAGTTCTGGAAGCGGAGGAGTTCTTCTCCAAAGGCCAGAAGGGCAGCTCCGCCATGCCGCACAAGCGTAACCCGGTGCTGACCGAAAACCTGACGGGCCTTGCGCGCCTGATCCGCTCTGCCGTGACCCCTGCGCTGGAGAACGTCGCCCTCTGGCATGAGCGGGACATCTCCCACTCGTCGGTCGAGCGAGGCATTGGTCCTGATGCGACGATCCACATGGATTTTGCGCTGCATCGCCTTGCGGGCGTCGTTGAGAACCTGCTGATCTATCCAGACCGCATGATGTCCAACATGATGCGTCTTGGCGGCCTGCATAACTCGCAGCGCGTGCTGCTCGCCCTGGTCGAAGCCGGTGTCAGCCGTGAGGACTCCTACCGCCTCGTCCAGCGCAATGCGATGCGCACCTGGGCGGGTGAAGGGGCGTTCCTCGAGTTTCTGAAGGGCGATGATGAGGTCTCCTCGAAGCTCAGCGATGCAGAGCTCGAAGCGCTGTTCGACCTCGACTACCACTTCAAGCGCGTCGACCTGATTTTCGACCGGGTGTTCAAGTAAAGAGCTATGGTCGAACGGCGCACGCAATGAAGAAGGTTGTCACCCTCGTCTTTGTGCTTGCCGTTAACGCGGTTGTGTCTTTTGTCTACATCCCGATGAGTGAAGACGTCCCTCCTCACCCAAGAGGCACCATTGTTTTCTTTACGATTTCAATGGTTCCTCTTCTATACGTTATACTGTCGAAAATCGGCGATGTGCTGAACTTCAGGCTTCGTAAATAGTTTCTGAGTGCGACCAGGTTTTCAACTAGCCCGCCTCCGCCCTCCTTCCTTCGACAAGCCCAGGATAAACTGGGGTGGGGCGATGGTCTCAGGTGTCGTGCAATACGCCCGCGTGGTTCGATGCGAAACAAAAAGCCCTCATCGAATAATGAGGGCTTCTTTCTTGACTACGTCTTTTCTGTATCCGCAGGCCCGCCAAGACGTTCGGTCAGCTGCCAGGCCGACTTGTCGATATTGAGATCGCTGAACTTGTCTGGGTCGAAGATCGGAACTTTCACGCCGGCTTTCCGCTGGGCGTCGAAATCCTTCATGATCCGCAGGCCAATCGGGAAGAGCAGCGCCACGGCGAACAGGTTCACCATCGCCAGGAGCCCCATGGTTACGTCGCTGAAACTGAGCACGTCGCCAAGCTGGATCGTCGACCCGAGCAGGACGAAGCCGATCACCATGAAGCGGTAGACATAGACCGCGACCATATTGTCCGGGATGTAATAGTCGACCGCATTCTCACCGAGATAATAGGAATACATGATCGACGAGAAAGCGAAGAGGAAGAGCGCGAAAGCGATGAAATACTCTGCCCAGCCGCCAACGTGATCAGCCAGCGCAAGCTGGGTCAGCACGCCCTGAACCTCATCATCGACACCGATATAGGACTGCGCCGACAGGATGATGATCAGCGCGGTCACCGTGCACATGATGATCGTGTCGATGAAGACGGACAGCGACTGCACCATGCCCTGCTGGGCCGGATGCTCGACATAGGCGGCGGCCGCCACGTTTGGCGCAGAGCCGAGGCCAGCTTCGTTGGAGAAGAGCCCGCGATTGACGCCCATCATGATCGCCCCGCCAATACCGCCGGCAACCGCTTCATTGAAGCCAAAGGCGCTCATCACGATGGTTGAGAGCGCACCCGGGATCTGCGGGATATGGGTCAGCAGCACATAGAGGCCGAGCAGCGCATAGAAGACGGCCATGACCGGCACGATGATCTCAGCGACACTCGCGATGCGGCGCACACCGCCAAAGATCACAAGGCTGACCACGATACCGAGACCAATCCCCGACCAGAGGCGCGGCGCGCCAAAGGCTGAATCGATCGAGCTGGTCGTTGCAAAGCTCTGGAAGCAGATGAACGCGAAACCAAAGGTGACGAGCAGAAGCAGGGAATAGACAAAGCCGAGGACGGGGCCTGCCTTGCCGAGTTTCTTCCCAAGACCGTGCTTGATGTAATAGGCCGGGCCACCGCGAAAATCGCCATTCGGCTCTTTCTGTTTGTAGACCTGCGCAAGCGTACATTCGAAATAGCTGGTCGCCATGCCGACAAGGCCGACAACCCACATCCAGAAGATTGCGCCCGGCCCGCCAAGTGCGAGCGCGGCGGCTACACCGGCGATGTTACCACCACCGACACGGCCCGCGACTGACAGCGCCAGCGCCTGAAAGGATGACGGTTGGTCCGTTTCGTGCTGGAACCCCTGTCCAAGGACGGAAAACATGGACCCGAACAGCCTGAACTGTACCCCTCTGGACCAGATGGTAAAAATGAGACCCAGTGGAATGAGAACGGCGATGAGAATTTTGCCGTTGATGAGGTCGTTCAGAAAATCGAGCATGCGAACCCTGTTCTTGTTATTACGGTCTCGTCATAGACAGCTGCGCCGCTGGTTACAAATTGCCAGCCCAGCAAGGCTATTCGCAGTACTTTTCTTTATGCCGGTTTGCGCAAGTGCCGCGCAAGCGCCTGTCAAAGTGGTCAATCTGACGGCTGACTGGTGCGTGTCCTGCCGCGTCTTCGAACCAAAGCTCAGCCGCGCACTCGAAAGCGTCACAGACGAGGACGTCGAGCTGGTCACGATTGATCTTACACATCTGCGTTCAGGCTCTGAGAGTCGCCAGGCGACGATAGATGCGTCGAAGGCCCTGCTGCGCTTTCACAAGGCCGACTATATCTGGGACTGGTATGGCGGCTATACAGGTATGGCGATCCTGATCGCGGCTGACACGGGTGAGCCGATCAGCTGTGTGGACAAGCGCCATAGCGTCGAAATGATTGAGAACCGGCTGGACCTCGCAGACGTGCTTGCACGCCGTGCGGCGCCGGGCCGACGCCGCCCCGATGGCGCAGACTGTCCCCCGCCGCTGCGCTGATTTTGCAACGTATTGCGGCCGTCCGCATTCGTGACATTCATACCGCCTTCACCCTGCCCCATTTAAAACCATGATGCGCGGGCAATACCGCCTGCAAATCCCTTGGAAGGACCCACTTGGCCGGCAAATCGAACTTCGGATCGCCAGGAGATCGCCCGCCGACTTATGACGGTCGAGAGCGGCGTTCCGGGCGCGGCATACTCGCGGGCCGCCCCATCCTGACATGGAGCCTGGTGGTCGCCTTTGCCCTTATGCTGATCGGGCTGCTGGCCGGCTGGATATACGTGCAGAGCCTCTATCGCGGCATGCCGAGCCTGCCGACCACAGAGCAACTCTGGGCGAAAGGCCGTGAGCAGGCCATCGAATTTGTCGACCGCGACGGGGATACGATTGCGATCCGCGGCCCTCGCTATGGCCGCGCCGTGCGCGTCGAGGAACTACCGCCGCACGTCGCACAGGCTTTCATCGCCGCCGAGGACAAACGCTTCTACGAGCATAATGGCGCCGACACGCAGGCCATCATCCGCGCGGCCTGGGCGAACTTCACGTCCGGCGAGACGGTCTCCGGCGCGTCCACGATCACCCAGCAGCTGATCAAGAACCTCGTCCTGACGCCAGAGCAGACCCTTCGCCGCAAGGCGCAGGAAGTCCGTCTTGCGCGGGAGCTGGAAGAACGTCTCTCCAAGGATGAGATCCTTGAGCTCTATCTTAACCGCATCTATTTCGGCGCGGGCTTCTACGGCCTTGGCGCGGCGTCGCGTTTCTATTTCGGCAAGGCACCTGAAGAGCTGACCGTTGGCGAAGCGTCACTTCTGGCGACATTGCCACAGGCTCCGTCCCGCCTTGCGCTGACCAACAATATGACGGACGCGAAACAGCGTCAGGCCTATGTCCTTCGCGAGATGGTCGCAGCTGGTTTCCTGACGCAATCGCAGGCCGAACGCGCCGCCACTGAACAGGTCGAACTGGCTGAACCACCTGCCCGTGACCCACAGTTCGGCTATGCGCTCGATGCCGCCACTGAACGCGTGAACGAAATCCTGCCTAGCCTGCCGGGCGACCTGGTCGTGACCCTTACCATTGATGCCGACCTTCAGGCGCGCATCAACGATGCCTTCGACAAGCGTATGGAGGAGGAAGGCGCCGGCCAGAATGCAGGTCAGGCCGCTGGCATCCTGATGGATGAAAAGGGCCGTATTCTCGCCATGTATGGCGGCGTCGACTATACCGAGAACCAGTTCAACCGGGCGACGCAGGCGCGTCGCCAGCCGGGCTCTGCATTCAAACCCTTCGTATACGCCGCCGCAATCCGTCAGGGGCTAACGCCTTACGATGTGCGCCGGGACCAGCCGACGACGATCGACGGATGGTCGCCGCAGAACTATTCGCGCAACTATGCGGGGCCGATGACGCTGACCGAAGCGCTGCAGGATTCGGTCAACACGATTGCCGCGCAGCTCGGTCAGGAAGTCGGTGAAGAGAATATTATCTCCCTCATCAAGTCGCTCGGCGTGAGCGGGGAGTTCCAGCCCTTCCCCTCCATCGCGCTGGGCAGCCAAGGCATGAATCTACGCGATCTGGTGCGCGGCTACGGCGCCTTCATGACCGGCGGCACGCGGGTCGATCCATACCTTATAGAACGCATCTCAAACTCGCGCGGCGACGTCCTCTACGAGCGGCCCGCCTATGATCCGCAGCGGGTGATGAACCAGCGTGATGCTGAGACCATGGTCGCCATGATGGAGCGCGTCATCACCGATGGCACGGGCAAGCGCGCCCAGCTTGAAGGCTGGCAGGTTGCTGGCAAGACGGGCACCAGCCAGGACTGGCGCGATGCATGGTTTGTCGGCTTTTCCGCCGCACGCCTGGGCGGTGTCTGGGTCGGCAATGATGACGATACGCCCATGACCCGCGTCACTGGCGGTGGCCTTCCAGCAACGCTTTGGCATGACATGATGGTGATCGCCCATGAAGAGCTTGAGCCTCAGCCGCTGGCCGGTGCAGGCTCTCTCGTGACGCTGTCGCCGCAGACGCGCCGCCGCATCGCTTTCTACCGTGATGTCGGCGCGGCCTTCTCAGCGACGCAGTAGAGGCTAGTCGATCCGAAGCGGCGCAAAACTATCGGCCTGCGCCATGGCCCACTCACGCGCCAGATGCGTGTCCTCGGCGCCGGATATCAGCACCCCCGGCTCCAGCAGATTGTAGGCACGGTGTGCGGGCTGGGCGACGTCCTGGGTGACCTTGTGCATGATGTGGCGCGGCGTCAGCTCGCCGGGATGCTCGCACCCGGCCGAGCCGACAACCTCCATCAGCGCCTTGATCGTGTTGCGGTGAAAATTATAGACGCGCTCTGCCTTGTCCGAAACGACCAGACCACGCTGGCGGCCCTTGTCTGTCGTCGCGATCCCGGTCGGGCAGGTATTGTTGTGGCAGTTGAGCGACTGGATACAGCCAAGCGAAAACATGAAACCGCGCGCCGTATTGATCCAGTCCGCGCCGAGCGCCATCGAGGCAGCCATCGAGAAGGCCGAGATCTGCTTGCCGCTGGCGGCGACGCGGACATGCTGTTTCAGGTCACAGCCGACCAGCGCGTTACGAACCAGGACGAGCCCTTGACGGAGCGGGGCGCCGATATGGTCCATGAACTCTGCCGGGGCTGCGCCCGTGCCGCCTTCAGCGCCGTCGACGACGACGAAATCCGGCATGATCCCGGTCTGCATCATCGCCTTGCAAAGCGCGAGGACTTCCCAACGATTGCCAACACATAGCTTGATGCCGACGGGCTTGCCGCCCGAAAGCTCACGCAGCTGGGCGATGAAATCCATCATCTCCTTGGGCGTGGAGAATGCCGTGTGGGCGGCCGGAGAGTAGCAGGTCTCACCGATCGGGATGCCGCGTGCTTCAGCAATTTCCGCCGTGACCTTGTTGCCCGGCAGGACGCCGCCATGGCCGGGCTTTGCGCCCTGGCTGAGCTTGATCTCGATCATCTTGATCTGGTCGCTGGCAGCCGTCTCTGCGAACTGGGCAGGGTCGAAACTGCCATCCTTGGCGCGGCAGCCGAAATAGCCGGACCCCAGCTCCCAGACGAGGTCACCGCCGCCGGCGCGGTGATACCTGGAAACACCGCCCTCTCCCGTGTCATGATAAAAGCCGCCTTTCGCTGCGCCGCGGTTCAGCGCCTCTATGGCGTGCGCGCCTAGCGATCCAAAGCTCATCGCCGAGATGTTCAACACGCTGGCCCGGTATGGCTTCGCCGTGCCCGGCGCGCCAACCGTCACACGTGGCTCGCGGTCAGTCGGGTGGCGGGCTGCAATCGAGTGGGAAAGCCACTCATATGGCGGATGCTCGAAATCAAGCTGGCTGCCGAACGGCTCAACCGAGGAGACGTCCTTGGCGCGGCGATACACCATCGCCCTGTCCTCATGGTTGAAGGGGCGCCCTTCGGTGTCGCTTTCAACGATATAGGAACGGAAGAAGGGGCGTAGCTCCTCAGCAATCCAGCGTATGCGGGCCACAATCGGGAAGTTTCGCCACAGCGTGTGGCTCGTCTGGAAGAAATCATAGACGCCGAGCAATGACAGCCCGCCCATCAGAAGGACACCGACCCAGAAAAACGGACTGACCGGAAGCATGGCGCAGAATAGCGCGAGCATGGAAAGAGAGGCGATCAGCGGAAGGAAACGATACATGCCGGGAGGTCCGTGTCTGCAACCTCGATGGAGCTAGCACGTCAGGGGCGCAGATCAATCGCGTGGTTGGGCCCGCCCCCCCGCGCGAAAGCTTGGTAGATTAAACATTCAGGTGCGCGGGGAACTTCACCGCGCCGACCTTGTTTCCTGATTTGAATACCGAACACGATTCCATGCACGCGTATCCGGACCATTCACAAGTGCATGGATGATGGGCCGGAGCCTTATGGCTCCGGTCCATTTCGTTTTGAGGATGGGGCACAGGGCCCCCGTGGCCCTAATAGCCGTTAAGCCTTGCGTAGCGATCGCGATGGAAGCTCGCAGAGCCCAGCAGCGCTTCCTGAACACGCGCCCGCTTCATGTAGAAACCGGAATCGTGATCGTCGGTCATGCCGATGCCGCCATGCAGCTGCACCGTCTCGTTCGACACGAGATGCACGGTCTCGCTGGCACGCGCCTTTGCGAGGCTAGCGAGTTCCGCAATGTCATTGCGCTGGCTGTCGACGGCAGCAAGCGCCGCCGCGATGCATGACGTGGTCAGCTCCAGCTCAGTGAACATCTTTGCCGCACGGTGCTGCAGGGCCTGGAACGAGCCGATCAGCTGGCCGAACTGCTTACGCGTCTGCATGTACTCATGCGTCATTTCGAAAGCAGCGAGCGATGAACCGAGCATTTCAGCCGCGAGCGCGATGCGGCCACGGTCGAGCACAGGCTCAAGCAGATCCATGCCCTTGTCTGGCGCACCCAGCACGTGACTGTCATCGACGTGGACACCGTCCAGCGTGAGGTGCGCTGCGCCGTGGCTGTCGACCGTCTTGAGTGCCTGAACCGTCAGCCCCTTGGCATCGCGCGGGACGAGGAAAAGCGTCAGGCCGTGGCTGTCGCCTGCTTCACCGAATGTACGCGCCACAACGATGAACACATCGGCATGGTGGCCGTCCTGGACGTATTTCTTGGCGCCGTTCAGCGTGTAGCCCTGGCCGTCACGCTCTGCTTCAGTGGCGACGCCCGCAGGATTGTGATGGCTCGTCTCGTCGAGGGCCAGAGCGGTCGTCACTTCGCCAGCTGCGATCTTCGGTAGCCACTCTTTCTTCTGCGCTTCGGTGCCCCCCAGAAGGATGGCACTGGCGCCGATGCAGGCGGTCTGCAGGAGAGGGGTCGAGGCGAGCGTGCGTCCCTGGGCTTCCATGACCTGACCAAAAGCGGTCATGCTCATTTCGACGCCATCATATTCTTCCGGAATCAGGACCCCGAAAAAGCCGAGCTCTGCGAGCTTCTGGCGGGCCTCAGGATCGACGCCGTTCTTGCCCGCATCGCGAAGCGCGCGAAGGTGCTTCACCGGCAGCTCGTCACGCGTGAAGTTCACTGCGGTATCGCGCAGCATCTCCTGGTCTTCAGTCAGTACGAAGGTCATCGGTTCTTGTTTCCTATACAGTCGGCCTCGGAGCTTGGCGCAGCGGACCCGCGGCTGCCTTCCGAGTTATACATTTCGATGTGGCCATCAGCGCGAAAGATCACGCCTTCGCCGTGCTCGCTATCTTTCAGCGCGTACTCATTGACGCCGACAGATCTGAGCTCGACCGTGTCCTTAATGCCCTGGGTATTCGAAACCGTCAGAGCCCATGCGCCGGTGTCCAGCTTCTCAGTGCCAGCATACACATTAGCTGCGGGTCCGACATCGGGGGTCTGGAAGCACCATCCCTTGCCATCCTGCTGAGCAGAAGCGATGGGCGCGGCCGCAAGGGCGATACCCGCTAAAATTAAAGTGCGCATTACTGGTGATCCCGCAGCCCAAGAACGCGCTTGGAAACGACGTTCAGATTGATTTCGCTTGTGCCACCCTCGATCGAGTTGCCTTTCGAACGCAGCCAGCCACGGGTCACCATCTTGGCGCCGCGGTCGAAGCCTTCGCCTTCCCAGCCAAGACCCTCGGTACCCAGCGCTTCGATCATCAGCTCGTGCTTGTCCTGGTTCATCTTCGCCGCGGCGTATTTGATGATGGACGCAGTGTGGCCGACTTCCTGGCCCGCCTTGGCCTGAACCTGGCTGCGCTGGACCGTCAGGTTGAAGGCCTTGGCATACATCTGGTGGTCCGCGATGCGGCCGCGAAGGTCGCCGTCGAGCAGCTTGCCGTCGCTATCAGTGCCGACATGGATCTTGGCGTATTCTTCAAGCTCCAGCATGCCGGTGCCACGTGTAGACCCGAAGCCGCTGGCCGAAATCGAGGAGCGCTCATGCTGGAGGAGGCGCTTGGCGATCTTCCAGCCGCCATTCACTTCGCCGACCAGCTGGTCCTTGGGGACTTTCACGTCAGAGAAGAAGGTTTCGCAGAAAGGCGACGAACCTGAGATCAGCTTGATCGGGCGCGTTTCGACGCCTTCGCTTTCCATGTCGAACAGGATGAAGCTGATCCCCTCATGCTTCACCGTGTTGTCGGTGCGCACGAGACAGAAAATCCAGTCGGCCTCGTTCGCATAGGACGTCCAGACTTTCTGGCCGTTGATCAGGTAGTGATCGCCTTTGTCCTCGCACTTGGTCTGCAGACCTGCAAGGTCAGAGCCTGCGCCCGGCTCGGAATAGCCCTGGCACCAACGCGTCCGGCCGTGGACGATGTCCGGCAGGAAGCGTTTCTTCTGCTCTTCATTGCCAAACTCGATCAGGGCCGGACCAAACATCCAGAGGCCGAAGGAAAAGAGCGGCGTACGGGCACCCATGCGCGCCATTTCCTGCTCGAGGATCTTGGCCTGCTCGCGGGTGAGGCCGCCGCCACCATATTCCTTTGGCCAGGTCGGGGCCGTCCAGCCCTGATTTGCCATACGCTCAAGCCAGACCTTTGAGTCTGGGTTCTTGAACTTCTCACGGCGGCCGCCCCAGACGACTTCGTCTTCCGGCATCGGAGTACGCATGGATTCCGGGCAGTTTTCTTCTAGCCAGCCGCGGACTTTCTCGCGGAAGGCTTCTGGATCGGATGGCGCGTCAAATGGCATTGTTTCGGCTCCCTCAAGCTGTCCTGTCATTTCTGCTAGTGACATACCTGCTGGAGAGGCCTGCGTCACGACCCGACGCTGCGAGAGGCGCGATCTGACGCACAATCAGAAATGCGCGCCAATATCCTGCCTAATAGAAGAACTCCTCGCGCACGATCTTGCCGTCCTTCACTGTGTAGACAGCAATTTCCTGCATCGAAATGCGCTCACCGGAGGCCTTATTGGTCACATCCATGGAGAAAACGACGCCGAAACGGTCATCGCCATGCAGGTAAGGGCCACTCGCTTTTGTCTCATGAACCTCGTGATTGTCTTCCCACCAGGCCCATTTTCCGCGGATCGCATCCAGACCTTTCGCTTCGGCGCTTCCACGGGGCGGCGGCGCAGACTCAACTGACACGCAGTTGGCGTCATAGATCGTGTCGATCAACGACTTGTAGCTGCCATCATTATTGGCCGCGACGAGCGTCTCACCGACTGATTTCAAAGTGTCCCTGCTCATTCCCACCTCCTTTGTTCTATTTTTGTTCTAGACCCGAAACGAATTCAGGACAAGCAGAACCCGATTGATGGTTAGAAACGTCCGAGAATGCTGTGCTCCGGGCCGGTCTCAAAGCCCGCAAGGTTGAAGAGGTGAACGACCATCAGGAAGACGCCGAGCATGCAGAACACCATGATGATGCCCCAGGGCAGCTTGTTTGGCCGACCATCCCGCCGCGGTTTGCCCAGTCGCAGGTTTGAATAGACCATAATAGCAATGAAAAGGGCGATGAGCCCGATGGGGATAATCCAGTCCAGCATGCTAATTCCCGGCTTTATGCCGATGGCATATGGGGCGTCTTCGCCCAGTAGAAAGGCCGCATGACAAGCCCGATCACTGCTTTGACGGCCGCAGCGGTCATCAGCGGCCAGTAGAAAGGCCGCGTCACGATCGCAATGACGCGCGATACTGTCCACTTCCCGGGTGCCAGGCAGTCAGCGACGACGCACCCTGTCATGCCTGCCATGAACAGGCCGAAGTCCACTGGCGTGTAGTTGAATAGGGACGGAAACAGCGTGCCCAGCAGGATCATCAGCACCATCGGACCATAGAGAAACGCGCTGACGATCGCACCACCAAGCGTCAACTGAAGGCTGGTCCAACGCAGCGGCCCGAGCTCCAGCAGCAGGGTCGCAGGCGTGCGCATACAGACGAGCCAGGTCTGGACGAAGCCTTTGATCCAGCGGCTGCGCTGGCTGGTCCAGATCGGCAGGGACTCTGGCGCGGTCTCGTGCGTTTCACAGCGGATGGTTGCGGTCCGCCCGCCAAGACGCGCAATCCGGATACCGAGGTCAGCATCCTCCGTCACATTCCACGCATCCCAGCCGCCAAACGCGATGAGGTCGTGGCGGCGGAAATGATTGCTCGTTCCGCCCAGCATGACCGGCAGTCCAAGGCTGGCGAGTGCTGGAACGTGAAGGCCGAACTGTACAGCATATTCCAGCGTCCACTGGGCCTGCAGCCAGCCATCGGCGCCATTGCTGGCAATGAGAGGGGCCTGCACGCAGCGCACGCCGTCGCCCTGCTGTGAGAAGGCAGCATAGGCTTCACGCAGCTGGTCGGGGTGCGGGCGGTCTTCGGCGTCGAGGACCGTCACGAACTCACCCAGAGCGGCGGCGAGCCCATAATTCAATGCGCGCGGCTTGGTCATGGGCTCGCCGGGTGGAATGGTGACGCAGACAGTCCCGACGGGAAAGTCGGCTTCCATCGCGGCGTCATAGGTTGAGACGTCATCCTCCTCGATCAGCAGCAGGATATCGAGCCGCTCGGCAGGCCAGTTGATCGCTTTCAGACTGGCCGCCAGCTGCTCCATCATGTTCTGCTCATGGCGAAGCGCGATCAGGACCGAATAGATTGGCAGCTCATCATCTGGAACATCCGTGAGCGGAGGCTGCCGTGGCCCCGCGAGACGCTCGAGTGCGCCCACAATGGTCAGGGCGAGGCGCCAGACGACCGTCAGAGAGAAGAGCAGCCAGAACACAACTTTCGCGGCCACCCCCAGGAGGACGGGCCACAGCAGGAGCATGATGATCATCAGTGTCAGGAACGCGCCAAAGACTTCCCACTGCCATCTGCTCAGGCGCTCACGGGCACTGAGGATTGGCGGCAGGGCCTGCGAAAAGGCTAGCGCCTCCAGAAGCCGGGGCGCACCGGCCGCTGGTTTCTCGTCGCCCGTTTCCAGCCAGACGACATTGTCTTCGCGGCCCCCCATGTGCATGAGCCGATAGAAACAGGAAGTTTCCTTAATTCAAGGTTGCGGCTGCTCAATCAAGCAACGCGCTGGCCAGTGCGTGTCCGCTTTGCCACGCTGCCTCGATACGCGGCGCAATTCGCCAGTCGCCGATCACGCCGATGCGTTGACCCTCATCCCAGCCAAAAGAACTGGCGGAAGGTGTTTCTGTCTTCGCATAGAGCCAGCGATGGGCTGCGGCGAGCAAAGGTGCATGCGCGCCCGTCATCTCACAGAAGAGGCGGCTGAGCTCAGCAGCGACATCCTCCCTTGCCATGTCGACATTCGCTCGCGTCCATTCCGGCGTGGCGTGAAGAACGAAGGTCTCTTCATTACCTCTGCCAGGTTTAGAGCTGTTGCGTACCGCAAGCCCCAAAGGCGACCCGGCGACCTCGGCCACGTCCCATCCTGTCGCTAGAGGTTTATTGAAGGCCAGCATCGCCGCCCAGCAAGGCGCCGTCACTGACGCAGCGGCCTCACTGGCAAGTTTGGCGCTTGTCTCAGCTAGCAGGTCTTTCGCCTGCTCAGCGGGGATGGCGAGGATGACCGCATCGAACGGCCCCTGCCACCCGGACGGGTCAAACTGTACGTATCGCCCATCCTCGCGGATCGAGAGCGCGGTCGCGCGTTCTCCCCAGCGTACCTCATGGCCTTCCGCCATCGCCTTTACGAACGAATTCATCGACGGCGCGCCGACATACCAGTCATCGTCTGATTGCAGCGCCTCTGCACTCCAGGCCCCATCCGTCTTCGAGAGGGAGACACGCCTCGGCGTCCACTTTGCGACGCGGCCGCGCTGTTCAAGGTCGTTTACCAGTCTGCGGAAACCCTCATCGCGCGCGGTGAAGAACTGCGCCCCATGATCGAAGCGGACCTCTCCGATTGGAGACGCGGCACGCCGCGTCGACAGACGACCGCCTGCCCCTCTCCCTTTATCAAAGAGGACGACCTCGCGGCCTGCGGCCTTCAGACTGGCTGCGGCGCTGAGGCCTGCGACACCTGCACCGATGATTGCTATCGTCATTGCGACTTCTCCTGCTCCCGCCAAAGACCTAGTTTACCGGCAAGGAAGGCAAGGTTCATGGCAGACAGAAAACGCACCGCCAACAAAATGGTCCGTAAGAGCGACCTTCCGCAGAAGACCTGTCCGGTCTGCCAGCGCCCCTTTTCGTGGCGCAAGAAGTGGGAATCGGTCTGGGACGAGGTGATTTACTGCTCCAAACGATGCCGCGGCGAAGCCAAAAAGGGCTGACGGAAGCCCATTTATCGAAAAACAGTAATTTTTATCACCCTGAATCATATACAGATTCTAAGAAATCACATTGTTTTTCGATAATCGCTTATTGAAAAACAATAAGTTCGTTGCTAGATCAATCTCGTCGGCGGCACAGAGACAAACCCGCCCCGGCAGACAACTAACCAACCGGCACCAAAGACCGGAAACTTGCAACGAAGGAGTTACATCAGATGCAACCGCTCGCCTCCCAGACCCGCCAACCCCGTCTGGAACAGACTGCGACCAAAGCCGGCATGATGCCGGTGCTCGCAGGCACCGCCGGACGCGTGTCCGGAAAGGCCGCTAACGACAATGCTGGAAATTGGAAGCCAACGCTTCTGGTCCAGCGTCGCCGCCGCCAGAACAGGCTTGCCGGACGCGTCTGATCAAGCTTCAGGCAACCCCGGCAGGAACTCTCACTCTCATCGCGCCCCTCCTGTCGGGGCCCTGAAAAAGACCGCCCTGCCCCGCCCGGCAGGGCGGTTCTACATCTGGGCGCGAAGGGCTTTCGGCCTGATCCAGCCCATCATCCTGAAATGAACCGGTGTGAACGCTTCGTCTTCCTCAGACTCAAAAAGCACAGCCGTGCCGGTTGGCAGTTTCTCACCCAGCTTACGGGCTGCCATATCGTCTGAAGTGCCAGCCTTCTGAAGGATCGACAGCGCGGCCTCGTGCATGCCTGGATTATGCCCAACGACGAGAAGCGTAGAAACTTTGGGGGCAGCCAGTGTCACCAGGTCAAGAATGGTCGGCACGCTGGCGAGATAAAGCGCGTCTGAAAGCGTCGCCTCGCAGCCCGGAAAAAAGTCGTGCAGATGGCGCCATGTTTCCCGCGTCCGCCGCGCAGTTGAGACCAGCGCTGCGTCCGGCACCCAGCCTCTCGCCTTCAGTTCATCGCCAATCGCTTCGGCATCCTTGTGCCCGCGGGCCACAAGCTTGCGGTCCCGGTCCGAAACGCCCTCATTCCAGAGCTCGGTCTTGGCATGGCGAAGCAGGATAAGACGTTTCATGCGTGCTCGACGGCCAGCTTGGCCTTAGTAAAATTAAAGACCGAAATCAGCACCCTGAACTTGTCCTCCAGCCCGTCGACGCCAATCTGTGTGGCGAAGATATAGCAATCAACGGAGAATGCCATGAGCCTTCTGCTAGGTGATACAGCACCCGATTTCGACGCCGAAACGACTGAAGGCAATATCAGCTTCCACGACTGGATCGGGGATGACTGGGTTGTCTTCTTCTCCCACCCGGCAGACTTCACCCCGGTCTGCACGACAGAGATCGGCTATACTGCAAAGCTGAAAGACAAGCTGGCTGCGCGCGGCGCAAAAGCGATCGTCATTTCCGCAGATAGCCTTGAGGACCACAAGGAGTGGATCAAGGATGTCGAGGAAACCCAGGGCGCGAAAGTGGAATTTCCTCTTATCGCCGACCCGGACAAGAAAATCGCGACGCTGTACAACATGATCCATCCGAACGCGGATGCGAAAGTGACAGTGCGCGCCGTCTATGTGATCGACCCGAAGAAGAAGATCCGCGCCTCGATCATCTATCCGCCGAGCGCTGGTCGCAACTTTGATGAGATCCTGCGCCTGATCGACTCGCTTCAACTCACCGACGGCTACAAGGTCGCAACGCCAGTGAACTGGCAGGATGGTGAAGACGTGATCATCGTGCCGAGCGTTTCCAATGAGGACGCCGACAAGATGTTTCCGAAGGGCTACAAGACGATCAAGCCTTACCTTCGCACCACAGCGCAGCCGAACAAGTAAACCGGATCTGGGCTGGCGGCGATGCCGTCAGCCGAATGACCGGCTGAACATTCTGATCAATTTCTGACTCGGGCTGAGGCGGCGACGCTTCAGCCCGAATTTACGTCGCACGCGGTCAGGCGCATCATAGACGGCCCGGATGGTCTGCAGGCGCTTCAGGGCACTCTTTGCGCGCGGCGTGGATTTCGCTTTCTGTCGGATAGCTGTCTCCCTCTCTCGAAGTAGCAGCCTAACACATCAACACTGGCTGACCAAAAAGCCGCCCTACGTCCCCCTGACAGAAAACCTTCACGTCTCAGACGTAAATTTGTCGAAGAATCGCGTCATACGCGAATCATGGTGGCCGTCGACCTCATTCAATCTCTTTCCCGTGCAGGCGGGACATCGCCCAATGACGACCGCGCCAATGGTGCCGTCGGTGCAGCGCGTGGGCATGCCTGGGTGATCGATGGAGCAACCGGGGTCAGCGACCAGACCTATGTCAGCACTGACGGCAGCGACGCCGCCTGGCTGGCTGCCCAGCTCGACACGCATTTTGCTGAACTGCCGCAAACGTCCGAGCCGATCCGCGTTGCCCTGCGGCGCATCATCGGACGCGTGCGCGACGATTACCTGCTACAGGCGTCCCCCTCCAACGTGCCTGACTTCGCTATTCCGTCCGCCGCCGCGCTCTATTGCGGATGGGAGCAGAGCGGCCACCGCGTCCATATCCGCTTTTCCGGTCTTGGCGATTGCAGCGCGATCGTGCGCGAGGCGACCGGACTGCTTCACATTATCGGCGACCTCTCCAGCGGCGGCGATGCGCATATGCTGGACCGCTTCGCTGCCTTCCACGGCGATGAGAGCGAGGCTGCCACGAGCGAGCTTCGCGCCTTCCTGCAGGAACAGCGCAGCCGCATGAACAAGCCGGATGGCTATTGGGTCTTTTCGATTGCGCCAGAGGCGGCAAGCCACATTACAGAATGCACGCTGTGCCTGCGCAGCCCTGCGGACCTGCTGATGATGACGGACGGCTTTGCGCGGCTGATCGACCACTTCCACGCCTACACGCCCGAAACGCTGCTGGACGCAGCGCTTCAGCGCGGGCTTGATCCGCTCTATGAAGAATTGCGTGCGCTTGAAGCAGGTGACCCGGACCGCACGGTCGCGCCGCGCGTGAAGCAAGAAGACGATGCAAGCGCCGTGCTGGTGCGTCTGGAAGCTTCAGACGCACCTTCAGGCGAAGCGGCCTAGGCCGGCATCTTAATCTTGCCGTTCACGAGATCGGAGTAATCCGTGACCAGCGCCTCGGTGACGCTACCCGGCTTGTAGGTCACATCGCCGATCTGGCGAACCGGCGTGATTTCAGCGGCCGTGCCCGTGATGAAGCATTCGGAGAAGTTCTTCAGCTCATCCGGCATGATGGTCCGCTCAACGATCTCGATCTGGCGCGCCTTGGCCAGCTTGATCGCCGTCTGGCGCGTAATGCCATTCAGGAAGCAGTCAGGCGTCGGCGTGTGGAGCGCGCCGTCCTGCAGGAAGAAGATGTTTGCGCCGGTCGCCTCTGCCACATGGCCGCGCCAGTCCAGCATGAGCGCATCGGCGAAACCATCACGCTCCGCAGCATGCTTGGAGAGCGTACAGATCATGTAGAGGCCAGCGGCTTTGGCTTCGCACGGAGCCGTCTTCGGGTCCGGGCGGCGCCACTGGGCATGCGTCATGGCAATGCCCTTCATCTTGTCGGCGAAATAGTCGCCCCAGTGCCAGACAGCGATCGCGACGTGGATCTTGTTGTTCTGCGCCGAGACGCCCATCATCTCAGAGCCGCGCCACGCAAAGGCGCGCACATAAGCGTTCTCAAGACCGGATTTCGCCAGCGTTTCCTGCTTGGCCTTCTCGATCTCATCGACCGTGTAAGGAAGCTCGAAGCCGAGGATGTTGGCGGACCGGTGAAGACGTTCGGTGTGACGGCGCGATTCGAAGATATGGCCGCCATAGGCGCGCTCACCCTCGAACACGGACGACGCATAGTGCAAGCCGTGGGTCAGGACGTGAATCGTCGTCTCACGCCACGGTACGAATTCGCCGTCCATCCAAATGTATCCATCGCGGTCGTGATACGGTGTGGAGGCGTCGGCCATTATTTCTTGTCCTTGCTTGAACTTATACTCGAAAGAGGCTCCATTCTCAGACTGTGGCATCCGAAGTCAACCAGAAGACAGGCGAAAGCGCTCGTGTCGATCCGCGGCTTTTTCTCAGGGAGGAAGAGCTCGATAGCGGTATTGCACTCCTGCTCGCCAGTGAGCGCATTATCAGCGACATCACCCGCAAGGCGCAGCGCCAGACTGGCCTCAACGCATCAGGGCTTCGGCTGCTGATGACGATCCGCTTTGAACCCGGCCTGACGGTGACGGAACTGCGCGACAAGATGGGCGCGACGACGCCGACAATTGCGCGGCTTCTGGGAGAGCTCGACAAGAAAAACCTTGTCGTAAAAACACAAGGTGGCCGCGACGCCCGGCGCCGCCGGCTGACGCTCTCTTCTGAGGGCGAACAGATACTGCGCCCGCTTGTGGACAAGTTGCGTTCTGCCCTGCGCGAAGCATACCGCGACGCTGGCGCAAACGCCGTATCCGGCACCCGCGCCGTTCTGGAGGCCCTGACCCAATGAGTGAGGCCCAACACATTCTTGTTGTCGATGACGACAACCGCATTCGCGACCTGCTCAAGAAGTACCTCACCCGCAACAGCTTCCGGGTCACAGCTGCCGCCAACGCCGCAAGCGCCCGCAAGCTGATGACGACGTTCGATTTCGACCTTGCCATTCTCGACATCATGATGCCGGGGGAGACGGGGCTGGAGCTGCTGGCGAGCCTCCGTAGCTCCGGCAAGCGCGTTCCGGTCCTTCTTCTCACCGCGAAAGGCGAGACGGGCGACCGGATCGAAGGGCTGAAAGCTGGCGCGGACGACTATCTCGCCAAGCCGTTTGAGCCTGAAGAACTACTCCTTCGCATCAGCGCCATCCTGCGGCGCACCCATGTCGAGCCGCCGCCCGAGGAAATCGAGATGTCGGGCCTCGTCTTCAACGCCAAGCATCAGGAACTGACCTCCGGTGCCCGGCGTGTCCGCCTGACAGAGGCAGAGCTTCAGCTTCTCTCCATGCTCGCCGCCAAGGCCGGAGAGGCAGTCAGCCGCGAGGAGCTGGCCTCAAAGTCGCCCAACAGCACTGAGCGTTCGATCGACGTCCAGGTGACGCGCCTTCGCCGCAAGATCGAACCTGACCCTCGCCAGCCAATCCATATCCAGACAGTCCGCGGCATCGGCTACCGCCTGATGCCTGACTGACCGGCTTACATGTGCCGCTTTTCCAATTGCCCGCCCGCCGCTAAGGCTTGGAACTGATGTCCCGCCGCGTACGCCTCCGCCTCAGAGATTTCACCCCGCGCGGGCTCTATCCGCGATCGGTGCTCATGGTGATCCTGCCGGTGATCCTACTGCTCAGCGCCGTGACCTACATTTTCTATGACAGCCACTGGCGCCACACTTCCCGCAAGCTCAGCCAGACCATGGCCAGCGAGATCGAGTTCATGGTCGGTCTGCGCGACAGGTACCCGGACCAGTTCGACATGTTACGGCGCGATGCCCGCGACGCCATGCAGCTCGACGTCACCATCCTTGAGAATGAGCAGCTGCCCGTCGAACAGAAAGAGCTCTTCTTCTCCGCGCTGGACGACATTCTTTCGCGAGAGCTGGATGTCTCGCTCGACCAGCCGTTCTGGTTTGACATTTCCGGCTATGGCGAAACCGTAGAGATCCGCGTGCAGGACGGCGACGATGTCCTGCGCTTCTTGGCAGAACGCGACCGGACGTTCTCGACCACAGGGCACATCTTCATCGTCTGGGTCATTGGCGCGACAGGTATCCTGATCGCCCTCGCCCTCGGCTTTCTTCGCAATCAGGTCCGCTCGATCCTGAAGCTCACCGAAGCGGCGAAGGCGTATGGCCGGGGCCGCGATGCTGGCAATTACCGCCCATCCGGCGCAACCGAGATCCGTGACGCTGCCCGCGCCGTGATGGACATGCGCACGCGCCTCACCACCTTCGCCGAAGAGCGCACCACGATGCTGGCTGGCATCAGCCACGACCTGCGCACACCGCTCACACGGCTGAAGCTGCAGCTCGCCATGATGGACGACACGCCGGAGATACAGGAAGCTCGTCAGGACCTTCAGGAAATGTCGGTCATGCTGGACGAGTACCTCGCCTTTGCGAGCGGCAAGGAAGGTGAACAGTCGGCCACCTTCCGGTTCGATGAGCTGGTCGACGAGATCGTGTCCGCCCTCGGCGGGCAAGCGCGCATCCGCGCAACGACACCGGTCACGATCATCGCGCGACAGGGGCTGATCCGGCGCGCCGTTTCAAACCTCATCTCCAATGCCCAGGGCTTTGCCGACAAGGTGGAAATCGAAGTCATCGAAGGTCCGCATATGGCCGAGCTTATCGTCGATGACGACGGTCCCGGCATCCCTGAGGAAAAGCGCGAGGAAGCCTTCAAGCCTTTCCATCGCCTCGACGACTCGCGAAATCAGAACGTGCCCGGCACCGGCCTTGGTCTTTCCATCGCGCGTGACACGGCCCGCCAGCATGGCGGCGATATCCGGCTTGAGGAAAGCCCGCTTGGCGGCCTGCGGGTGCGACTGCGTCTGCCTGCCTAGAAGCCTGCTGGCGGCGGAAGGCCCGGCGCGCTGAGGCAGATCACCTTGAACCGGCTGCCCAATTCAGCTGGATCTACCAGCCGCTTCACGCCTTCATAGATCTGTTCAGCGCGGTCGGGATTTGCCTTTATAAGCGCCTGCATCCGCGCTTCTGCACCCAGCGCCATCAGGAACGGCCCCTGCTCGACCGGGCCAGACACTTCAAGCCCGCGTTTCGTCGCCAGACGGGCAAGCCGTGCGAAGTCCACGTCGACGGTGAGGTCGCTCTCCCCCGGCATGTCGAGAGGCCCGACTTGCGCGCCATCCTTGAAGGCGCGCAGCGTATCCCCGGGGGCGTTGCCTGCAGGCCCGTAATCGATCAGCAGTGCCCGCCCCGGCGCGCGGGCAAAGGCGTTCGACAGTGTCTCGCAGAGCGTATCGAGTGCCGGCTGGACTTCGATGGAGGTCTGGCCCTCTGCTGGCTCGCCCGACAGCTTCTCCACCTTGTCCGTCGCAAGGCCGAAAGTGAGGTCGCCCGCGTCCGTCAGGCCAACGACCCGCTCCAGCCAGTCTTCGCCGCCCTTTACGAACTGGCGCGCAGGCAGGCAGTCAAGCCACTCATTGGCGACCAGCAGAAAAGGCCGCTCACCTAGCGTTTCAAACGCCCCAAGGAAATCGGGATGAAACTCAGAGAGCCGCGCTTTCTGGGCGGCCGCATAGACCGGGCTTGCCTCGCTGATGGAGAGGCGAAAGCGCTCGCCTCCGCCGACGCTGGCGATCGCCCGCATCATGTCATCCATCATCGTGCCGCGGCCCGCTCCGACCTCGATCAGGTCAAACAGATCCGGTCCGCCGAGCGCCTGCCATTCATGCAGGCTCCAGAGGCCCAGCAGTTCGCCGAAAACCTGGCTGATCTCTGGCGCGGTAATGAAGTCGCGGCCGATGCCCGGCCGCGTGGCGTAATAGCCAAATTCCGGGTCATGCAGGCAGGTATTCATATAGGCAGACACGGGCAGCGGCCCGCCTGCCTCGATCAGCGTCTTCAGCTTTGCCTTCAGTCCCGTCATGCCCTCGCAGCGCCAGCCGGCGGCTTGCTGAGCCCGTGCCAGACGAGGAACGCCCCGCCGATCCACATAGGCAGCGACAGCAACTGCCCCATCGTGATGAAGTCAGGCAGTACACCCATGGTGAAGCTATCAGGCTCACGGAACTGTTCGGAGATCGTACGGCCCGCCGCATAGAAGAGAAGGAACATGCCAGCCGCGAGGCCGCGCCGTTTCAGGAGATCGAACTTCCAGATAAGGAATGAGATAACAAGGAAAGGCAGCAGGCCTTCGAGGAAGGCCTCGTAAAGCTGGCTCGGGTGGCGCGGCATTTCCGGCTCACACAGGCGGAAGGCCGGGTTCTGGTCGCGGCAGTAAACCCACTCATTGGATTGCCAGTCGTAGGCTGACGGCGTGCCGCCGGTATTCGCTTCCGGAAAGACCATGCCGACCGACGCATTGGTATGGCGGCCATAAAGCTCTGCATTAATGAAGTTTGCGCAGCGCCCGAAGAAAATACCGATCGGCGCGACAGCGCCCGCTATATCAGCAAGTGGCAGCAGCTTCACACCGCGAATCTTTGCCGAAACCAGAATGGCAATCGCAACACCCAGCAGACCGCCATGGAAGGACATGCCGCCTTCCCAGATGCGCAGCAGGCTCCACGGGTCGCGCTGCACCGTCTCGAACTGGAAGGGCAGCTGATAGAAGAGGATGTAGCCAATGCGCCCGCCAAGGATCACGCCCAGCGTCACATAAAACAGGATATCATCGATATCGTCGGGCGTTGCCGGGCTCGTTCCGCCCCAGAGGCGTTCGCGCTTCACAAGCATCACGGCATAGCGCCAGCCAAGGACCAGACCGGCGATATAAGCCAGGGCGTACCAGCGGATCGGAAAGCTTCCAATCTCGACAAGCGCCGGATTGAACTCCGGAAAACTGAGCGCTGCTGTATAGAGTGCGTGCATTGCCTGCCTTTTCCCGTCGCGCGGCGTCGCCTATCTGTTGACCGATACCGGCTAGTCTCTCCCCTTAGTCGCGGCAAGGAGTAACCGCATGGCCAATACAAATCCACTGCTTGATGATATCGCAGGTCTGATGACAGGCGCCATGGGCGCCGCCCGCTCTGCAGGCGAAGAAGCGCGCACCGCCGTTCAGTCGCGTGTGCGCGAATTCATCGCCGACATGGACCTCGTCGAGCGTGACGAAGTCGAAGCCCTCCGGGCCATCGCGATCAGCGCACTTGAAAAAGTCGAGGCGCTCGAAGCGCGCGTCGAAGCACTTGAGAAAAAATAGCTCTTTAGCGAAAATCACCGGCGAGGCGGACACTCTTCATCAGGGCGAACACCTGCTGGCCGGTTTCAAGCTTCAGCTCTGATAGCGCATGACGCGTGATCTGCGCGCGGATGAGCTCACTGCCAATCGTGAGATCGACAAGCGCGTCGGCCGCCGTATCGCTCGAAACAATCCGGCCGACGCGGGCAGGTAGAACATTCCGGATCGACATTGGCCCCGGACGCTCCACGGCAATCGCGACATCGCGCGCATCGATGAAGAGGCGCAGCCTGTCACCCTGACGCGCGCCCGCGACATTTGGCAGGAGAAGGGTTTCGCCGCCCGCCTCCAGCGCCATGAGGCCGCTATCGGCATCAATCCGCGCCACCGTCGCTTCTATCAAGGAAGCAGGCCCGGCGCCCTCAGACAGCGGCCCGAGGTCAAGGCTCCTCCCTATCTCGGCAACCGGCCCGTTCGCCAGCACCCGCCCGGCGTCCATCACGACGATCGCCGACGCCAGCGCCGCCACTTCTTCCAGGTCATGGCTGACATAGAGGACGGGGCAGCCGGAGTGCTCTGGCAGGCTTTTCAGGAATGGCAGGATGTCCCGGCGCGCGGCCCTGTCGAGGCCGGTCAGCGGCTCATCGAGCAGCATCAGGTCGGGACACGAAAGCACCGCCCGCGCCAGTGCGACCCGCCTGCTTTCGCCGCCGGATAGAAAGACCGCGCGGCGCTCCAGCAGCTCTCCGATGCCGAAAGCAGCAATCGCTGCATCCATATCCGGGCTTCGTCCCGCCTTTCGCGCTCGCTTCGCCGCAAAGTCGAGATTGCCCTGCACATCAAGGTGACTGAACAGGCGCGCATCCTGAAAAACGTAAGCAACAGCGCGCCGATGCGCCGGAACGAAGACCTGTGCGGCGCTGTCCTGCCAAACAGTCTTTACGAAACTGATGCGACCGTCGCCCCCAGTTTCCAGCCCGGCAATCGCCCTCAGCAAGGTTGTCTTGCCGCTACCGCTTGGCCCGAACACTGCCGTCACACCTTCCAGCGCCACGTCTTCGCGCACCTTCAGGCTGAACGTCTTGCGGGCAACGGCAATGTCGAGAGAGAGGCGATCAGCTGACACGGAGGCGGTAGCTCCTGTTCAGGGCATAGACGCCAACCAGCGTCACGAAGGAGAAAACCAGCAGCCCCGCCGAGAGGATATGGGCCTCAGCGTATTCCACGGACTCAACGTGCTCATAGATCGCGATGGAAATGACCCGCGTGCGTTCCGGGATGTTGCCGCCGACCATCAGCACGACGCCGAACTCTCCGATCGTGTGCGCAAAGGTCAGCACGCAAGCCGTCAGGATGCCCCGCGCCGATTGCGGCAGCAGCACATTCCAGATCGCGTCCAGTCTCGACGCTCGCAGCGTTGCCGCCGCCTCCATCGGCCCGCGCCCCACTGCTTCGAACGCTGATTGGAGCGGCTGCACCATGAAGGGCAGCGAATAGATGGCGGACGCAAACACCAGCCCCGAAAACGAGAAACTAAGCGTCCCGCCAGTCAGGCTGACCCAGGCCGCGCCAAGCGGTGCGGACGGGTTCATCAGGATCAGGAGGTAAAAGCCGATCACGGTCGGTGGCAGGACAAGCGGCAGCGCCGTCACGGCCTCCACCACGGGCTTCAGACGGGCCTTCGTCGTCGCAAGCCAGTAGGCCATCGGCACGCCGATCACGAGAAGGATCACCGTTGTCACCGCCGCAAGATGCAGGCTGAGCAGGACCGGCCCAAGATCAGGCATCACGGGTCAGCCTTCCTCATAACCATAGTCGCGCATAATGGAGAGCGCCCTGTCGCTTCGAAGGAAGGCAATGAATTGCAATGCGGCCTCATTTCCCGCCGCCCGCTGCATCAGGACGACGTCCTGCCGGATCGGCGCATGAAGGTCACCCGGCACGCTCCACACCCCGCCCTTGCCGTCTGCCGCACCCTTCACCAATTGCGAGGCGGCCACAAAACCCATCTCCGCATTGCCGCTGGCCACCAGCGCATAGGCCTGACCAATATTCTGGCCATAGACGATCCGGTCCGACAGGACGTCCCCAAGACCCAGAGAGATCAGCGTCTCCTCTGCCGCTGCGCCATATGGCGCGAGCGCCGGATTGGCGAGCGCGAGTGCGCGGTAGCTGCCGTCCCGCAGTTCGTTCGCCCCGTCAAAATCAGTTGTCTGCGATGCTGGCATCCACAGGATCAGGCGCCCGGTCGCATAGGTGAACTGTGTGCCCTCCACGCCGTTTCCTGCGTCGACCAGTCGGCGCGGGCGGTCTGTATCGGCGGCAAGAAAGATGTCGAAGGGTGCGCCATTCTCGATCTGCGAGTAGAGCTGGCCGGTTGATCCTGACGACAGAGTGACCTCCAGACCCGTCTCTGCCTCGAACTCCGCTTCGAGCACCTTCGCCGTATCAAGGAAATTGATGGCCACCGCGACCATCACATCGCCCTGATGCGCCTGCCCGCAGCCCGCGATCAGGGCGAGAGGCAGTGCGAACGCCATCCCGGCACGTCTGATCCAGAGCAATCTCGACATTTCAATCGTCTAGCACCCTGCATATCGGTCAGCAACGCATACAGATCGAGCAGCCGGTCGCCCATTCCGTATAGCTGTGCTCATCAATTGAAACGGGTCCAAAGGCGTGCGAGTGAGCAGGAAGGCTTCCACAAATGAAATTTGGAGTCAGGTTGCAGGGGAGCCGCCCCGTGTTACCGTTCGACCAGTGGCGGCCTGCCACGCTGATTCGGAGGAAATCGCCGATGAGCCTCAATCTCGAACAAAGCTATAATATGGATGGCGACCCGCTCGACATGGTCGAAGCGTGTCTGGAGCACGCAGGTTGGGAACACCAGCGCGAAGACGACGCCGCCATCCAGTGCATCGCCCAGACCCGTTGGGGTGAGATGGGCGCACTCATCGCGTCGCGCCGCGAGCCGCCTGCCCTTCACTTCACGATCACGCTGGACCTGAAGCCGACCGCCGCGCGCTCGAACGCCATCGCCAAGCTGGTCCTGATGGCGAATGAGCGCCTCTGGCTTGGTCACTTCGACTATTGGGTCGAAGACAGCGTCCTTCTTTTCCGCCATACGCTTCCATTGCTCGACCGCGTCGAACCGGAAGCAGGCGAAATCCGCGCCGTCATGGCCGCCGCCACTGACGCGGTGAACATGTTCGTTCCTGCCTTCAACTTCGTCATCTGGGCGGGCAAGACACCAGAAGAAGCCATCGACGCAGCGATGTTCGAAACCGATGGCGAGGCCTGAGCCGGGCCTGACGCTTGTCGGCGGTGGTCGCATGGGCTCCGCACTGGCGGGTGGCTGGATCAAATCCGGCTATGCAGGCCCGATCGCGATCCACGACCCGGCACCATCCGACCTGCTGAAATCCTGGGACGACGCAGGCAAGATCAGCCTCAACACTGATCCGGCCCCGGCCAGCACTCTCATCGTCGCGGTAAAGCCGCAGGTCTTTCCAAAGATCCTCGATGACCTTCGCACCTTTGTCGGCCCGGACACGCTGGTACTCTCCATCATGGCGGGCATCACCCTGTCATCACTGGCTGAGAAACTCGGCACGTCCCGCGTCGCGCGCGCGATGCCCAATACGCCCGGCCTTGTCGGTGAGGGCATGACCCTTCTTTGCATGCCGGAAGACGCAGCAGGCGATGACACCGCCTATCTTCAGAAATTGCTGACGCCTCTCGGCTCTGTCGAAGGCCCGCTTGGCGAGGACCAGATTTCCGCTGCCACCGCTCTTTCCGGTTGCGGCCCCGCCTATGCGTTCCTGCTTGCCGAAGTCATGGCTGCGGCAGGTGTTGCTCACGGCCTAGATGAGGACCTTGCCCTCCGCCTTGCGCAGAAAACCGTGCAGGGCGCAGGCGCCCTGATGATGGACAGCGATGAGCCGCCATCCACCCTTCGCGAGAACGTCACGTCGCCCGGCGGTGTCACCAAGGCAGCGCTCGACGTCTTGATGCGGGACGGGGCCATGCCATCTCTGATGAAGGAGGCGGTCGCAGAAGCCATCCGGCGCGACCGCGAGCTTTCAGGAGACTGACACATGAGCGACGCGCGCAAGGACCTACTCAACAAGGGCGTTGAGGCCGCGCTCGAACTCGCAAAGACGATCGACTGGCGGGACCTGACGCTTAGCGCAATCGCAGAGCGCGCAGGCCTGTCGCTGAAAGACTTTCACGGCGTTGCCGACAAGGCGAAGATCTCTGACGCTGTCGAAGACTGGCTTGATGAAGCAATGAGCGAAGGCTCCACCAGTGAGGACGAGACACCTCGCACGCGGCTTTTCGACGTCATCATGATGCGTTTCGACAGGATGGAAGAGCACCGCGAAGCGATGCTCTCCCTGATCGAATGGCGCCAGACACAGCCTGCCCGCCTGCTGAACCTCATTGCGGCCCGACACACCACTGCCAGCTGGGCGCTGTCTTGCTCAGGCCTCGATGGCTCTGGCGACTTTCCCAAACCCATCCGCACCACGGCCATCGCCTGGGCACTCGCGCAGGCAGAAATTGCTTGGCGCAAGGAAGACAGCAGCGATCTCTCGCGCACCATGGCCAAGCTCGACGGTGAGCTTCGCAAGATGGAAGAGCGCGCAGGCTGGATCGCTGGCCGCTTTGGCAGGAAGTCGCGTGACAAGGACGACGAAGACCTGCAGACGTCCGCGCCAGACGAACCAACCACCGAACACCAGCCGAGCTAGGCCATATCCTTGACCAAGATCCCTCACGTCCTCGCGCCCCGGCTCGCCGGAATGAACGGCATCAAGCACGGCTTTTTCGGGCGTCAGGGCGGCACGTCCGAAGGCATCTATGATAGCCTGAACCTCGGCATCGGCTCTGATGACGAACCGAAAGCCGTGATGCGCAACAGGCGGCTGGTGTCAGACCTGATCGGCACGCGCGAAGTCGATCACATGCTCTCCTGTTATCAGGTCCATTCTGACCGCGCGATCTTGGCCACGATGCCCTGGGGCCCGGACCGCCCGCAGGCCGATGGCATGGTCACAAACCTTCCCGGCATCGCGCTTTGCATCCTGACCGCCGACTGCGTGCCGGTTCTCTTCGCTGACAGGAAAGCGAGCGTCATCGGCGCCTGCCATGCGGGCTGGAAAGGCGCGCTTGCCGGCATCTGCGAAGCGACCATCGCCAAGATGGAAGAGACCGGCGCGAACCGCAAAGACATCTACGCCGCGGTTGGCCCCTGCATCGGCCAGAAAAGCTATGAGGTCGGCCCGGAATTTCGCGATGAAATCCTCAGCGGCGCCCCTTGGGCGGGCAACCTGTTCCACCCGGGCGAAGGCGACCGCTATCACTTCAATATCGAGACCTTCGTGAAGAACCGCCTCGTGAAGGCGGGGCTCGCCTTCGTCGATGTGATTGGCCACGACACTTGCGAGTTGGAAGACATGTACTTCTCCAACCGCCGCCGCAATCACTTCGGCGAACCTGACTATGGCCGTCAGGGTTCAGTGATCATGCTGGAAGGCTAGAAAGCTATTCTGACAGGCCTCGTCCTTCGACCGGCTCAGGATGAGGCCTTCTGCCGCGCCGCGATCAAACTCCACCTCATCCTGAGCCTGTCGAAGGATGAAGCAGCTATATGTTGGGCTGAGCGACGCGGCAGGGCCAAAACCTGCACCCTTTTTCTTGCGACTCTGCCCCTCGTGCGCCAAAAGCACCTCGAAACCGATCTCAAGGGAAGGCAGCCCCCGCGATGAAACTCATTACCTGTAATGCGAACCGTCCTCTGGCCGAGGCAATTGCCGACCATCTGGACTGCCCTCTCTCCAAGGCAGAGATCAAGAATTTCGCCGATGATGAGATCTTTGTGCGGATCAATGAGAATGTCCGCGGCGAAGACGTCTTCCTGATCCAGTCCACATCCAAGCCGGCCAATGACAACCTCATGGAGCTGCTGATCGCCATCGACGCGCTGGCCCGCGCGTCGGCAGAGCGGATCACGGCAGTGATCCCTTACTTCGGCTATGCCCGTCAGGACCGCAAAACGGACGGCCGCACGCCGATCTCGGCCAAGCTGGTTGCAAACCTCATCTCGACCGCGGGCGCCGACCGCGTCCTGACCATGGACCTCCATGCCGGCCAGATTCAGGGTTTCTTTGATGTGCCGACCGACAACCTCGTCGCCATGCCGGTCATCGAGAACGATATCCGCATGACCCATAACGGCGCTGACCTCATGGTCGTCTCGCCTGACGTTGGCGGCGTGGTCCGCGCGCGTAACCTTGCGAACCGTCTTGGCTGCGACCTTGCCATTGTCGACAAGCGGCGCCCGGAAGCTGGCAAATCGGAAGTCATGAACATCATCGGTGACGTGACCGGCCGCCGCTGCATCCTGGTCGACGATATCTGCGACTCCGGTGGCACGCTTGTGAATGCGGCCGCCGCCCTGAAAGATGCCGGCGCCGTTGGCGTCAACGCCTATGTCACGCACGGCGTCCTGTCGAACAATGCTGTGAAGCGGATCGAAGACTCCGTCATGGACGAGATTGTCATCTGCGACACGATCCGCCCGACGCAAGAAGACTTCGAGTCGAAAAGCCTTCGCGTTCTCTCAGTCGCACCGCTTCTCGGCGAGGCGATCCGGCGCATCGCGAACAATGAGAGTGTCTCGAAGCTCTTCGACTGATTTGTAATGTCGCACCGCCCTTTGGGGCGGGAACGCCTCTGCCCCCTTCGTGTTGGTTAGGTAACTTATCCAGCAAGAAGGAAGGGCCAAGAAATGGCTGACAGTCAAAGACTGGGCGACACGCTCACGACCATCAATCCAGCGACCGGCGAGGAACTTGATCGCTATCCGGTGATGACCGATCGCGAATACGAAACCGCGATCGAGCAATGCCACGAAGCGTTCCTGACCTGGCGCCACGAAGCGCCAGAGAAGCGCGCCGAAATCATCAAGAAAATTGGTGAAGGCCTGAAGGCGAAAAAGTCTGAACTTTCCAGGCTGATGACCGATGAGATGGGCAAGCTCGTCAATCAGGGCGAAGCGGAGATTGATCTCTGCGTCGGCATCTGTGACTGGACGGCCGAGAACGGCCCGAAAGAGCTCAAGAATGAAGAGCGTGAGCTGCCGAATGGCGGCAAGGGCGTCATCACCTATTCACCGATCGGCGTGATCTATGGCATTCAGCCATGGAACTTCCCCGCTTACCAAGTCGTCCGCTATGCCATCGCCAATCTGATGGCGGGCAATGGCGTCCTCTTAAAGCACGCAGAATCTGTCACCGGCTCCGCGCTTATGCTTGCAGAAATCTTCGAGGATGCAGGCCTTCCGAAGAACCTCTTTTCGGTCCTCCGCATCAGCCATGACCAGTCCGACAAGGTCATCGAGCACAAGCTGGTGCGCGGCGTGACGCTGACGGGCAGCTCTGGCGCTGGCGCGATCGTCGCCAAGAAGGCAGGCGAGCAGCTCAAGAAGACTGTGCTCGAGCTTGGTTCGAACGACGCCTACATCGTCCTAGAAGACGCCGACATGGAACAGGCCGTCAAACAATGCGTGACAGGCCGCGTCTTCAACAATGGTGAGACCTGCGTCGCGGCAAAACGCTTCGTCGTGGTCGATGCCGTCTATGACCAGTTCCGTGACGCTTTCGTCGAGGCCATGAAGAACGTGAAGATGGGCGACCCGTCGAAGAATGAAGGCGATATTGGCCCGATGGCGCGCGAAGACCTTCGCGATGACCTCCATGAACAGGTCGAGAAGAGCGTGGAGAAGGGCGCCAAGATCCTCTGCGGCGGCGAGAAGCCGGACCAGAAGGGCTGGTGGTATCCAGCAACCGTCCTCGACAACGTCGAACCCGGCCAGCCTGCCTATGATGACGAACTGTTCGGCCCCGTTGCCTCGCTCATCCGTGCCAAGGATGCTGACGATGCCATGCGCATCGCCAATGACAGCCGCTTTGGCCTCGGCGGCGGCATCTTCACCAAGGACAAGGAGAAGGCCATCGAGCTTGCCGAGAAGTATTTCGATACCGGCATGGTCTTCATCAATGGCTTTGGTCTTGCCCAGCCCAACATGCCCTTCGGCGGAGTGAAGAATTCCGGCTATGGCCGCGAACATGGCGGCTTAGGCATGAAGGAATTCGTGAATGCCAAAGCCATCAATGTGATGGGCTAGGCCCAAGCTACTACACCTTCAAAGAGAAAGGCCCTGCCAATCCGGCAGGGCCTTTTTTGTGCGCTGAGGCGTCACCTAGTTCTGATAGATGACAAGCCCGTCCACCGAAGCCGGATCGAAGCTTTTCATTTCGACCGTTCCGTCGGCCGCCGTAACGGGCCGCCAGTATTCAACATGCAGGTGCGGTCCGGTCGCCCGGCCGCTGGCACCCAGCAGGCCAACCTTCTCTCCAGCCGCAACAGTGTCGCCAGTCTCCAGCAGGCGTTCCGACAGCTGACAGTAGATCAGCTTTGAGCCATCGGCGTAGATGACCTCGACCATTTCACCATAGCCATCCTTATAGCCGGAGAAGCCGACCTCGCCCTCTGCGGGCGAATAGATCGGCGTGCCCATCGGACCTTTGATGTCCATGCCCGTATGCATCAGCTCTTTGCCGCTGATCGGGTGGGTACGCATGCCATACTCGCTTGTCACCTTGGCGCTCGCTTCGATCAGCACCGGGTGGGTGTAAGTGATGCTGGAGGAAAGCGCGCTTCCCTGGCCGACAGCAAAGGGGGCCGCCGACAGTGCAAGCAAGGCCGCGGCGGAGGCAAGCACCGGCCTTTGCCGTTTTTGCTGATTATCGAGGATACGGGTCAGTCGCATGGGTAGGCTCCTCTTTCGGGGCAGGATGAAACTTGAAACGGGAAGGGTTCTGAGCGGCGCACTGGACCGGGCCGCGCGGGCCAGCGTCCGGGCATAGCCGATCGGGTCGCCGCTACGCTCAGCGGCAATCTCGTCGCACACCGCCTCGCGCCAGAAGTCTAGCTCGCGCCGGATCGTCCATACAAAGGGCGAGAACCAGAAGATATCTGCGATGAGCCGTTCAAAGGGACGCGTGATCAGGTCGCCGCGCTCCATATGGACACATTCATGGATGACGATATGGCGCCGGTCCTCGGGCGACTTCATCGCCTCTGGAATATAGATGGCCGGCTTCAACAGCCCCGCAACAAAGGGCGACCCGGCCGGGATGATACGCAGGGGCGGCATACCCCGCGACGAAACCAGAGCGTTCGAGTCTGCCTCCACCGCGGCAGCCTTCAACCTTTGCAGCCGCACCTGCCCTGCAAGGGACAAGCCCGCCCGCGCGCCCCATCCTGCAATCAGGACGACCAGCAGCGCCGCCTCGGCAACGCTCCAGTCAGGCTGCGCCACCACAGCGCGAAGCCCTGTCGACGCCGTCTCAACTGTTTCGGACAGAGGGTACAGATACGGAATTTCAGGCAGGCCTTCGGGAAACCGTCTCGGCAAAAGCGACAGCACGCCCAGCATCAGCCAGGGGGCAAGCGAGAGGCAGGCCGCACCGCGCCAGACAATTTGCGCGTACCGGGCGCCTGCTGCCTGCCCTGTCAGCAACCGCGCCAGCCCGGCAAGGCCGCCCGTCCACACCAGCGATAGCGTGATGAACCAGGCCGCACTCATGACTTGCCGCCCGTTTCGTCGTCTGCGCGCTCCTCGGCGGCATTGATGATCGCGTCGAGCTCATCAAGCTCCTCAGCAGAAAGGTGCGGACTGTCTGCGAAGAGCGACGCTGGCAGCGGGCCTTTCAGGTCCAGAACCTGTCGGGCCAGCTGGCGCACCAGACCACCAAGCGTTTCGACCCGGTCCAGCACGGCCGCATAGAAGGCAGCATTGTCCGGCGCTTCGCCGTCCCGCTTCACCCAGCCCTTGCCTTCCATCCGGTTTATGACAGTCCGCGTGGTCGAGAGCTGCCAGCCCTGTTCGGGCCCGACGGCTTCGTGGATCTCGCGCGCTGTCTGGCGGCCTTTCGCCCAGAGTTGTTTGAGGATCACAAGTTCGGAGGAATTGGGTTTCGACATGAAGGGCTTCCGCGTTACATCTGTAGCTTCGTTACAGTTGTAACACGTATGCGTCAACCCCTGTCAGCTCGCCGGTTGCGAAGGCAGGCCCGCTGGTGTATTGGCCCCAGCTTCAGAAAGGACGGCGCGAGGCCGTACCTGTCAGGCTGTCACTGACCGGCAAAGAGACCGGCGGCGGACTTCAGGACGAAAGGAAGCAAAATGGCTGATACACTTAATTTCAACGTCGAAATCCGTGAGCGCACCGGTAAGGGCGGCGCACGCGAAGCTCGCCGCAATGGCAAGGTCCCAGGCGTTCTCTATGGCGGCGGCGAAGATCCGGTTGCCGTGAACCTCAAGCTCAACGAAGTCATCAAGGGCATCAATTCCGGCCACTTCCTGACCTCGACCGCAAACCTCGTCCATGACGGCAAGAAGCAGCTCGTGATCCCGCAAGCGATCCAGCTCGACCCTGTCTCCGACATGCCGCTGCACGTCGATCTTTACCGCGTGAAGGCCAGCCAGGTCATCGCGGTTGAAGTTCCGGTCCACTTCACCAACGAAGATGAAGCACCTGGCCTGAACAGAGGCGGCTCGCTCAACATCGTTCGCTTCGCAGTCGAACTGAACGTGCGCGCAGACAGCATTCCGGAAGCCCTGGAAGCAGACCTCACCGGTCTCGATATCGGCGACAACGTCAAGATCTCCGACATCAAGCTTCCAAAAGGCGCAGAGCCGACCATCACCGACCGCGACTTCACCATCGCGACCATCGTCGGCAAGATGGCTGAAGTTGTCGAAGAGACCGAGGAAGAAACCGAAGCCGACGAAGTCGAAGCCATCAACCAGTCCGATGAGGATGGTGAAGGCGACGCTGAAGGCGAAGGCGAAGAAGAATCCAAGGAATAGTCCGCAGATTCATGGGCTGGCTTTCGGGCCAGCCCGCCACTGCGGGCACCGGTCCGACGGAGCCTGTCATGCATATTCTTGCCGGACAGGGTAATCCGGGTGCCAAATATGCTGGCAACCGGCACAATATCGGCTTCATGGTCCTCGACAGGATCGCCGCCGATCACGGATTTGGTCCGTGGAAATCAAGATTTCAAAGCGAAGCTTCCGAAGGCACGGTCCAGACCGCGTCAGGCCCGGTCAAGCTTCTGCTCCTGAAACCCCAGACCTTCTATAATGAGAGTGGACGTGCCGCTGGCGAAGCTGCGCGTTTCTACAAGCTCGGTCCTGAAGAGGTCACCGTCTTTCATGACGAGATCGACCTTGCCCCTGGCCGGGTCCGCGTCAAACGCGGCGGCGGTCATTCAGGCAATAATGGCGTGCGCTCCATGCTCGCCCACCTCTCGCCGGACGTTCGCCGCATACGTCTCGGCGTCGGCCATCCCGGCGACAAGTCGCTGGTCATGCCCTATGTGCTTAACGACTTTGCCAAGGCAGAGAAAGACTGGCTCGAAGCTACGCTGGACGCATGTTCGCGTGCGCTTCCGCTTCTCTTTGAAGACAATGAAGAGCGCTTCCAGTCCGAAGTCATGCGTCTCGCCCCGGCGCCAAAGCGCGACCCGAAACAGACGGACTAGTTGCCGCTGGCCTCATCAGGCGCTTCCGACATGTCGCCGCCAGCATCGTCTTCAGATGGCAATAGCGAGCTGTGCACCAGTGACCGTGGCACCTGCCCGGCAGGACAGCTCTCCACGATATTGACGATGCCGCCACCGCCGCCGCCAGAAAGCTGGGCAGGCGAGGTCCGGGACATGAATGCCATCACCATCATGCCAACAAGCAGAAGCCCGGTCGGCACCAGCATGAACAGGCCGCTCGAACGCCCCGTTTGAGGGCGCGCAAAGTCCACCTCTGGCTTCGGCGGGTTGAGCTCCAGCCTGTTTCCAGCTGCCGCGTCGACCAGCTGGGCGGTCGCCGCCGCGCTGGCAGCCGCAGCGGTCGTGACCCGCTCGCCCTTCGATTTCTTGGGCTTGCTTGCAGGCTTAGCGGGCTCCGGCGCGCGTGCCGCGGCGGCTTTTCGGCCACCACCATTCTGCGCCAGCGGATCATTCGGGTGCGCCGCTTTCCATTCTGCCTTGGCCTCTTCATCTCCAGAAGACAGCGACAGCCAGTCGGCCAGCCCTTCGCGCCCATCCTTCTCGCCTAATGTCTCACACAGGGCCTTGAACCCTTCAGGCGTCGCACGCGCGGTCAGCCCCGCTAGATCGTACCGCTTATCCTTGTCGAACGGCTCGTCAGGCAAGGTTTCATCAAGGTCCGCCTGAACCAGCGCGCCCGGACGCGAGCGTCCGAGATGCGCCATCGCATGCACCCAGTCGCTATCTGCGCCGTCGCTGTCGCACGCCTTGGCCGACCACAGCACCAGAACGCTGGTCGCCTTGTTACAATCGCTGAGGTCGCGCGCGCTCGGCGTCGTATGGGCGCGCTTTGCATCATGGCGCACCCGGAATTTCAGCGCCCGCAGCCGCCTTGCCAGTACCGTTGCCTTGTTGCTGTCCCCCATTGCAGAGACTAGCAGCACGTCGAAAGCCATGAAATCCTCTTCTCGGCGAACGCCTCGTCTATGACCATACCTGTACCAGACGCAACCGAATACCAGCCCAACCCGACATTCCCCCCTGTTCTGACGGCGAAAATGCGCTATGCCGCGCGCCAGACCAGACCGGTACACCATCGGCAAGAAGGAGCGCGCACATGGGTTTCAAATGCGGGATCGTCGGCCTGCCAAACGTTGGCAAGTCCACCCTCTTCAACGCCCTGACCCAGACGGCAGCTGCGCAGGCCGCCAACTATCCGTTCTGCACGATTGAGCCGAATGTCGGTGAAGTCGCCGTACCAGAGCCGCGTCTTGAAAAGCTCGCCGCGATCGCAGGCTCCAAGGAAATCATTCCGGCCCGGATGAACTTTGTCGATATCGCTGGCCTCGTCGAAGGCGCGTCCAAGGGCGAAGGCCTCGGCAACCAGTTCCTCGCCAACATCCGTGAAACCGACGCCATTCTCTATGTGCTTCGCTGCTTCGAAGATGACGACATCACGCACGTTGCGGGCCGCGTCGACCCGATCGCCGACCTCGACATCGTCGAGACCGAGCTGATGATCGCCGATATGGAAAGCCTCGAAAAGCGCCGTGCAGGCGTCGAGAAGAAAGCAAAATCCGGTGACAAGGATGCCAAGGAAACGCTCGCCCTGCTCGATCTTGCCCTGGCTGAGCTGAATGAAGGCCGCCCGGCCCGCATGGCTGAAGTGCCCAAGGAAGAGATGAAAGCCTGGCGCATGCTTCAGCTGCTGACCGCCAAGCCCGTCCTTCTCGTCGCCAATGTCGACGAAGACAGCGCCGCAACTGGCAACAAGTATTCTGAAATGGTGATGGAGCGCGCCGCGAAGGAAGGCGCCGAAGCCGTCGTTATCTCTGCCCAGATCGAAGCTGAAATGGCCGTTCTGGAGCCAGCCGAGCGCGCTGAATTCCTTGAGATGCAAGGCCTCGAAGAGCCGGGGCTCAACCGCCTCATCCATTCCGGCTACCAGCTGCTGGGCCTGCAGACCTATTTCACCGTCGGCCCGAAAGAGGCCCGCGCCTGGACCATCCGCAAGGGCTGGACCGCACCTCAGGCCGCAGGCGTCATCCATGGCGACTTCGAAAAGGGCTTCATCCGCGCCGAAACCATCGCCTTTGACGACTTCGTCGCCAACAATGGCGAAGCAGGCGCCAAGGAAGCCGGCAAGATGCGCCAGGAAGGCAAGGAATACATCGTCAAGGAAGGCGACGTCCTGCACTTCCGGTTTAACGTGTAAGGCAGTGCAAGTTTAGATCGTTCTACGGCTGGTCGAGCACTCGTGCGGTAACCTGCCCGTCTGCGTGACCATCGTAGTAGCCCGCAACGTAGGCGTCCGAATTAACGCCGAATGTCCTGCGACCGCTAACTCCGTCTTGGTAGCCAAGCTGGTACCCTGAGTTGTATTCTTTTGCGCATTTCCCAAACGGTTTCCCGCGACACACATCTACGCAACCATCAACGCAGTTTGCGGGCGTAGCTCCACATCCTGTAGTAGCTAACACTAAAGCGATCACGGCGATTTTCCCTTGCGGGAAACTGCTGCGGAAATCCGTGGCGCCTAGCTGCAAACAAAACGGTCTCGACAAAGTTCTAGCCCCTATCTCCGGCTCTCAGCGTTTCCGATCCCCGATACAGCATCTATACCATAACTCATGCCCCAACTCCTCATCGTCTATTTCTCCCGCACAGGCGGCGCCGAGCAGATGGCGAAGGCCGCGCATAAGGCGGCCCAGTCCGAAGAAGGTTGCGAGACCATCCTGAAAGTCGCAACCGAGGCAGGCTCGGAAGACCTCCTCGCCGCCGATGGCTACATCTTCTGCGCGCCGGAGAACCTCGCCGCCATTGCGGGCGGCATGAAGGAGTTCTTCGACCGGTCCTATTACGAGGTCCTCGGCAAGATCGAGGGGCGCCCCTATGCGCAGATGATCTGCGCAGGCTCAGACGGCGAAAACGCCATGCGCCAGACCGCCCGCATCGCGCAGGGCTGGCGGCTCAAGATCGCGCAGGAGCCCTTCATCATCTGTACCCACGCGCAGACCCGCGAAGACATCCTCGCCGACAAGACGATCAGCGAAGATGACCTCGACACATGCCGCGAGCTCGGCGAAGCCATGGCCGCGGGTCTCGCCATGGGTGTTTTCTGACAAGCCAGTTTCAATCCGCCACCCCAACGCAAGTTGGGGCCCATGGCGGCTGGGAGGTTCGGTCAGGACCGCCATTCTGTAGGGTGCGATGAGCGAAGCAAATTTCACCACCACAGCCCCCACGTCTCAATCCGCCCTCATCCTGAGCGAAGTCGAAGGACGAGGGCGGTTCGCAACGTGGCCCGCTTCGTGGTTCGGACCTCATGGTGAGCCTGACAAACCACGCTCACCACGAGGCTGACGTTTCACTATCAGCGCGGCGCACCGGGCGATTGATACATCGACAGCGTGTGCCCATCAGGGTCAGCAAAGTCAGCCGTCAGCCCGCCATCCGGGGCATGGGACACCGGCGTCACGATCGTCACGCCCTTTGAGGCGAGCCCCTCCACGACGCCGTCGATGCCGCCTTCCTCCAGATGAAAGACGACGACAGGGCTGTCCCCGCGCTTTCCGTCCTGCTGGAAGAAGATGAGCGACACACCATTCGCGGCCTCCGCCATGAGCCAGTCGGCCCCGCCTGCCTCGCCCTCTTCGCCCGGCATGCGCGTCAGGTCGAGCCCGAGACTGTCGCGATAAAACACCTCTGTGCGGTCAATGTCGGCCACGTAAAAGACGATGGCACCAATTCCTGTTTTCGTGAGCATGAAGACCTCCTCTAGCTGGTTCGCTCACATCTCTGTTGCCGCCGATCGGCAATCTGTGAGGTCGTCAGTACAAAAAAATGACCGTCCGGGTCATGGCTCGCCAGAAATCCGCCGCGCGGGGCGAGCCGCGCTCTCATCCTCTGACGCATCGCGCCATAGGGCAGCACCTCATCCAGCGTCAGATCCACGTCCGGTGAGGTCTCAATACTACGCTTGAGCTGCGAGATACGCTGGCGCAGCGCCGTATCAGACAGACCAAGCAGCCAGCCAATCTCAGCACGCGTCGCCCCGTTGAGCGCCAGTAACGCGGTCACGCGCAGGGACGGGCTGAGCCCGCCGAGACTGATGGCATCCCTGTCGGTCAGCCCCGCCGGCACATCCGATACATGCTGCCAGCCCGTTTCTCTCTCACGCCGACGCACAGAAGTACGGGCCACCTGCCGGGCCTGATTGCGGATGACGCCGCGCAGCCATTTCTGCGTCTCTTCGGACTCGAAATCAGTCCTGCCCGCCTCTACAGCCGCGAGGCAAGCAAGCTGCACAAGGTCCTCTGCCTCGTCAGGCTGACCCGCATGGCGGCGCGCAACCGCACCCAGCCGTCTTACCCATGGCTCAGTCATTCTGGCGGCCCCCAACTCCCCCTATAGACGCCGCCCGCTCTGGACGCGCCCGTTTGTTCCCCGTATGTTCAGATGCGGGCGTGAAAAGGTCAAGCCCCGAATCGGATTAGGCAGGACCCATGGAAGCGCTCGTCACTATTGGCTCTATCGGCCTCGATCTCATTCATCTTGTCTTGCTGCTCGCGGCCATAGCCGTTGCGGTCGCCCTGTTCGTCATTCGTGGCCAGCTCAGTGCAAAGGCAACCAATGCCCGGCGGGACCTCGAATATGCGGAAGACAGCGTCGCTGCCCTGAAAGCCGAACGCGACGAACTGCGCCAGCAGGTGAAGACGAAGGACGCCGTCGCCGAGCAGGCCCGCATCGACCTCGCCAAGGCCGAAGCGCGCAGCGACGAGGACGAGAAGAAGTTCGCAGAACTCGCGCAAGGGGTGCTGCGCCGCGCGAACACGCAGTTCCTCGAACTCGCCGACGAGCACTTCAAACGCCACAAGGAAGGCGCGCAGACCAACCTCAAGGAGCTGATGACGCCGATCACCAAGAATCTCGAGGAGTTCGCCAAGAAAGTCTCGGAGATCGAGAAAGTTCGCGCCGACGACAAATCGGTCCTTCAGGAACAGGTCAAAGCCATTGGCGAGAGCCTGAAAGTCCATACCAGCGAGACCAACAAGCTGGTCAGCGCGCTCTCAGCGCCGCGCGGCGGTGGCCGCTGGGGGGAAACGACCCTGCGAAACGTCATGGAGCATGCGGGCCTGTCTGCCCATTGCGACTTTTCCGAACAGGTCCATGGCGAGACCGAAAGCGGCCGCCAGCGCCCCGACGTCGTCATCAAGCTGCCAGGTGGGCGCGAAATCGTCGTCGACTCCAAGGTCTCGCTTGAGGACTACCTCAAGGCGCTCGATGAAAGCGATCCGGCCCGCCGTGAGGCTTTCATGCGCGCCCACGCCCGCAAGGTCCGCGATCATATCAAGACGCTCGGCTCCAAGGACTATCAGAGCGCCTTCTCCCAGCGCGTCGACTTCGTCGCGCTCTTCATTCCGGGCGAGAGCTTTTACGTTGCCGCACTGGAATTTGAGCCGGACCTCTTTGATTTCGCCGCCGCCCGTCAGGTCATCGTCGTGACCCCGTCCACCCTGCTCGCCCTCGCGAAGGCGGTTGCCTATGGCTGGCGCCAGGAACAAGCGACAGAGAATGCGAAGAAAGCCGCAGAGCTCGGCCGGGACCTCTATTCACGCCTCACCACCCTCGGCGGCCATGTCGAGAAGATGGGCAAATCGCTCAATTCAGCCGTCGACGCCTACAACAAAATGGGTTCCAGCCTCACCTCCCGCGTCCTGCCCGCCGCGCGCAAGTTCGAAGACCTGCAGATCGCCCCGCCGGAGAAATCCGTGCCCGAAATCGAAAGCATCGAAAAGCGCGCCACCCTACCCGACCGCACCGGCGAGCTGGAGTTTGATCTGGGCGAGGATTAGGATGCTGCTGATCGAGCGATAGAAGAGCTACCTACTCCGTCGCCTCACACTCCGCCCCTTCAACCAGACCGCCATAATCTTCGAGAAAGACGACAGTCTCGGCGCAAGCGTTCACGTCAAACGGATATGCTTGCGGCTCCCAGTGGACTTCCAGGCTCTGCGGTGAATGAAACGCTGCCACGATCGGCAGGCCCGTCGCGGCACGAAGTTGCGCAACCCCGATCTCTAGCGTGAAAACGTCTCGCACCTGCCCCTTGATGGTGAAACGCTCCGTATCCGAGAGAAACCCGAGCTCTTCCGCCTGCGCCCGACCTACTTCATTGTCAGGGAACGAGTAAGCACCCTCCCCGCCACAGTTCACCTCCTGATAGGCGTCGAGATCTATGTCCTCTCCAAACCCTACTCTGATCTTCTTCAGCAATTGGCCTGTCGGAAGCTCTGGCAAAACAATTCTTGAAATCGCGTCAAATGTTCTGGAGGCAGGGCATTCACCGCCGATTTGCACGACGTATTGGATTGATCTGCCATCCCACCGGCAGAATTGGCCCCGTCGGCTCCCGGTGAATTCAATCACGGGAAACGGTTTGTCCGCCATGCTTTCGGGTATTTCGGCTTCGTAGAGGCAGTCCCAGGTCTCGTCGCCTGGTTGGACGGCGTCACAGTTCGCGGCGAGGCACCCAACATCGGGTATGGCCTGATCATCTGCCCGTTCTTCACATGCCCCAAGCATCAACAGTGAGAGCGAGGCCCCAATTACAACCAACTTCATCCCAGCCTCTCTGAACAACTATCTTGCAGGTAGCGATCACAGCCAGACATTGTCAAACAGCGCCCCGGCGTTGATTTCTCGGCCTCCTCCTCCTATTTTCCGGCCATGGCTATTCGCGAAATTCTCACCGTCCCGGACCCGCGTCTGAAGGAAGTCTCCAAGCCCGTCGAAGGCGGCGTGACGGATGACCTCCGCGCGCTCATGGATGACATGCTGGAAACCATGTACGACGCCCCCGGCATTGGCCTCGCGGCGATCCAGATTGGCGTGCCCAAGCGCGTCATCGTGATGGACCTTGCTGGCCCGGATGAAGAGCCCGCACCCCGCTATTTCGTGAACCCCGAAATCCTGCCCCTGACCGAGGATCTTGCCCCATACGAAGAGGGCTGCCTCTCCGTGCCGGACGTGTTCGACGAGGTTGAGCGTCCTACCCGCTGCCGCGTCAAATACCTCGATTACAATGGCAAGGAAGTCGATGAGATCGCCGAGGGCATGTACGCCGTCTGCATCCAGCACGAGATGGACCACCTCGAAGGCACGCTCTTCATCGACCACCTTTCGCGCCTGAAACGCCAGCGCGCGGTCGACAAGGTGAAGAAGGCCAAGCGCCTTTCTGACAAGCTTTCCAAATCCAAATCGAAAAGCGCGGCCTGATCGCCCGCCTGTTCGCCAAAGCCTGGGTCCGCTGGACCATAGTGCTGATACTGGCAGCGCTGATTGTCATTATCTGCGCGGGCAACGGCCTCTCCGGCAATGGCATGGCCGGCGCGATGCGCTAGGCCGAAGTCCGGACCCAGCTCCCCAACCGCAGAGCCCCTGCGGCGCAAGAACCACTCTCAGCCCTTCCCTGAACCCACTATCCGTCTCCCCAACGAAAGTTGGGGCCCATGGCGGTTGAGAGCCGCATTCACCACCCAGCCGACATGGATCCCACCTTCCGCTGGGAGGTCGGCTCTTCAAGATCTACACACTGCCGCATCTTGCACTTTCAGAGCCTCGCGATAGACCCCGCAGCATGACGAAACCCTTGCGCCTCGCCTTCATGGGTAGCCCGGATTTCTCCGTGCCCGTGCTCGCCGCCCTGATAGAGGCGGGCCATGAGATCGCCTGCGTCTATTCGCAGCCGCCCCGCCCAGCCGGACGCGGCAAGAAGCTGACGCCCACCCCCGTACACCGCTACGCCGAGGAAAACGGCATTGAGGTGCGCACGCCCAAATCCCTCAAGAGCGAGGACGAGAAAGCCGCCTTCGCCGCACTAAACCTCGATGCAGCTGTCGTCGTCGCCTATGGCCTTATCCTGCCGCAAGCTATTCTCGATGCGCCGCGCCTTGGCTGCATAAATCTGCACGCGTCCCTCCTGCCACGCTGGCGCGGCGCTGCGCCAATCCAGCGCGCTATCATGGCGGGCGATAAGGTGACGGGCGTTCAGGCCATGATGATGGAAGCGGGCCTCGACACAGGCCCCGTCCTCGCAACAGAAACGACTGAAATCGCCGCCGATGAGACCGGCGGCAGCCTTCACGACCGGCTCTCCGCACTAGGGGCACAGCTTGCCCCGCGCGCCCTCGAAGGCCTTGCCGGCGGCATGCTCACGCCAGAGCCCCAGAGCGAGGACGGCGTCACTTATGCCGCCAAGCTCACCGCCGCCGACCAGCGCATCGACTGGACCGGCCCGGCCCATGAAATCGACCAGCAGATACGCGGCCTCTCTCCTTTCCCGGGCGCCTGGTTTCACTGGACACCGCCGGGCGAGGACGAGCCGCTGCGCATCAAGGCGCTGATGAGCGAATATGTCGATCACGCCCATGACGCGGCGCCCGGCACGCTGCTCGATGACCAGCTTCTCGTCGCCTGCGGCGCCGGCAAGGCTGTGCGTCTGACCCGCCTGCAGAAACCAGGCTCACGCGCCATGGATGCGGGCGACTTCCTGCGCGGAAACGAGATCAAGGCCGGGACATGCTTCGCGTGAGCGCCTCCATCCGTGCGACCACCCCCAGTGACCTCAATGCGGTCGCCGCGCTCAACGACGCCGCCTTCGGCATGCCGGATGAAGCGCGCATCACGCGCCAGCTTCACAGCGATGGCGACAGCCTCGTCTCCCTCGTCGCCGAAGATGAGGAGGGCCGCCTCATTGGTCATCTCGAATTCTTCCGCATCCTCGTGAACGGCAAGGATGTCGCCGCAGGTCTCGGCCCCATGTGCGCCGCCCCGGATGAGCAGCGCCGCGGCATTGGCTATGCGCTGATCAAGGCGGGCATGCCGCAGGTCGAACAGCTTGGCCGCCAGCTTGTTTTCGTCCTCGGCCACCCCGGCTACTATCCGCGCTTTGGCTTCAATCCGGCCGTTGCCGCCCGGTATGACGCCCCTTGGTCCGGGGAGGCCTTCATGGCGATCGAGCTTTTCGAAACCGCGCCGCGCTCCGGCACGCTCACCTATCCCGCAGCTTTCATGGAGGCCGAATGAGCCAGCGCCTTCGCCTTCTCGTCGAATATGATGGCCGCCCCTATTATGGCTGGCAGCGACAGGACGGACAGCCGACCGTGCAGGGCGCGCTTGAACGCGCCGCCGCCAAGCTCGACGGCCAGCCGGTCGTAGTCCAGGGCGCGGGGCGCACCGACGCCGGCGTGCACGCGACCGGTCAAGTCGCCCATCTGACGCTGCAGAAGCCACGCCCTGTCCGCAAACTCTGCGACGCGCTGAACTATCATCTCCGCCCCGACCCGGTCGCCGTGCTGGCAGTAGAAGAGGTCGATGAGAGTTTCCACGCTCGCTTTGATGCGACGGGCCGCGCCTATCGCTACATCATCCAGACACGCCGCGCGCACCTGACCTTCGACAAGGGCCTCATCTGGCGCATCCCGTTTGAAATCGATGTCCACGCCATGCAGGAAGCGGCCAACTATCTCATTGGCGAGCATGATTTCTCCACCTTCCGCGATGCGGCCTGTCAGGCCAAAAGCCCGGTAAAGACGCTGGATACGCTGGAGGTCTTCCGTCTCGCTGACCGCGTGGAGATCACCACGACAGCGCGCAGCTTCCTCCACCGTCAGGTCCGCTCCATCACGGGCAGCCTGGTTGAAGTCGGCCGCGGCATGCGTGAGCCTTCCTGGATGAAGGAAATCCTCGAAGCGCGCGACCGTACCGCCTGCGGCCCGGTCGCCCCGGCGGACGGGCTCTATCTCGAACGCGTCATGTATGGCGACGAGGACTGAGATGGACCGTCGCCGGATCGTCATCTCCGGCTGCTCGTCGGGCGGCAAGTCCACCCTCCTGAAAGAGCTTGGTGCGCGCGGTTTTACAACGGTCGAAGAACCGGGCCGGCAGATCGTTCGCGAAGCACTGGAAACAGGCTCCGACGCCCTGCCCTGGGTCAATCCCCAAGCCTTCGTGCGCCGGGCGATCGAGATTGCCGCCGAAAGCCTGCGCGCCGTGCGGGACATTGATGGCCCCATCTTCTTCGACCGCTCTGCCGTGGACGCACTTGCCCATTTCGAGCGATTGACCATCGATACGCCAGCTGACCTCAGATCGCTGGGCGAGGCATATGTCTACGACCGTACCGTATTCTTCGCGCCGCCTTGGGCTGACCTATACGTTCAGGATGAGGAGCGCCCGCTGCCCTTCGAGGAAGCCGTGCGCGAATACAACTGGCTACGCATCGCCTATCCGGCTCGCGGCTATCGCCTGATCGACCTGCCGAAGACAAGCGTCGAAGCCCGGGCGAACTTCATGCTGCGCACGCTCGGCCTACCCCTGCAAGCGGTTCAATAGCCGCGCGCGACATCCACATCGGCCTCAATCGCTTCACCTTTGAGACGCTTGTGCAGCAGCTCGAGAAGGCGCGCCTGCCCATCGCTCGGCAATGTAAGTCCGGATACGTGCGGCGTGACGATGACGCGGCTATCGCTCCAGAACCAGTGCCCGGGGTCCAGCGGCTCATCGCGAAAGACGTCCAGAACCGCATGATCCACCCTGCCGCTATCAAGCGCCGCCTTCAGCGCATCCTCGTCCAGCGTCGCTCCGCGCCCGACATTGATGAACAGCGCGCCGTTCAGCTTGTCGAACACATCAGCGCCGATGGCGTTAGCGGTCTGCGGCGTAAAGGGCAGCGCCCCGACCACTATCTTCGCGTCCTCTTCAGTCGAGAGATCAACTAGACGCATCACCTCATCAAACCCCTCTACGGCCCGACCTGTCCGTGAAAGGCCCAGCACTGGCGCCTTCAGCCCTTTGAACGCGCCAGCAACGCCCTGCCCTATGGATCCGGTGCCGATAATGGCGACCTGCGTCTCGAACAGATAGGCCGGGGCTGCCCGCTCCCGGTCCCAGTCGCGCGCTTCTTCCAACGTCCGGCGCAGCGCCATCTTCTGCAGCCATGAAAGTGCATACCCGGCACAATATTCGCCAATCTGCTGCCCCATCCGGCCGGTCGTTCGGGTGACAAGCGGGGCAGGCTCAATGCCCGCAAACGCCTTACAGATCGCGTCCACGCCCGCCCCGACACAATGCACCCAGCGATATTTGGAGAGATCCTCGTCCTCAGACGGATAGAAGGTTACGAGCACCTTCTCAGATCGGTCGCTCTCCATAGGCCCGCGAAAGATTTCGACACCCGGAAAGGCCTCGCGCACAGCCTGCTCCAACCCGTCGCCCTGGCTCGAATGAATGCGGACAGCGATGTCAGTTTCGGCCACGGGCTTGGTCAAAGCAGCTTCTCCATCTTCCAGTTATGGAGGGCCACCCCATCAATTTCGAGCGGGCGGCGCAATACCGTCTCATAGCCCGCCCGCGCAAAGACGGGCCGCGCCGTCTCGCTCGCTTCGGTGTGAAGGCGCGTTATGCCTGCCTGCCGCGCCGCAGCCTCGATAGCTTCGAGCAGCGCGCTGGCGACGCCTTTGCCCGCATGATCCGGATGGCAGTAGAGCATGTCGACATGGCCGTCAGCTTCCAGATCGCTGAATGCGATGGCAGTGTCAGCCTCGTCCACAGCGATGAATGTCGCCCGGCCATCGCTATACATCTCGTGCAGGCGCTCTGCCGTCACACGTGCCCCGGACCAGACGGCGACCTGCTCGGCTGTATAGTCCCGGCTTCCCAGCTGACGGATTGCGGCGCGGAATATCTCTGCCAGACGCGCGGCATCGCCCGCCCGGTAAGTGCGGAGTTTCACGGCAGGTGCCGCTCAATCCAGCTCAGGATAACCGCAAGCGCCCTGTCGCGCTCGGTATCATTGAGCAGCTCATGATACCCGCCCTCGAACACGTCCAGCGTCTTGTCGCTCACACCGATCGTTTCGAAAAAGCGCTGCGAGCCCTCGATCGGCGTCAGCCTGTCCGCGTCGCCATGGATGATCAGCACCGGCGCTTTCCATGCGGAAAATTTCGTCCACGCTGTCTCAAGCACCGACACGGCGGTCGCGCCAAGGCGCGCGGCGGGCGGCTTCGTGATGACGTCAGGATTGTTGCGGTATGCCTCCACCACAGCCCCGTCGCGCGAGATCGCTTCAGCTTCCAGCGGCGGTGTCAGGCGTGCAGCTGGCGCAATCGCGGCGATCAGGCCCGCCAGCGTCTTCAGCACGGGGTTGAGCTCAATCTGCAGGGCAGGCGCGCTCAGCACCACTGCCTCTACACCCGCTGGCTTGCCCGCAACACTTGCCGCGGTGATCAGACCGCCCAGCGAATGGCCGAACAGAAGGAGTGGCGCCTTGCTCTCTAAAGCCAGCGCCTCACGCGCCATCTGATGATGGTGCACGGCCTGCTTCATATCGGTCGCGCCGCGCGGCCCCGGTGAGGCGCCATGCCCGTTCGCATCAAAGGCAAAGACGCTGATGCCCGCCTTGTTCAGCGCAGGGATCAGCTGGTTGTATTCGGCGACATAGCGCGTCGCATACTCGCCATAGCCGTGCATGAGGAGGAGGTTCGCCTTCGCCCCCTCGACCCGCCAGGCATAGCCCGCCACCGGCGCCCCGAACCGCCATGCCTCGGCATTGACCGCCATGACCGACTTCCTTTTCCTGATTTCGCCGCCTAGCGAATATTCTCCAAGAGTAACTCCAGCGCGTCGCGCGCGAACAGCTCCATATTGGTGACCCGGTCGCTCAGCCCGGTTTCCAGCGTGCGGGATATCTCGACGCCGTCGCCGGCGAGCGCCGTACAGGTATGCCCTGCCGCATCGCCATAGCCATTACCGTCCGGCCCCGCCGCACCGGTCTCGCAAAGCCCCCAGTCGGCACGCAGGCGCTCACGAATTGTCGCGGCAGCAAAGCGCGCATAAGGCTCACTGGAGGAACGCATGCCGCCAAGGTCTTCCTTCGACAGGCCAGCCAGCCCGCGAAACGCAGCCGGCGCATAGATCACACCGCCGCCCCGGAAATAGGCCGACGCGCCCGCCTGCGCGAGCAGGGCCGCCGACACGAGACCACCAGATGAAGACTCCCAGACGCCAACTGTCTGACGACGCGCCTTGAGGATGGTGCCGATCTCCTCGGCAAGGGGAAGAAGCTCTCTCATGGTGTCTGCCTAACCCCGAAGTCCGTGCACGTCACGAAAAAGCTGGCTTGACGGCGTGTCACCCACGGGTTACATGTCACCTGCAGGTTACAAGAAGCAATACGATGACCGCGACCGAAAGCGATATCGAAAGGGCTGACGCCATCGTGCGCGCCCATGGCCGTATGGCGCCTTTCCTCGGCCTGATCGTCCTTGTCATCCAGCAGGGCATCTTCTTCAGCTGGGATGATGGCGCGGTCGCCTGGTGGCAGATCATCATCTGGCTCTGCTTTGTCGGCTTCCTGTTCGCCCTCCTGATGACCAGCGGCGCGCTTTTCGTACCGCGCCGGATCCGCAAGCTCGCCAATGATGAAGTGACCCGCGCCAACCGCGATATCGCCATCAAGGTCGGCTTCTTCGTTGCGCTTTTTTTCGGCGTCATGCTTGTCATCGTTTCCCCTTTCGACCCGATCGAGGGCCAGCGCGCCGGCCATATGCTGATCAGCACCAGCCTTGGCATCACGCTGCTTGTCTTTGGCCTGCGAGAGACGCTCACCGGTGGCTGAGGGACTTGCCAACCGCATCAAGGAAGCCCGCGAAGCCAAGGGGTGGACGCAGGCACAGCTCGCCGAGGAAATGGGCGTCAGCCGGAAGACCGTGAACACGGTGGAGAATGGCGTCTTCATCCCCTCGACCATCGTGTCGCTGAAATTCGCTCAAGCCCTCGGCGAAACGGTCGAGGCACTCTTCTGGCTTGATTAGCCATCATGCCGCAGCGGCAGGATTTGCTTTCTGCCAGCGCAGAGCCGATCTCCAACCCCAGTCGACTGAAAAGAGAGAGGGGAGCAATGCGCTATTTCGAGGACATGAAGCCGGGCACGATCACCCATTCGCCGCGGTCCTATAAGGTCACGCGTGAGGAGGTCATCGATTTTGCCTCCAAATACGACCCCCAGCCCTTCCACCTCGATGATGAAGCCGCCAAGCAGACCTTCTTCGGTCGCCTATCGGCCTCCGGCTGGCACACCGCCGCCATGACGATGCGCCTCATGGTCGAGACCATGCAGGACGGCGAACCGCAAGCCGGTCTCGGCTCTCCCGGTATTGATGAACTGAAATGGATCAAGCCCGTCTATCCGGGCGATGAAATCCGCATCGAGATGGAAATGATCTCCAAGCGGCGCATGAAAAGCCGCCCCGACATGGGCCTCACCCGGTCTGAAAACCGGGTCTACAACCAGAATGATGAGCTGGTCATGCGCTTCATCGGCAATGGCCTCATCAAGGTCCGCGACCCCGAAGCGCCGATTGAGGACGAGACTGCCGCATGAGCCGATCCAAAGACATCCGCGCGCAGCAAAAGTCGCACTGGGACGGCGCAGGCGGTGAAACCTGGGTCGACGCCCAGTCCGTCATGGACGCCATGTTCGAAGGCATCGAAACCCGTCTTGCAGCCAGCGCGGCGCAAAGCCGCGCCTCCAACATCCTCGATATTGGCTGCGGCACGGGCGCTGTCACTCTCGCTGCCGCAAAGTTGGCCCCGTCCGCACAGCTCACCGGCATCGATATTTCAGGCCCGATGCTCGCCCTCGCCCGCAGCCGGGCCAGCGCCGCAGGCATCGACGCCGATTTCATCAAGGCCGACGCGGAGACCTACAACTTCGGCGACACCCGCTTCGACCTTATGATGTCCCGCTTCGGCGTCATGTTCTTCGCCGATCCGGTAAAGGCGTTCTCGAACCTCAGATCCGCCGCTGCAATCGCCGCCAACCTGCACCTCTATGCCTGGCGCAGTCCTGCCGACAATCCCTTCATGAGCGCCGGCACACGCGCCGCCGCCCCGCTTCTCGATGAGATGCCGAAACGTGAGAAGAACGCACCGGGGCAGTTCGGCTTCGAAGACAGGGACTATGTCCACACCATCCTGAAAGACGCCGGATGGACCGGCATCGACATCACGCCAGAAGACATCCCGTGCAGCTTTCCGGTCAGCGAGCTACCGCTTTTTATCGACAGGCTCGGCCCCGTTCCGCGTCTCCTCGAAATGAACCCGCAGGCCGACAAGGACGCTGTCCGCGCTGCCGTGCGGCAGGCCTATGGCGCCTATATCGACGGCGATGAGGTCCGCTACTCCGCCGGGTGCTGGTCGATCAGGGCCAAGGCACCCGCATAACGGTCACCACCGGAATCAGCGCCCGGCAAGGTCCGCTTCAATTCGGTCCAGAAATCGTTCTGTGGACCAGTCTATTTCGGTCATCAGAATGTCGGGCTGATAGATTTCGCCCCCTGCGCGCTGACGACCCGTATAGAATTTCACTGGCACGACAAGTTGTCCTGGACCGGCGGGCAGAGCTTCGACCCGTACCTCCATATAGACTGAGTCCGCCGATGTCGGTGCACCGATCAGCCGCGTATTTTCAAAAAGGGTGAAGGTGTCTAGAGCATCCAGACACGCACTCGCGCAACCGCCATGTGTTATGACATAGACAGGCGTGCTGAAGTCGGTGGTCACAGCTTTTGACGCGACAGGCGCGCGCGCATTAATTGCCACGTCATCCTGTCGCCACAACATCTCTCCACGCGCACGGGCACTGTCCATTTCCGCGGCATAGTGTTCCCATGCTTCGGCAGTGTCAGCATGCCCTTGGGCACGGATCAGATCGGCCGTTTTCCGGACGTGATCTGTATTGTCCAGGCTGGTCCTCCACCAGACCTGCGCGCCTTCAGGCTGGCGGGACTCAACCGCGGCCTTACCCCAGAGAAGATGAGCGAGGTCCTCGCTCCATGACGAACTGCCGCCATTGTTATGGCGCAGATCGAGGACAAGCGCCCTGGCACCAAGAAGCTCGGGCCGCCGCTCGGCCACCGCCTCATACATCCGGCGGTAGGACTGAATTTCCTCCGCGTCCGGCTGAAAGTCCTGAAGCCCGATAAGGAAAATGCCATTCCGTGGCTCTGTCAGCGCCGTCGGCACCCGATCGCCGCCGAGTGCAAGGTCGTAGAATGTCTGTTCAGGCCTGCTCGCCTTGCGCCAGTCGAGTCGTCGTACCTCAACTGCACCAGCCCGCATGATAAACCGACACTCGGAAGGCGCCTCTTCAATATTGCCATCGTCGGCAAAGAATAGCTGCGAAGGCCGTCGCCACCATTGGCCGGCTTCGCGTGGCCGGAAATAGCGGGTGAGCAGCGCAGAGGACAGAAACTCGACAATCGGGTCGCCGTCGCATGCGATAATCTCGGCCTCGTGAAGCGGATCAAAGGTGTCCTGCATGCGCACCAGCAGGCTATCGCCGCGCCACACCGCAACAAATCCGGGCCAGAGAGCGCCGTCCCTGCCCGCCATCTGGGCGCGCGGCACAAAAGCAAGCGCGTGACCGTCTGAAAGCGTAGCACTAAACGCGGCAAGTGCCCGGCGATAGCCGCTCTCGTTCTCAGTCTTCGCAGCTTCCTCCAGACCCGCCTTGCGCGCGGCGGACAGTTGCGCAGGAAACCCCTGATTTTTAAGATCATACACGCCCGGATGATTGTCGATGTAGGTTGCATAGGCGGCCAGCACGTCAGTCTGCGCTGCCTCACGCCAGTCGATTGCCGATGCTTCGGATACAGTTGCCGGATCCTGCCTCTCTTGCGCCTCAGCCGGGCCAGCCAAGCATAACGCTGCCGAGAAAAGAAAAACCCCAATTTCCAGCTTCACGTTTCTCTCCTGAACACAACGACCAAGTTTTTCCAACCACGCTTTTAGCCGGGCCGGGCCGTTCATCGCCATCTCAAATTGCCGCTGCCACAGGGATCGTCCGGGCTTCAGCAGGAACCTTCCGACCGAAAGCGCATTGCCAGAAGGCAGTTCCTACTCGCCGACAAAAGGTCTCTCCCCCATTTCTACACAGATCGCCATTATCGTTTTTCTGGCGGCGACGGTGGTCGTCACGCTCGCCGGTATCCGCATTATTTCGACCGCAGACCGGCTGGCAGACCGCACGGGCCTTGGCGAAGCGGTCTTTGGCGGCGTCCTTCTCGGGGCAAGTACCTCCCTCTCGGGCATCGTGACATCTCTGACGGCAGCCTCTGCCGGGCTCGCCTCGCTCGCCGTTTCCAACGCAGTTGGCGGCATTGCAGCCCAGACGGCCTTCCTCGTCATCGCTGATCTTATCTACAAGCGCGTCAATCTCGAGCACGCCGCCGCAGACGCCAACAACATGCTCATGGCCGCCATGCTGGTCCTGTTGATGAGCTTGCCCCTCGCGGCCAATTACGCCCCAGAATACACCCTGTTCGGCGTCCATCCGGTCTCGCTTCTTCTCTTTGCGGTCTACTTCTTCGGCACGCGCGCGGCGGTCCAGCTGCGCAACAAGCCCATGTGGCAACCGCGAGAGACCGATGAGACGCGCGACGATGAACCGGATGAGGAAGAAGCGCAGATCCACAGCCTGCCCGTGATGATCGCCATCTTCATTGGCCTCAGCCTCGTTCTCGCCGGCTGCGGCTTTGCCATTGCCCAGTCAGGCGCGGTCATTTCGTCCAATCTCGGCATATCGCAGACCATTGTCGGCGCGCTGATGACGGCTGTCGCGACCTCCCTGCCAGAGCTTGTCACCACACTCGCCGCTGTCCGCCGGGGCGCGCTGCAGCTCGCTGTTGGCGGCATTATCGGCGGCAATACGTTCGACGTCCTGTTCCTGTCGCTATCGGACATCGCCTACCGCGACGGCTCAATCTATCACGCCATGACGCAGGCTGATGGGCTGATGCTGATCGGCGCGACGGTGATCACTACGATCCTGCTGATGGGCCTCATCCTGAGAGAACGCCGCGGCGTCGGCTTCGAAGGCCTCGGCATCCTCGTGACCTATTTCGGCCTGATGGCACTGCAGGTCTCGATCAACTAGCGCGACGCTCCATCGCCAGTTTCGTCCAGCCGGACCATGACGAATTCGTCCGTCGTACCGTCGCAATTGCAGTCTCCCGGGTGCACGCAGGGCGCATGCCAGCTGCCTTCATACCGGGCGCCGTCATCAACGGCCTGCCCCGTGCAGTGAAACCGGTAGGCCTTGAGAAAACCTTCTTGGACCTGCAGGTCGAGCGCAACATCGCTTGCTGTCATCTCGCCTTCGATGTCACCAAGCCGACCCGGAAGCTCCCGGCCTTTCGCGCCGATGGCAATCTGCGTCTGGCCTGCAAACTGCGCCCCGATCCGGACGAAATCAGCGACCGCCTTGATCGCGCCAACGCCGATCATCTTGGTGCGAATGGTCAGCTGAAGTTCCCAACGCCCACCAGGCTCCGGTGAGGTCTCGCCAACGAGTGCCTGCGCCTTCGGCTTCTCAATCGTCTCGGTCATGGCGCTCGCAGTCGCGAAGCTACGGCCGCAGCAGCTCGTTGATCCCAACCTTGCTGCGCGTGCGCTCATCCACCGTCTTGATGATGACCGCGCAATAAAGGCCCGGACCCTTGCCATCGGCAGCAGGCATCGAGCCTGGCACGATGACCGAATAAGGCGGCACTTCACCCATCACGACTTCGCCGGTCGTGCGGTGGACGATCTTGGTCGACTGGCTGAGGAAGGTGCCCATGGCGAGCACAGAGCCTTCGCGCACGATGACACCTTCGGCCACCTCGGCGCGCGCGCCGATGAAGCAATTGTCTTCGATGATAGTCGGGTTGGCCTGCAGCGGCTCTAGCACGCCGCCAATACCAGCGCCGCCCGAAAGGTGTACATTCTTGCCGATCTGCGCGCAGGAGCCGACCGTCGCCCACGTGTCGACCATGGTGCCTTCATCGACATAGGCGCCGATGTTCACGAATGAGGGCATCAGCACGACGCCGGACGCAATGTAGGAGCCACGGCGCGCCACAGCGTTCGGCACGGCGCGAAGGCCCGACGCCGCGAAGTCATCGCTCGTCCAGCCATCGAACTTGCTTGGCACCTTGTCCCACCAGGTCGAGCCGTCAGGGCCGCCCTTGATCGGGCCGTTAGCATTCAGGCGGAATGACAGGAGCACGGCCTTCTTCAGCCATTGATGCACGGTCCAGTCGCCATCTGCGCCCTTCTCGGCGACGCGCGCCTTGCCGCTGTCGAGCATGGCAAGTGCTTCTTCGACAGCATCGCGAACCTCGCCCTTCGTGTCGGTCGAGACACCGGCGCGGTCTTCCCAAGCCTGTTCAATCGCGGTTTCGAGGGCTGCAGTCATGGCGGTCTCCGTCCTGTTCTTATAGCCCGCGTCTTCAAGCGCGATTGAGCCGGATGGGCAAGACCTTCCAGTGTCGCGCTGTCAGTAGGGTCAGCGGCGTCAGCTCTCCGCAGGCTCCAGCGGCTCCACCATCCGGAACGTGTCTCGCAGATAGGTCACGAAGACGGGGCTGACCCCTTCAGCTTCCATATGCGCCACCGATACAGGCGTCTGCGGCGCCCTGTAGTTTGCGTCTGCCTTCACCCGCTTCGGCAAATCATGGTGCAGGATGGCCGCCCGCCCGATCATCGCAAAGTCGAGGCCTGCCTCCAGCACGCAGCGAATATCCGACCCATTGCGGATCTTGCCCGCCCCGCCCAGCCGCGTGCCATGACGCGGCAAGTCCACGAAATGCTCCAGAAGGCTCTTGCTGCGCAGCGCCTCATCATCCGGCAGCTTCTTGTAGTCCCAGAAGGAGATATCGACATAGTCGAGCTTCCCGCCCGCCATCAGCTCACGCACGAAATCGACATTCTCCGGCAGGCTGAGACCAAACCGCTCCGGCGACAGGCGGATACCAACCTGAAAGTCCGGCCCGCATGCCGCGCGGATACCATCCACGATCTCGCGAGTCAGGCGCGTGCGGTTCTCGACGCTGCCACCATGATCGTCGGTTCGCTGGTTGGTCGCCTCGGACATGAACTGGGCGAGGATATAGCCATGCGCGCCGTGGATCTCGACGCCGTCAAAGCCGGCCGCCTCAGCGCGTCTGGCCGCTGCAATAAAATCATTTCGGACGCCGTCCACCTCGGCGCGTGACAGCGCGCGCGATCCCGTCTCGGCGTGGTCCGACGGGCCGACAGGCTGCGGCACGGCCGACTTGTCCGCCCGGATGCCTGCATGGTGGAGCTGCAGCGAGGACACAGCCCCCTTCGCCCGGATCGCATCGGCGAGCCGTGTCAGCCCTTCGATGTGCTTGTCATCCCAGCAGCCAAGCTGGCCCGGAAAGCCTTGGCCGGCGGCCTGCACATGCGCGGCCGCTGTCATCACCATGGCAAAGCCGCCATCGGCGCGCATCGTCAGCCAGTGAAACTCTTCGTCGGACAGGACGCCATCGGCATGGCTCTGCTGGTTGGTGAGCGGCGCGAGCGCCAGCCGGTTCTTCCAGGCCGGACCACGGGTCAGCGTCAGTGGGGCGAACATGTCTTCTACAGCCAAGGCGGGCCTCCTCTTCTTGCTGGACATACATCCTGCAAGCGCCGCGCGCGTCCAGCTCTGACTTTGCGTCAGCTTGCCAAAACCGCATTGTCAGGTGAATGCTCAGCGCATGAAACTCTACACCGTCCCCGTTGCGCCCAACCCCACCAAGGTCATGCTCTATCTTGCAGAGCGCGCGGAGGCGGGTAACGCGCTGCCCGTCGAGCAGAAGATCGTGAACACGCTGAAGGGCCGCCAGCGTGAACCTGAACACCTCGCTCGCAACCCGTTTGGCACGCTGCCGGTCCTCGAACTGGACGACGGATCATATCTGCGCGAGTCGCTCGCCATCATCGATTATCTTGAAAGCAGGTATCCAGACGGCGCCCTCGCGCCATCTGAGCCCGAAGCCCGCGCCAGGGCCCGCGACCTCGAACGCATCGTTGAGCTCAAGATCGCCAATCCGCTCGCGATCTATGTCCATTATAGGAAGTCCCCGCTCGGCATGCCGCCTGATCCGGTACAGGCCGCCGCCATCGAAAAGCAGATACAGGCCCCGCTCGACTTCGTTGAAGAGACGCTCGGCGATGGCCGTGAGCTTCTGGCGGGCGACAGTGTCTCAACCGCAGACCTGACCCTCGCTTCGCACCTGCAATTTGTCCGCTTCATCGGCGTCGACATCCTCGGCGAGCGCCCTCGCCTGCGTAACTGGGACACACGCTACCGCGCCCGCCCCGCCGCGAAAGCTGTCCTGCAATGCTGAAGACAGCCGCCTAGCTGTTCCACCAGGGTTGGTCCTTGAACGGCCTGATATCGATCTCATGGCTCCAGGCTGAGCGGTGCTGGTGCGCGATATGCCAGTAGGTTTCGGCGAGCTCGCCCGGCAAAATCAGCTCATCCTTGCCTTCGCTCTTGGCCGCTTTCAGCTCAGCAAACCGCTCCGGTCCAAGCAGCTTGCCCAGCGTATCCGGCGCCTCTACCGGCCCATCGATCAGGATATGCGCAACATGGATGCCCTTCGGCGCGAACTCGGCGTTCAGCGTCTGGCACAGCATGCGCCGCCCGCCCATCGCGGCGGCATGCGAGTGCTGGCCCGCATTACCGCGCACCGCCGCCGTCGCAGACGTCACCAGCAACGTGCCTGAGCCGCGCGCCTCCATCAGCGGCAGAAGCGCCTGCGCCAGCCGGAAAAGCCCAAACGTCGCCATGCGCCAGCCAAGCTCAAACGTCTTCAGCGGCGTATCACCAAGCGCCCGGTTTCCGATCTGAGCCCCCAGATTGAACAGGGCGACCTCCACTGGCCCCACATCGCGCTCGACCCGGAACACGAGGTCCTCGATCGCGCCCTCCTCGACCGCATTGAGCAGCATGCCGGTCGCCTCACCGCCGCTAGCGCGTATCCCCGATACAAGCCGGTCCAGCCCCTCCTCATCAGAGCGGCGGCACAGCACGGCATGATAGCCGCCTGCCGCAAAGCGCTGCGCCACATGCCCGCCAATACCCGCACCGGCCCCAAGGACCAACATCACCGGTTTGCGTTCCGCCATTCTCAGCGCCTCCTCCGCATCCTGCAGACAGACTAGCATCATCGCGCATGACCGCGAACAGGCTCGCAAATGCCGCGCGCCCTGCCTATCATCGCCCGATGGAAGACAGGGCCGCCCTCATCGAAGACACGCTCCAGCGCCTCGCCGATACCGTCGGTGACCCGCAGCCGCTCGTCTATGCCCGGCTCTTCAAGCTTCGCCCGGATTTCGAACCCATGTTCGAGCTGGACCGGGACGGCGGCGTACGCGCCTACATGCTCGAAACCTGCTTCGACTGCATTCTCGGGCAGGCCGCAGGCAGCGATGCGCCGCGCTTTCACCTGGAAGCCGCCCGCCTCCAGCATGACGGCTATGGCCTCACCGCCGCCGATCTCGATCTGATCTTCGCAGCGATCCGCGATGTCTGCCGCGATACGCTGGGCCAGGACTGGAATGAAAAAAGGGACGCCGCATGGGCGTCCCTTCTCGATGAACTCGCGGAACTGACCCGCGAAACGGCCGACCCGCCGGCCTAGTCAGCCGAAATTCTGGCAACCAGTTCTTCAAGCACCCCGTCCTCTGCCCCACGGCTCGCGGGCACCGGCAGCAACACATCCGGCGTCACGGGGTGAGAGCGCTCCTCGCCATTCGGGCGAATAATGTGCGCCTTGGGATAGCCAACCCGGAAACCTGAATTCGGCAAAGTGAAATGCTCCATCGCGCCATAGGTCGTCGCCATGTCACGCGTCGGCTCGCCGTAGATTGTGCCGAAGCCATAATCCTGGATCAGCGCCGCCGTAGAGACCGCATTGGAGAAGCTGAGGCGGTTGACGAGGACATGAACCTCGCCTTCAAACCGCTCGCCGCTGCGTGGCTCCGCATAGGGGATGTCGACCGAGACGAACTCGCCCGGCTCGGCCGCCGCAAACAGCTCTGCGAACGTAACTGACATGCCAGACGCGTCTGCGCCAAGCGCGTCGATCCGCGCCTGATTGGAGGCGGTCGTCTCGGGGCTGACCTTCACCCGAAAATCGGACGCAAAGCGGAAAGGCTCGTCGGCGAACCACGCCACCACCGGGTCAGAAAACGAACTGTCCCCGCCCGGATTGTCCCTCAGATCGAGGATAAGGTCGCTCACACCCGCCTCGATGAAATCCTCGAACGCCGCGTCGACAAACTCGAGATAAGTCTGCAGCGCGTCCGGGTCATAAGCCTCTTCCGGTGTCTCCGCATTGATGTTGAAGAAAGGGCCGGGCCTCAGATATCCGACCGTATCGCTGATCATGCGCGCCTCACGCCCCGCCAGAGAGAAGCCCTGCGCCTCCTCTGCGCCCTCATTCAGCCACGTATCGAATGCAACCGCATCGACGCGAACCTTGCGTGCCTCGCCAGCCCGCTCGATCTCGACATCGAACGCATCGCGCGCGCCATATTCCATCCAGACATAGTAAGGCTCGGCCCCGCTCAGCTGCGCATAGGCAAGTGACGGCGTCTCGGCAGAGATGTTTCGCGTCAGGCGCGCCAGCCAGATCGGATTGGATTCGCCTTCAAAAGCGCGAACCGTATCGCCGCGCCGCACACCGCTCCCCTCTGGCGCCGTCGCAATGCGAACCTCGCCATTCTCGATCTGGAATGTCAGCGGAAAGACCTTGCCATTAGCCTCCCTGAAGGCCTGCCAATCCGGGTGCCGCATATCGATCCGCGTATGGCCGTGCCGGGCAAGAGCCGCGAAGCGCTGCAGATCCTCATAAAGCTCCCCGGGCGAAACAGGTCCATCATAAGACGACCGCAATTCGCTATAGGCTTGGTCGAAAACCCGCTTCGGCGTCTCGGCGAAGAGGCCAGCATCGGCCGACTGCAGCCCCTCATAAAGGCGGTCTAGGTCTTCAACCGCTTCAGCGGCGCTGATCTTTGTTCCGCTGTCGGGTGTGTCGGCCTCCACACATCCGGCCAGTCCGATAAGACCGGAGACGGCGAGCGTGATTGTCGTTCTGAAAAAGCCTGGCATGGTGTGTCCTTTACGTGCCTTGATCATGATGGCCGCACACCAGCCGCCCAACCGTCGAAATGACCATGACCACACCGTCCTGAAGTTCTGACCTTTTTATTCCAGCCATCTCACGCCTATAAGGCCCTATGTCCGGACCGCGTGTCATCATTGGCGATTGGCAGGCAGTTCCTGCAACGAACCGTCTCATCGGGCCAGATGGCGAGGTGGAGGTCGAACCGCGCGTCATGGACCTTCTCATGCTGCTGGCCAGCAAGCCGGGCGAGGTCTTCTCCAAAACCGAGATTGCAGACGCGCTTTGGGGCGACGTCCACGTCAATGACGATGCCCTGACCCGCAGCATCTTCAAACTCCGCAAGGCGCTCGGCGATGATGCGAGGAATACGCGCTACATCGCGACTGTGCCAAAGCGCGGCTACCGGCTCATCGCTGAGGTTTCGCATCCGCCCGCACCCGCCCAGACAGCTAACGAGCCAGCCGCTAATCGCTTCGGCCGTGTCCACTGGGTCGGTCTCGCCGCCTGCCTTCTCGTCCTCATCGCCGGGCTGGTGTTCTTCGGCTCAAACACGTCAACGCCCACCGACGACACGGCGCCCGCAGCCAACGATGAGCGTATCGCCCGCGCCGACGGCTTCTACAGTCAGTTCACCCGGACCGATAATGAAGCGGCGCTGCAACTCTACCAGTCCGTCCTTGATGAGACGCCAGACAATGCCGCCGCCCTTGCCGGGCTCTCCAACGCGCTGACACAGCGCGTCATCCGCTATCAGGGCAAAACTGAGGGCGAAGCCGACCGCACGACGCTGACAGAGGCCCTCGAAAGCGGCTGGCTCCGATCAGATGAGGCGATTGCCCGCCTCGACCGCGCCATCGCCCTTGCGCAGCAGGCTACCGAAATTGATCCGTCCCATGCCCGCGCCTGGCGCGCGCTTGGCCTCGCCTTGGCTGCAAGGCAGGATTTCGAGGCGGCCGAGCGCGCCTATGAACGCGCCCTCGTTATCAATCCTGATGACTGGGGGACGATGATCAACCTGTCAGAACTTGCCGGCTTGATGGGGCAGCCTGCCCGCTCGACGCCCTATCTGGAACAGGCCTGGACGGCGATGGACCGCAGCTATCAGAGCGACCCCGTCGCCATCCGCCCCTGGCATAGCGACGTCGGGCTCGCGATCGCCGAGGCGAAAGTCGCCAGCAGCCAGCCGCAGGACGCCGAGCTCTGGTATCGCCGCGTACTCGCCCTCGATCCGCTCAACCCAGACGCCGTAAGAGGCCTCGCGGCCTTGCTCAGCCAGTATGGCGACAGGGAAACCGCCGATGAGCTGTGCAGAGACCTCGCCCGCGCCACGGACGAGGCCTGCTAGCAGGCCTCCCAGCTCTGAAGCCGACCCTCCCAGACGGTAACCTCGCCACCATTCTCCAGCCATGCGACCTCGGCGGCATGCGGGATGACCATACCCCTGATCTTTCGATAGTCTCCGAACGGGCCCCGCCATGGTGCCGTCTCGAACCCGCCCTTTACCGCGCGCGGGCGATCCACCGCATAGGCCTCGGCGATATACCCCTCATCATCCAGCGAGAACCGGATCTCGCCAGCCACCTCGCCCAACTTGGCACGCACGATGATTGCATCACCGCTTGCTTCCCATTCGAGATGAGGGTTCTGCAGCATGGCACCGGGCGCCCACGGCAGTTCGGCAAGATACCGCAGCAGCTCTCCACGTGTTGCGTCCGGCGATGAACTGACACGGACCATCGGGACAAGCCCCAGCACGCTGACGCCAATCTGCCCTTCACCATCTCTCAGACAGTCGCGCACGTGAACAAGACCGAACGGTCCCGTACGCGCCCGCCAGTCGAACGCACATTCGCTCAGGGAAATTGTCTGCGCCGCCCGGAACGACATCCAGCGCGAGGTCGCATCCTGACGCATGCGCCCGGACTGCGAGAAGCGGACATGGCCCGTCCCCGCCGCTTCGCTAGCACCAAGTCGGTGAGCAAGCTCGCGGATAGGGCCGGGAAGATCCATCAGCGAAGCCTAGGCCGAAACCGCTTCCAGACGCTGTTTCGCCTTTGCCGTTTCGAAGCCGTGATAGCCGCTGGCGGCGATCTGGTCGCAGATGATGCGGTAGACATCGACGCCTGCGACATAGGCCATGAAGGTGCGCGGCTTGCCCGGCACATTGGCACCAATGTACCAGCTATTGGCCTGCGGAAAGAGGGTCTGGTTTGCCATCGCCTCATTGTGCTCGGCCCACTCTTCTTCGGCGGCCTCTGTCGGCTCAATCGTTTCCAGACCGCGCTCACGCATCCAGCCGATACAGTCGCTCACCCAGTCCACATGCTGCTCGATGGAGACCATCATGTTGGAGAGGACTGACGGGCTGGACGGCCCGGTAATCGTGAACAGGTTCGGGAAACCGGCAATCGCGATGCCGAGATAGGTATGCGGCCCGTTCGCCCACTTGTCGCGCAGCGCCGTGCCGCCCTTGCCGCGAATATCCACCTTGAGCAGCGCACCGGTCATCGCATCGAACCCGGTCGCAAAGACGATCACGTCGAAGTCTTCCTCGCCCGCGCTCGTCTTGATGCCTCTCGGCGTGACCTTCTCCATCGGCGTCTTGCGAAGGTCGACCAGGGTCACATTATCGCGGTTGAAGGTCTCATAGAAATTGGTGTCGAGACATGGCCGCTTCGTGCCGAACGGATACGAATACGGCGTCAGCGTCTCGGCAATTTCAGGGTCCTTCACGCGCGCCTTGATCCGCTCGCGAATGAAGTCAGCGATGATCGCATTGGACTCCTCGTCCGCCAGCGCGTCGGCGAACTTGGTCGTCAGGCCCGTCAGGCCCTGCGTCCAGCCTTCTTCAAGGCGCCGCTGGCGCTCCTCAGCTGGCACCATGGCCGCAGGCTCCAGCGCCCGCTCCGGCTTTGGAATACCTGCGAAATTATACTTCTGCTCCTCACGAAAGTCGCGGTAGCGGCCTTTCATGTCAGAGACTTCCTGATTGGTCAGCGGCCGGTTGCCCGCAGGCAGAGAATAGGCCGGCGTGCGCTGATAGACGGTCAGCTGGCTTGCCTGCTCTGCGATATGCGGAATGGCCTGAATGGCTGAAGAGCCCGTGCCGATGACGGCGACTTTCTTGCCGGTAAAATCGACGCCCTCATGCGGCCAGCGACCGGTGACATAGGTCGGGCCTTCAAAGCTGTCTGCGCCTTCGATATCGGGCTCCTTCGGCACAGACAGACAGCCCGTCGCCATGATGAAATACTTGGCAGAGATCGCCTCGCCCGTATCGGTATAGATCGTCCAGCGCGAGGTATCCTCATCATAGATCGCACGCGTCACGCGCATCTCGAAGGTGATGTCCTTCTTCAGGTCATAGCGTTTGGCCACATGTTCTGCATAGGACAGGATTTCCGGCTGCGTCGCATAGCGCTCGCTCCAGCTCCAGTCCTGCTCCAGCTCCGGGTCAAAGCCATAGGAATAGCCAAGGCTTTCAATGTCGCAGCGTGCGCCCGGATAGCGGTTCCAGTACCAGGTCCCGCCGACATCGTCGCCCGCCTCGATGACGCGTGTCTTCAGCCCCATCTCTCGCAGGCGCTTGAGCTGGTACATGCCCGCAAAGCCTGCGCCCACGACCACCGCATCGGCCTGCGAATAGCGGCCAAGGTGCTGATCGATCTGGTCGCCGACATAGTCGATAGCCTTTGCCTGTGCAGGCAGAAGGCCCGGCATGGCGAAGAAATTATGCATCTGCCGGTCGAACTGTTTGAAGGTGACCGGCACGCCCGCCTTGCGCAGCGCGTCGGCATAGGCCTCGCTCTCTTCGCGCAGGATGTCGTACTCCGCCGTCACCACAACCGCTGGCGGCAGGCCGGACAGATCCTTGGCGTGCAGAGGCGACGCATCGACATTCTTCCGGTCGGGCTCATTCGGCGCATAATGGTCCCAGAAGTACTTCATCATCGGCGTATTGAGCAGCAGCTGGTTGTCCATGTTCGCGTAAGACGGCCGCGTCATGTCGCAGTCGGTCACCGGGTAGACCAGCATCTGAAGCGCGATCTTCGGCGCGCCAGCGGCCTTCGCCTTCTGGCAGACGATCGCTGCGAGATTGCCGCCCGCACTGTCGCCGCCCACCATGATGGGCAGGTCAGCGCCGCCCAGCGTTTTCAGGTTCGCCGCTGCCCAGTTCAGCGCGTCCCAGGCATCATTCGCTGCCGTCGGATAGCGATGCTCTGGCGCCTTGCGATAGTCGACCAGCAGCACGGTGCACGCCGTGCGCTCGGCCAGCTGGCGCCCGACACAGTCATACTGGTCAATGTTCGACAGGACCCAGCCGCCGCCATGATAGAAGACCATCACGCCCTTCGGCTTGTCGACCGGGCGATGGATGCGCGCGCGGATCTTCGCGCCGTCGCTTGCCGGGATCTCGATGTCGCGCGTTTCGGCCATTTCCGGGCCGTCGGGATAGGCGCTCGCCATGCCCTCGCCGATCATCCGGGCTTCATCCGGGCTCAGCTCATACATGGGCGGGCCGTCCGCCTGTGCGAACTGGGCCAGCAATGCAGTTGTCGCAATATCCAGTTTCATGGCCTGTCTCTCCCTTGTCTTTTGCTGCCATGGTCGCTTTTGGAACGCGTTATGGCAATCGTGCACGCAAGGGAAAGCGGTGTGATTGGAGAACAGGAATGGGCCGGGTGCCCGAATGTCTGCCGGAACCTGAAAGGCACCAAGCGGGTTTTCTCAGGAAGACAAACTCAAACCGACCGTGAAAGCGTACCCCATGATCAAGCTCGCCTTCGTCTTCCTCATCATCGCCCTGATCGCAGGCCTGCTCGGCCTCACAGGCATTGCCGGCGTCGCCGTCGATATTGCGATGTTCCTCTTTATCGCCGCCCTGGTGATCTTCGCCGTCCTGCTTATCCTCGGCCTGACGGTGTTCAAGAAAGTCACCTGAACAAGGTCCTCAGAGGCCCCGGACAGCTCCGGGGCGCACCACCTGCAGGACGCCCTGCAGGAAGCCCGTGAGGTCGTCGGTCAGATAGTCGACATGCGGGTGGTCGGCGTCATCCGCCCCCGCAGGCCGCGCCTCGACCGGCTCATGGCTCCAGTCCTTCTTTGAGTGGACTAGCACAGTCGCAAAGCCCATCGCATGGGCGGGCTTCAGGTTGCGCTCAAGGTCCTCAAAGAAGACCGCCCGCGCCGGGTCGACATCATGATGGCGGCAGAAGGCGTCATAGGCAGACTGCGTCGGCTTCGGCGCATAATCGCTGTCCTCGATGCCGAACAGGCCATCGAAACTTGCCCCCAGCTTCATATACTCGGTCACGCGCTCTGCGTGGCGGCGCGAGCCATTGGTATAGACGAGCTTGCGCCCCGGCAGCGCCGCGATCACCTCACAGAGGTCCGGCAGGTGCGGCAGCGGCGAGAGGTCGATCTCATGCACATGCGCAAGGAAGTCCTCAGGCGACATGCCATGCATCGTCATCATGCCGCGCAGGGTCGTGCCATGCTCGGCATAATACCGCTTCTGCAGCGCCCGCGCCTCGTTCCGCTCCATGCGCAGGAAGCGCGCGACGAAATCCGTCATCCGCTGGTCGATCTCGGCGAAGAGGTCGCACTCGGCCGGATAGAGCGTATTGTCGAGGTCGAACACCCAAGTGTCGCGCCCCGCCAGCGCCTCAAACTCATCTGCCAACGCCATCAGCCCGCCGCCTCGTCAAAGTCGCGCTCAAAGAACTCATAGGTGAGCTTCCCGTCCGCCGCAGGCGCCGTGCCCTTGAAGGACACGGTGCGATAGGCCGACGCCTCGCAATCCTCACGCCCGGCAATCGCAAACCGCCCACGCGACACGCAGAAGAGGTCGCTCGCCCCTTTAAGGCGCCGCGTGCCGTCCTCAGTCTCCATCTCCGCGAACACGAAATGCGGCGCGTTCAGCAGCGCATCATCGATCGCCCGCGCGCAACCACCAGATTCCAGCTGCCACCAGCCGCGGCTCTCCCAGCCTTCGCCCTTTCGCCGCGCAATCGCCGCCCAGATCCGCTCATGCGTGCGATTACAGAGGGTGAGGCCAACCTCCCGCCCCTTCTCGCGTGCAATCTGCTCCAGCACATCGACCAGTTCGGCATCGCTCGTCTCGGCGCTCAGCTCATTCTCATTCAGGAAAGTGCGGATCGCGCCGCGCGTATTGCGCCCGATATAGCCGTCAATCCGCCCCTCATAGACGTCCGCCTCGTTCAGCAGGCGCTGCACACCGGCCGCCGCCGCCGTTTCGAGGTCATAGTCCTCAAGCTCCTTGAAGCTCGTCGTCCAGGCGTCCGCCTCCTCGATCAGGACCGGCCTGAACTTGCGCGATGACAGCCCCATGGACGCGCATTGCGACGGGCTCTCGACAGAGAAGCTGCCCGTCGTATCGACGCAATAGGCATTGTCCCCGCCCCAGACCTTGCGGCCACCCCGGTGCGCAGACGAAGACCGCCCGAACAGGTAATGCACGCCCGGCTCCAGCGGCCCTTCCAGCGCAACCTCGCAGGAGCCGGGCCGCAGCCGCGTCCACCCCTCGACCGTCACGCCCTGGCCCTCGAACCGGCCGGTCGCCGCCTCAACCACATAGCTTGTCTGATTGCACAGCTGCCAGCCGCCCGGGCTCGCCGGAAGGCCGCTATCGCCTTGCGCCGCCGCCGCACCGGGCAGAGCCACGGCCAGCGCCGCGCCCGCGAAAAGCCCGCTTACAAACCGCCTAAAGGACAATCGTCCCGGCCCCGTGTTCTGTGAAAAGCTCCATGAGAAGCGCATGTTTCGCACGTCCGTCCAGAATGACCGCCCCGCCGACGCCATTCTTCACGGCGGACGCGGCCGTTTCAAGCTTGGGTATCATACCGCCGGACGCGACCCCGTCGCGCACCAGCGCTGGCACATCATCGGCCTTAAGCTCGCGGATCAGTTCCTTCTTGCCGTCCAGCACGCCGGCCACATCGGTCAGCAGCAGAAGGCGCGTCGCCTTCAGCGCAGAGGCAATCGCCCCCGCCGCCGTGTCGGCATTGACGTTATAGCGCTTGCCGTTCGCATCGACGCCCACAGGCGCGATCACCGGGATGAAGTCATGGTCGTAATTGGTGAGCAGTTTCAGCACCGCCACATCGACCGCTTCCGGCTCACCGACATAGCCAAGGTCGATCACCTGCTCGACATGGCTGTCAGGGTCGCGTGTCGTGCGCGTCGCGCGGCGGACCCGCATCATGTCAGCGTCAGAGCCAGAGAGGCCCACCGCCTTGCCGCCCGCCTTGTTGATCGCCCGCACGATGGATTTGTTGATCGGGCCCGACAGGACCATCTCGACCACTTCCATCGTCGCATCATCGGTCACCCGCAGCCCGTCACGAAACTCTGACTTGATGGACAGCCGGTCCAGAAGGCTCGCAATCTGCGGCCCCCCGCCATGCACGATGACCGGGTTCACACCCAGATGCTTCAGCAGCACGACATCGCGCGCAAACGCCTCTGACAAGGCCTCATCCACCATGGCATGCCCGCCATATTTGATGACCACGGTCTGGCGGTCATAGCGCTGGATATAGGGCAGCGCCTCAGACAGGGTTTCAGCGGTGAATTGCGCAGGGGTATGGGGGGTATCGCTCATGGCGCCGCGTTTAGCGGGTTTTGGGAGGTGGGGGAAGGTCGGGCTTCTTCATTGCTGGCCTCATATTGCTCGTGCAGCAATCCACTTATTCTCCCCTAGCGATTTCTGCGTTCACAATAGCAACAATCGTCTCGAGAGGCGCTTTGAAGTATTCTCGTCGGTTATTCACCCGATAAGCCAGAAGTGCGGCATGTACCGCAGTCTCAAGCCCCTCAGGGTTGTCATGAACCCAGCTTTTCACCACATAAAAAGGTATTGCCACACCAGTAGCCGCCGAAAGTTCTCTCGCGCGATTTATTGCCGTCCCAGAAGTCCAACCAACTTTGTAAATGCCTTCCTCCATGGCCGGATTCCGCATCACGTAAACTACTCCGCTGGCAGCGGGGTCGAAGTCCCCTTCAGGAGCTTCAACAAGTTCCTGAATATCTTTTTGAGCGGACGAAATTAGGGATTTCACATAAACGACATTCTCTTGGTCAACTTCATCTCGCCAAGTATTGCGAGCTTTCACCCAAGTTCGACCGGTTACGCTCTCACCATTTGGGCCCGTTCCAATACTTGAGGCCTTTAATCTTCGCCAATGACCCTCCGTCTCAACCATGAAATGCGGCACGTCGATCTTGCTTGATACGATGCCGTCATCCGAGACAAACTCTACAGCAGTGACAGTCTTAAATTGGTGTTTGAGGCCTTTGCCCCCTTTCGATGTGAAGGATTGCTTTTTTTGCCCTCTCTCGACCAATATTCTTTCCTGAACTTTCAACCTGTGTTTGAAATACTGTGGAAGCGCGAATAGCGCTTTTGACAGATCCCACATCGCTTTGGCCGAATTAATCGCCTGCATGTTTTCTTCTATAAACGCCTGCCGCGCTTCTTCATCTTTAATATAATCGAATATTATTGGATCGTCAGAACGCATCATGAAGGTGTGCTCGGTTTCTATCATGTGACACCGGCCCAAAATTTTCTGACTTATGAGATCAATCTCACCCGCGATGATTGTTCTCATAGCGGTGGTTGTCCCTTCCAGCGGGAGTGGATCGCCCGCAGTCTTCCGCTCATTCGCGATTTCGTTGACCAAACCGATTTTCCACGGCGGCGTATTCTCTAAGTCCATTTCCGGAGCGCCTTCTCCACATCGCTCCTTCCACTCTTCGTCGCTAAGGACCTCTCCACCCAACATATACCAATGTAGAGAGTTGCCACGCCTGACGAAGGAAAATCCCGCAAAAAGAAACTCTCGTCCCTCATCGTTTCTGACACTAAAGTCCAAGACACTGCCATTCGCTGTGAAATGGAAAACTATATCCTCCTGCAGCTTACCCAATTCCTCGAAATTCGCTATTTTCACGTCCGAGGAGGTAATGAAATCAAAAAAGTCCGCGAAGCTGAAAAGATGATTGAGCTCTTTTAGGGGAGAAGCAAAAGGCGCAATGCTTCGTTCTATAAAGTCTATTTTGCAGAACGGTTCTATGTAATTAAAACTTACAGGCTGCGTATAAAGCCCGGACGAAGCATATCTATTCGTATACTCATTCACAAAATGCCTGAGGAGGGCATCAACAGGATATCCAGCGCCGGACTTAAAATTGCGCTCTATTATTTGTTTATATGCCTGCGTCAGACGCCGCGCGTCTTTTTCCAACTTCCTACGCTCGCTTCTACTCATGCCAGCATGGCGCTTCTCCATTTCGCCAGAAATTAACCTATGGTCGAGTCTGGCCTCATGCGGCACCCTTGAGAGTAGCGACAACCGTTTATTTTGATCAGAAATACTCATGCAATCACGCCTTAGATATTTTATCCTTTGGTTTAACGTAAAACGCGGTTTGATCCACCCAACCAAGTCCGCCCTCACGCGTTACCCGCTCTCGACACCCAATCCACAAGTCTCCGAGAGCCCCATGCGCAAACTCTATTTCGCCCTCCCCCTTCTCGCGCTGATCCCGCTGGCGGCGGCCTGTGCGCTCAGCCAGCCTGATTACCGCGATGCCAGCGGAGAGCCTGCCACTGTCGATGAGGTAGACCTCACCCGTTATGCCGGCACCTGGTATGAGATTGCCCGCTATCCCAACAGCTTCGAGAAGAACTGTATCGAGACCACGGCGACCTATGGCCTGAACGAGGACGGCACGGTCAGCGTCGTGAATGAGTGCACGAACAGCGAAACCGGAGAGACAAAGCGCGCCGAGGGCACGGCCCGCGTGGTCGAAGGCTCGAACAATTCCAAACTCGAGGTCAAGTTCGCCCCTGACTGGGTGCCGTTTGCCTGGGGCGACTACTGGATCCTCGCGCTGGAGGCCGACTATTCCGCCGCCCTCGTCGGCTCCCCCGACGGCAAATACCTCTGGATCCTCGCCCGCGAGGAGGCGCCAGACCAGGCCGTGATCGACCGCATGCTGGCTGCGGCCCGCGAAAAGGGCTTTGCGACTGAGCCGCTGGTGTTCAGGCAATAGACTGAAATCAAGGCAGGCGCCTCCCCTCTCCCGGATGCGGGAGAGGGGGTAGGGGGTGAGGGCGCCGATCTTGGTGGTTGGCGCGAACGCCCCACCTAACCTTAGACGTTGCAGCCCTCATCCAGCCCCCTCATGGTGAGCGAAGTCGAACCACTCCCGCATTCGGGAGAAGGGAGAAGAACCGGACCTTCAGGCCGAATGGCAGACCCTGCCATTGGGCCACAGCCAGCCTCTTTCGATCTGCTTTTCCGGGTCAAGGGCGCTTCGCGTCCGGAGGATTATACCCTTGACCCGGAAAATCAGATCGGACACGCGCCCACTCGCGGGAAGGACAAACTCCGAAAACCGCCCTCTCAAGCCCATCCCCACCGTTCCGAAGACCCCTGTGAAGACAGGGGTCCATGGTGTTTCCTTTCAGCTAACCACCAGCTTGGACGAGGCTCCATGGATACCTGCCTGCGCAGGTATCTTCGGCAAACTCGCGAACACTCTCATTCGGCTGCCAGCTTCCCTCAATCCACCAGCCTTGCCAACGCGGCAAACCCCGCGCATCCTCCCTGCCAACCAGAAGGGGGACACGCATGAAACTTTCCACCAGCATCGCCGCCGCACTCACCGCAGCGGCCATCACCGCCGCACCGGCTGCCGTTGCCGACAATCACGCCGAGTTTGACCCGGCCGCCGAAGCCGCCGCCATTGATGAGGCGCGCACCGGCTTCATGCACGCCATCTCCACCGGCGCGATGGCGGAGCTGGGCGCCCTCCTCCATCCGCAGGTCATCATGGTCGTCCCCGGCGGGCCAGAGCATCTCAAAATGTATGAACAGGCTGAGCAGCCGCCCTTCCCGGCCGGCGCCACCATCGAGATCACGCCCACCGAAACCGTCGTGATCAATGAGACCTGGGCCTATGATTTCGGCACCTCGATCATCACCTACACCCCCGACGGCAGCACAGAGCCGCTGGAGCTGCGCGACACCTATCTCATGCTGCTCAAAAAGCATGACGGCAAATGGAAACCCTACCGAGAAGTCGCCAGCGCAACCCCGCCCCCCGGCGGCTGGCCTGACCTGAATATGGTGCCTTAGGCAGGGGCGGGCCGGCGCCGCTCATCCCGGACCTGATCCGGGATCTCGTCCGGCAAGCTCAACCTTCAAGGCACGCGCCTTCCCTCTCCCGATTACGGGAGAGGGATTGAGGGTGAGGGCGCCGACGTCAGAGAGTGGTGCGAACGGCCCACCACGTAGAACCGCTGCAGCCCTCATCCCCGACCCTTCTCCCGCATTCGGGAGAAGGGAGAAACAGGGTACCCTCAGGCCTTGAGGCGATGACATCATAGGTCCCCGAAGCTCATCTTCACCGACCCGAAGACCCCTGTGAAGACAGGGGTCCATGGTGCCTCCTATCAGCCAAGCACCAGCTTGGACGCGGCTCCATGAATACCTGCCTGCGCAGGTATCTCCGGCGAACTTGGAAAAGTCTCTGCCCCCTCTCAATTCTTCCAATCCACCGCCTCCAACGCCCTCATCCTGAGCGTGGTTCGTCAGGCTCACCATGCGGGTCGAAGGACGAGGGCGCCCACACCCCCGAGGAAAAACCCAAAACATCCCCATCCCCCGGAACCAGCCATACACTCCCCCGAATGCTGGACTGGCCAACCCTTGTGAAAGCGCATGCGCTCGTACCCGTCTGGTACTGGCCGGTCCTCTGGCATCATCTCGCCAGACTGGAAGCCACCGCAGAGCTTGCCCGCGCCGAAGGGCGCGGCGGCTTTGGATGGGAACTTCTGAAGACAGGTGTCATCCGCGTCACGCACTGGCCAGAGTCGGACGCCGAGCGCGCCGCGCGCGGCGCCCTGCCGCGCAGTTTCGACTACACCCCCTGGACACGCCTCGACCCGGACCTTGCGCCCGCCTGGCCGCTGCCAGACCCGTACACCGCAGAAACACCGCCCATACACCGTGGCTGCACCCTCCATGCACCACCCGGGGTGCACCCGGCCGCCCGCGCGCCGCCTCCCCTTCGTCCGCTCATCCCGGACTTGATCCGGGATCTCTTCGAAGCGCCCGGAAATCAGTCCGGTGGACTGATTTCAGCGAAGAAGGCCACGGCAGTGGCAAGCAAGCTCAGACCCGGATTGGCCGAGATCCCGGCCTGCGCCGGGATGAACGGATAAAAAACTGAAGCACCAACCGCCCTGCCCACAAGCAGCGCGGCCGCACGCGCTGGTCAGGCCAGCGCCTTCACCATGAAGACCGAGTTCGGGTCTTCCCGATAGTCTCCGAACGGGCCGCAGGAGACAAAACCGTGGCTTTCATAAAGGCTGCGCGCGGGCTGGAAGGCAGGCTGGCTGCCGGTCTCGAGGTAGACCCGTGAATAGTACCGCTCATTGGCCGCCGAGAGGATATGGCGCAGCATCGACTTGCCGAGCCCACCCCGCCTGAACTGGGCGACCGTATGCATCGCCTTGATTTCCCCTGATTTTCCGTCAGAAAGACTCTTCAGCGCGCCGCAGCCAACCAGCTTGTCGCCGTCGCGCATTTCCCAGACCGTCAGGTCCGGCGCGCGCATCGCCTCGATCCTGAGAGCATGGGAGCTTTCTGGCGGGGTCGTTTCGAGCATCAGCGCCTTGTGAGCGCCGATGAGGCCTCTGAAATCCTCTGCGTCGAGGTTGGCGGGCGCGATGGAAACGGTCATCTCGGGTGTCAGAAATGCCGCGCGGCGGGCCGACTTGCAAGCCAAAATCTTGTGACACCGCCCCTGAAAGGACGGCTTGAAACGAAAGCGGAAAACCTCAATGCTGACAGGTATGGCATCCAGATCCCGACACGTGAAGACACTCGCCCTCCTCCTCGCCGGCATGGCGCTCACGGCCTGCGTCGGCCCACGAAAAGAAGCGGTTCCCTACATGTCGAGCGAAGGCGTCGCCAATGCGGCCTACACCGCGAACTATAACGGAAACGCCTCCGCCAGCGGGAAGGCCCGAATCCAGCCAGCCGCTCAGACCGAAGAGACGGGCAAGTCGGAAGAACAAGCCGCTGAACCCGCCGAGGCCAGCGAGAAGTAAGTGTCTCGCCGGGCCTGAATTTGCGTTCATGTCACAGTCAGGCGGGGGCTGTTAGTCTGAACACAGACTGACTGAAACCGACACGTACTGGAGACATCATGTCCCGTTCTTTCCGCCGCGCTGGCTTGCTGCTTGGCCTTGTTTCCGCTGGCTTTCTCGCAACGGCCTGCACCACCTATGACGCTTATGGCTACTATGATGATGGCCATTATGGCGACGGCTACTATTCCGACGACTATTATGACAGCGGCTATGGCACGGGGTATCTGAACGACGGGTATTACGGCGCCGGTTATTATGGCGATGGCTATTATTATACCGGCAGCTCCATCGTCTATTCGCAATATGTCTACTACCCGACCCGCGATGGCTGGCTGAACCGCCATAATCGGAATTACCGCCACCGCGATGCCCGGCCGTCCCAGCGCGTCCACCGGGGACAGGACGGACGGCGCGGCGTGCCGCCTCGCTTCCGTGATCAGCGCCCGGACAATGTCCGCGACCAGCGTCCAGACCGCCCACGCTATGACCGCGACCGGGGCCGCGATGGTGACTGGAATCGAGGCCGGGACCGGGATCGGGACAGAAACCGCGACCGCTACAATAATCGCGACCAGCGCCGCGACGGCCGTGACGGCAACCGCGATCGCAACCGCGACAACCGGGGCAACCGGGGCAATCGCGGCGCAAACCGCGGCGACCAGTCCGGCGTCCAATATCAACGTGGCTCCCATCGCGGCTATGGTAACCGGAACCAGGAAGACCGGGGAAACAGGGGACGTGGAAATCGCGGCCAGCAGGGCGCGGATATAAACACGAACCGCCAGCATGCCCGGGCCGCTGCCCAGCAGGCACGCCAGGAACGCCGCGTTTCGCGTCGTGAAGCGCTGCAGGAACGCGAAAGGGCTCAGCGCGCCCAGAGCGATAACAACCAGCCAGATAGCGAACTGCGCGGTGGACGCGGATTAGAGCCTATTAGCCGGCGCGACCGCGATCGCGGTGTCGTCAGGCAGTAAGCTGGTAGATCTCGGCGCGAAGTTCCGGCAGGCCGCCGCCCTTTTCGGCGGAGGTCAGCCGGATGACCGGATGGGCGGCGGGGCGCTTCTTCAGTGCTTCGGCCACTTTGGCGCGGACCGCATCGGCTTCGGTCTTCTTGACCTTGTCTGCCTTGGTCAGGACGATCTGATAGGTCACGGCCGCTGAGTCCAGCATGTCCATGACTTCATGGTCAGTATCCATCAGGCCCCGGCGGGAGTCGACGAGCAGGAAGACCCGGCGAAGATTCACCCGGCCCCGCAGATAGCGGAGCGTCAGGCGCTGCCATTCCTGTGCCTGCGTGCGGGAAACTTTCGCATAGCCAAAACCTGGAAGGTCAACCAGCCAGAGACGGCCTTCACCAAGGTTGAAGTAGTTCAGCTCCCGCGTACGACCTGGTTCTGAGGAGGCACGGGCGAGGTTCTTGCGCCAGAGAAGCGCGTTGATCAGGCTGGACTTGCCGACATTGGAACGGCCCGCAAAGGCAATCTCTGGCCGGTCAGCCTCTGGCAGCTGGGTCAGCGCGGCGGCGCCGAGCACGAATTCGCATGGGCCCGAGCAAAGCACGCGGGCAGCCTCTATCGTTTCCTCGCTGAATTCAGGGGCGTCGCTCACGCATCTTCCTTTTTACGCCCAAGCAAGCGGGCGATCAGCTTGTCGAGCTCTGTCTCAACCCCATTCCGGCGCATGATGAAGTATTGCTGGATGAGGGACAGGACGTTCGACCAGACCCAGTAGAGCACCAGACCGGCGGCAAAGCCTGCAAACACGAACATGAAGATAAGCGGCAGGAAGCGCATGATCATCTTCTGCGTCGGATCGGTCGGCGGCGGTGAAAGCGCCTGAATGCCCGACATGGTGACACCGTAGAGGATCGGCAGGATGCCGATACCGATGACAAGACCAATGATCGGGATCGCCTTCACATCGGCAGCCGCCCATGGGAGCAGGCCGAAGAGGTTGCCGATCGCAGTCGGGTCCGGCGCGGAAAGGTCGTTGATGTACCAGAAGGATGCGTGGCGCATCTCGATGGTGACGAACAGCACCTTGTAGAGCGCGAAGAAGACCGGGATTGTGAGGAGGATCGGGATACAACCTGCAATCGGATTGGCTTTCTCACGCTGGTAAAGCTTCATCACTTCCTGCTGGCGGCGCTGCGGGTCTTCCTTGAAGCGCTCCTGGATCTCTTTCATCGGCTCGGCGAGCTTTTTCATCTTCGCCATCGACTTGTAGGACTGGTTGTAAAGCGGAACGAGCGGCAGGCGGACGAGAACCGTCAGCGCCAGAATTGCGAGACCGAACGTCCCCACCATGCCTTCGAGCCAGCGCAGCAGCGAGAAGAGCGGCTTGGTGATGTAGTAAAGGATGTTGCCCCAGTCGATCGCGTCCTCGAAACGCGGCACGCCGCCTTCCTGATAGGTATCGAGGACGGCGAGTTCCTTGGCGCCTGAGAAGATACGGTTCTCTGAGGTGACCGTCTCACCCGGCTCAATGACACGGGCGGCGCTCGCCACGGTGAGCTGCATGACAGGGCCGGTCTCACGCGACAGGCGCTCATAACGGCCAGCAAACTCATATTGCTGCTCAGGGATCAGGGTGGTCATCCAGTATTTGTCGGTAAAGCCCAGCCAGCCGCCTTCGGACGCGCGGCGCACACCGAGATCGTCGGAATCCTTCAGGCCCTTGCCCTGGTCCAAATTCTTGTAATTGCGCCAGGTAAGATTGTTATCGAAGACGCCAATCAGGCCCATATGCGCCATGCCGGACGTGCTCGATGAGCCAGGGTCAGTTGCTTCGAGGAATTCCTTCCACTGCCCCTGACGGCGGATGGAGCCGAGCGGTGCCAGCGTGCGCGCTTCCGAACCGGTGTTCGTCAGGCGGTCGCTATAGGTGAACATGTAGTTCTCATCGACGCTGATCGTGCGCTCGATAGAGACGCCATTGCCTTCATAGGTCAGCGTGACCGGATTGCCGGTCGACAGCGTCGGGTTGCCCTGAACCTGCCATTCGGTCGCTGGGCCGGTGACCGGCTGGTTGCCGTCGAACCAGTACCAGCTGGCGAAATAGCCATGGTCGAAATTCGTTGGACGCAGGAGGCGCAGCTCATTCACGCGCTCAACGGTCGTATAGTGATCCTTGAGCTGCAGGTCGTCGAGGATCGCGCCGCGCAGGCGGATCGAGCCGTCGACGCGGTCGGCGTCCAGCGTGACACGTGAGTTCGCGCTGAGGGCTTCTTCAACCGACTCGGCGGCGGTGACCTGTTCGATCGTGTCACCTGCCTGCGGGACGGCCGCCTCGCGCTCTGCCTCTGCCTGCTCCTGCGCTTCCAGACGCGCTTCTTCCTGCGGTTGCAGGACGAAAGTCTGATAGCCAAAGACGAAAACCAGCATCAGCACGATTGCGATGATGAAATTGCGCTGGTCCTGCGGGTCCATACCCTGGTTCATGTCGTTATAATCCGCCGGTATTCCGTGATAACAAAAAGGGGTCAGGCCGGGCCCGACCCCGCATTCAAGGCTGCGCGGAGGCTTATCAGCGCGCTTTCCATATCGTCAAGCAAGCGCTGCCAGCCAATTTCAGCCGTATCCATGCGCGCAATGAAGACATAGTCGGTATGTGGGACACCATGGCGCGGCAGAAGCTCTCGCGCGGCGGACCGAAGCCGGCGTTTCGCACGGTTGCGCACGACGGCATTTCCGATCTTCTTGGTGGCGGTAAAGCCCTCGCCAATCGTCGCTTTTTCGGCCCGCGCGCCAGTCCGCTGGCGGGCCTGAATGACGAGGCTCTTGCGGCGCTCACTGAGCCCTCCGCGCACAAAAAGAAACTGAGGCCGAACGGTGAGCCGCTCGACCTCAGCAAATGTATCTTCGACTGTCGTCATGGCAGCGCTCCAGACGCCGGAGCGGCGCAGGCAGCCTTTAGGCTGACAGACGCTTGCGGCCCTTGGCGCGGCGGCGCGAAAGCACCTTGCGACCGTTCTTGGTGGCCATGCGGGACCGGAAACCGTGACGGCGGGCGCGCTTAAGACGCGAAGGCTGGAATGTACGTTTCATGGGCGTCGAGCCTCAATCAAGTGTTGACCGAATTCGGAAACCGCGGCTGATACAGGCTGCATTCGGGTAGGTCAAGGCTACCTAACCAGTCTTTCCAGCCCTTTTACTGCGGCGAGCGGCGGGCGCCGATCCTGCCGCCGGGACAGTTCACGCTCGTGTGAAGCAGCGGGACTGGAGTGTGACGTGTCAGCCGCGAAGACGAAGTCTATATGCCCGGTTATGAAACTTGCAGTCCATACATTTTCCCGCATAGCTGCGGTCCTCACAGGGGTAGCCGTCGCCATGACATCATTTACAGCGTCCGCGCAGGGCGCGATTTCTCATGAAAGCTGGGGCGACATCCTCGAAGCCTATGTCTCGCCCGGCCCTGACGGGGTGAATCTGGTCGACTATGGCGCGCTCGAGGCCAATGCCGAAGATCGCGAAAAGCTGGACGCTTATATCGCCCAGTTCGACGGGGCCGATATCGCCGCGATGGAGCGCGATGCGCAATTCGCGGCCTGGTCCAACCTCTATAACGCGGTGACTGTCCGCTATATCGTCGAGAAATATCCGACAGATACGATCAAGCCCTGGTACTCGACCGGCCCGTGGAAGAGCATCAAGGTCCGTGCGGGCGATGACCTCATCTCCCTTCACGGCATCGAGCATGACGTGCTGCGCAAGCAGTGGAGCGATGATCCGCGGCTCCATTATGCGATCAATTGCGCGTCCTATAGCTGCCCGGACCTTCGCACCACGCCATGGGTGGCTGAGACGCTGAATGCAGACCTCGATGACGCCGCCCGCGCCTATGTGAATCATCCGCGCGGCGTGCGCGTCGACGGCGACAGCATCGATGTCTCATCCATCTATAAATGGTTCGAGGAAGATTTTGGCGGCTCTGAAGCTGCCGTGATCGACCATCTCATCCAATATGCCGACGCCGACCTCGCAGAACAGATAGCTGCCCGGCGAAAGATCGACGACTATGATTATGACTGGTCGCTCAATGACACGGCGAAATAAGCCTGTCTCACACCCTGACATCCAGCTGAAAGCCCATCGCCATGTCTGAAGATAATACCAAGACCGGGACGTCCATCTGGGTCCGCCTCTGGCCGATCTATGTGATTGTCGCGGGTCTCATCGCCGCATGGGCGTTTGGCCTGTTCGACTATCTCTCCATCGAAACGCTGCAACGCCAGAATGCTAGCATGCAGGCCTTTGTGGACGAGAACATTGTCCTCGCTGTGGCCGCCTATATCGCGATCTATGCGCTTGCGACGGCTTTCATGCTGCCGGGCGCACTCTGGATCACGATTGCGGGCGGCCTGCTCTTTGGCCTGTTCGGCGGGAGCGCGGCCACAGTCGTCGGCGCCACGCTGGGCGCGAGCGCACTTTTCCTCGCGGCGAAGACATCGATTGGCAAGACGCTGCAGGAGAAAGCGGGCGGCTTCGTCAAGCGGATGGAGAAGGGCTTTCAGGAGGACGCAGTGTCCTACATGTTTGCGCTCCGACTCCTGCCGCTGGTGCCGTTCCCGGTCGCCAATATCGCCCCTGCCCTGCTTGGCGCGAAGTTCCGCGATTATGTCCTCACCACGGCGCTCGGCATTGTCCCCGGCGTGGTTGCATATACGTGGATCGGTGCGAGCCTTGGCGCGACGTTTGATCAGGGCGAGACCAATTCGCTGCTGGATGCGGTCGCCAATTTCGCGCCGGCCTTCCTTGCGCTGGCCGTCGTGGCGCTGCTGCCAGTGGCCTACAAGAAGATTTTCCGCCGCAAGGCGGCCCAGATTGAGGAAGCTGCCCAATGAGTGATGATGCGACCGCCAAGCAGAATGCCCGCGCGCCCATCCCGGGCGAGCAGTCCCCTGACAAGGTAAATACTGAGCCTGCGCCCCACTCGGTTGGCGCCGCGCCGCATCGCAATCTCAAGGCTGATCTGGTCGTCATCGGCGCCGGGTCTGGCGGTCTCTCAGCGGCTGCCGGAGCGGCCATGCTGGGGCTGAAGGTCGTTCTGTTTGAAAAGGGCGAGATGGGCGGCGACTGCCTCAACTCCGGCTGCGTGCCGTCAAAGGCGCTGATCTCTGCTGCGAAATACGCCGCTTCGGCGCGCGAGGGCGTCGATTATGGCATTGTCACGGGTACGCCGGTGACGGACTGGCAGAAGGTGCAGGCGCATATCCGCTCTGCCATTGATACGATCGCGCCCGTCGACAGCCAGGAACGGTTTGAAGGCCTTGGCGTCACCGTTATCCGCGAACATGCGAAATTCTCGGACCCCCAGACGATCAATTCGCCCAGCGCGACCGTGAAGGCGCGCCGGATCGTTATTGCGACCGGCTCACGCGCTTTCATTCCGCCCGTGCCGGGCCTTGCGACGGTCAACTATCTTACCAATGAGACCATTTTCGATATCGACAAGCTGCCGCTTCACCTGATCATCCTTGGCGGCGGGCCGATCGGGATGGAAATGGCGCAGGCTTTCCGCCGCCTCGGCTCTGAGGTCACGGTTGTCGAGATGGGCCGCGTGCTCGCCTCGTCTGATGAGGACCATGCCAGGGTCGCTGCTGACACTCTCCGCGATGAGGGTGTGACGCTGCTGGAGGGCTATGAGGCCGCCAGCGTCAGTGAAAGCGACGGCACGATCGTGCTGGAAGCTGAAGGTCCGGACGGCAAGAAGATCGTGCGCGGCAGCCACCTCCTCGTTGCGGCTGGCCGCCAGCCGGTGCTGGATGGGCTCGATCTTGAAGTCGGCGACGTCGAATACGACAAGCGCGGCATCAAGGTCAGCCAGAAGCTGCGCTCGATCTCCAACAAGCGGGTCTGGGCGCTAGGCGATGTCGCGGGGATGGGTCAGTTCACCCACCTTGCCGGTTGGCATGCGTCTGTGCTGGTGCGCCGGGCTTTCTTCAAGCAGGGCTCGCGCGCCGACAGCCTGCCACTGCCAGCGGTGACGTACACCTCGCCGGAGGTTGCGCAGGTCGGCCTCACCGAAGCGACGGCGCGGAAGCAGTTTGGCGACAAGGTCGAGACGTCCGTCTTTGCCTTCGAGGAGAATGACCGCGCCATTGCCGAGGGCAAGACCAAGGGCGAATGCAAGCTCGTCATCCACAAAGGCAAGCTGGTCGGCGCGTCGATTGTGGGCGAGGGCGCGGGCGATATCATCCAGCTGGTCGGCTATGCCATGTCGAACGGAATGAAGCTGACATCGCTCACCAATTTCATCTCGCCCTACCCGACGCGGACCGAAGTCGTGAAGCGGGCGGCGAGCGCGCATTTCTCTGGCGCCGTGTTCGGCCGGCCCGCGCGCCTTCTTGTCAGCTTGCTTCAACGCATCGCCTAGCTTAATTGCCGCTGCGTGCCGTTGCGTGAGCCTGAAGCGAATACGACCAACCGACGCGGGCTGTTCGACAGCCTGAGCGTGCGGCTATTCCTCGTTACGATCGGCGTGATCCTGCTGATCGAATTCATCATTTTCCTGCCGAGCGCCGCCAATTATCGCGAAAGCTGGCTGAATGAGCGCGTGCAGGCGGCACGTATTGCGGCCCTCTCACTCGAGGCCGCGCCAAGCCGCATGGTGTCCGAAGAGCTATCCAACGACTTGCTTATGCGCGCCGAAGTGCTGGCCGTGGCTGAGCTCAGCGACGATATGCGCGAGCAGATCCTGCCGCCCGCCATGCCGCTCGAAGGGCCGATGAAAGAGATCGACATGATGTCGGAGAGCTATTTCGGCGAGATTGGCGAGACGCTGGAGACCCTGCTGGCAGAGGACGGACGGATGCTGGTCATTCGCGGCATGGGCTCTGGCGAGGGGCGCGTGCTGGAAGTCATCCTACCAGAAGCGCCGCTGAAGCGAGGGCTAACCGCCTATGCCGCGCGGATCCTGATCGTGTCGCTCATCGTCTCGATCACGGCGGCGATGCTGATCTATTTCCTCCTGATCGCGCTTGTCGTGCGGCCCATCCAGCGGGTGACGCAGGCCGTCATCCAGTTCAGGCAGGATCCGGGCAGCTGGACGCGGCGGCTGGGGCCGACTTCGCGGCGCGATGAGATTGGCCGCGCGCAGAATGCCCTGGCCGACATGGAAGAGGCCGTTTCCGACAGCTTCCGCCAGCGCGAGCGGCTGGCTCAGCTTGGCGAGGCGGTCGCCAAGATCAATCACGACCTCAGAAACACGCTCGCCACCGCGCAGCTTGCATCTGATGCCCTCTCGACGTCTGATGACCCACGCGTACAGCGCGCCGTCCCGCGGCTCGAACGCGCGCTGGAGCGGGCTATCGGCCTTGCAAGCGACACGCTGCGCTATGGACGCTCATCCACGCCAGTGGCGCGTCTGCAGATGGTGAGGCTGGCCGAAACGGTGAGCGAGGCGGCCATGGAAGGGATTGGCGATACCGGTCAGGTCCGCTTCGCCAATGAGATCGACCCCGGCCTCACCGGCTATTGCGACCCGGATCATCTCTACCGGATCGCGGCGAACCTGATCCGCAATGCGGTGGAAGCCATGGGAGAGGCTGGCGGGACGATCACCGTGTCCGGCGACCCGACCCGCATCGATTTTGCAGATACTGGCCCGGGCCTGCCAAAGCGGGCGCAGGAGAACCTCTTCAAGCCTTTCGCCGCTTCATCGAGGCGGGATGGGACGGGGCTTGGCCTGTCGCTGTCGCGTGACCTTGCCCGCGCCATGGGCGGGGAGCTTTCGCTGGTAGAGACCAGCGAGGCGGGCACGCGGTTCAGGCTGACCCTTCCCGCTGCGCCGCCTGCCAAATAGGCTAGTCGAGCGTCAGGGCGACGCCTTCGCGGCGGGGGTCTGCCCCGCCATCAAGCCCGTCGCCGCGCACGATAATGACGTGAAGACCTGAATTCTCGCCAGTCCGCTCTTCAACAGGGTAACCTGCAGCCGACAGCGCATCGGCCCAGTCCTGACCGCGCTCCACATCAATCTCGACGCCGACAGATGGGCCGCGGGCGATCACGTTCGGAAGATTGATTGCTTCCTGCGCGGAGAGACCCCAGTCGAGCACGCCGACAATCGTCTTGGAGACATAGGCCACGATGGAATTGCCGCCCGGAGACCCAGTGACCATGAAGAGGTCGCCGTCCTGATCGAACACCATGGTCGGGGACATGGACGAGCGCGGGCGTTTCCCACCCGCCGGTGCATTGGCCACTGGCAGGCTGTTGATCGTCGGCTGGCGCGAGAAGTCGGTCAGCTCATTGTTGAGCAGATAGCCGTTCACCATGCGCGAATTGCCGAAGGCGGACTCGACCGTCGCCGTCATGGAGACGGCGTTGCCCTGACCATCAATGATGGAAATGTGGGTCGTGCCTGGCGTTTCATCGGTGAGGTCCCTGCCCCACATGCCGATCATCGAACCGCGGCCGAGAACCTCACCCGGGTCACCGGGCTGCGGGTTTGCGTCTGGCGCATAGACATCGCCGACGCGCGCGTCGAAATAGCGCGGATCGATCAGGTCAGAGGTCGGCACCTGAACGTAGTCGGCATCGGCGACATAATGATCGCGGTCAGCATAGGCGATGCGCTGGGCATCGACCCATGCAGCGAGCTTCTCATCGCTATAGCCGGGGCCGCTGCCCTCGGTCATGCGCTCGTAAAGACCCCAGATCATGTTCTGGGTGACCGCGCCGGAGCTTGGCGGCGGCGCAGAGCAGATGCGCATTGTTTCATGGTCGCCGCATACGGCCGGGCGCAGCTTCACTTCGTAGGAGGAGATATCATCTAGCGTCATCGTGCTGGGCAGCGGTTCCTGCGAGAGCACATCGACAATGGCCTGCGCATTCTCGCCTTCGTAGAAGGCGGACGGTCCGTTTTCGGCGACAGACTGGAGGAGGTCGGCATAGGCAGGATTGTCCCGCACCGTGCCGACAGTCAGCGGCTCACCTTCCGGGAAGAAGTAGACGCTTGCATTTTCGTCCTCATCGAGGCGCATGGCACCGCGAAGACGGTCATTCGCGAGAAGACCGGCAAGGCGCGGAGAAACTTCGAAACCATCGCGGGCAAGATCAATGGCAGGCTGGAAGAGCGAAGCCCATTCGGCTTCGCCTTCTGCCTCATGTGCAGCCTTGTAGAGCGCGATCATGCCGGGCACGCCTGCCGAGCGGCCCGATTGCCATGCCGTGACATAGTCGAGGACTTCGCCGTCGACCACGAACAGGTTTTCGTCTGCGGCCTGAGGCGCCGTCTCGCGCCCATCGAATACGGTCAGCGCATCGTCCTCATAGTCGTAATAGACCATGAAGGCCCCGCCGCCGATGCCGGAGCTCTGCGGCTCAACCAGGCCGAGGACCGTGTGAACGGCGATGGCGGCATCGATCGCGGTGCCGCCTTCACGCAGGATTTTGAGGCCCGCTTCTACGGCGCGGGGATCTGCCGCCGCCACCATGGCGCCCTTGTCCCAGATCCTGGGCGCAGGCGCTTGCTCTGTTTCTTCTAGTGTCGGTCGGTCGGGGACGCTGGTTTCAGATTGTGGCTGACACGCAGCAAGCGCGACCAGAGCGAGCGCTGGACAGAGCAAGGTGGAAGGTTTCATCAGGACTCCTCTTCGGTGTCCCCTTCAGCGGTTTCACCGGTCATGGTGTTTTCCATGCGATAGGGCGTTTCACCCGCATTATCCATAGGCACTTGAGGCATTGCCGCGCGCACTTCGCCAAGATTGGCGCTGATGCAGTCATCAAGCTCTTCCTGCGTCGCCTCACCATCGGCGCCTGCGCGCTCAATGCACTGGCTGAGGTTCGGGACTTCCGTCGAATAGGTCTGCGCCTCTTGTGCGGCTGCCGAAAGGCCGCCTGCTGCGATGGCTGAGACTGCGATGGCAATTTTGAGTTTCATGTCCTGCTCCCCTGACACGTTAAGACCTTACCCATTGGGGCGGTGGGCGCAAATGAAGCTTTTGTGCCCGGCTTGCCTGACTGCAAGCAGGTTTCATGCCGGAGAGGCGGGGCGGCTGGCGTGTTGTGTCAGGGGGCTGCCAGCTTTAGGGGTCAGGTTGACGCGAACTCCTGTCCCAGCCCGGGACGGGCGAAAATGTGGAGCAGCTCGATATGTCCCGGCCCGGCCCAAAAAATCTCATCACCGACGTTCCAGGAATCGAGGTCGGCAATGCGGAAAACCGGGACGTGCTGACCGGTACGACCGTCATTGTCGCGGATGAGCCCGCAACGGCCGCCTGCGCGGTCGCCGGAGGTGGACCCGGCACACGCGAGACGGATCTTCTGCGTGCCGACACGATGGTTGAGCAGGTCGATGCCGTCGTGCTGTCGGGCGGCAGTGCCTATGGTCTCGCTGCCGCAGATGGTGTGTCAGCGAAACTCGGCGCGATGGGGCGCGGCTATGGCCTGAAGGACCTTCCGGGCGTGCCAAAAACGCCAATCGTTCCAGCGGCCATTCTCTATGACCTTGCCAATGGCGGCGACAAGGGCTGGGGCGAACAGCCGCCCTATCGCCTGCTTGGTGAAGAAGCGTTTGAGAACCGGGCGAAGTCCTTCCCGCTCGGCAATGTTGGTTGCGGGCTTGGTGCAAATGCTGGTGCGCACGCAGGCGGGCTTGGCTCTGCCTCGCTTCGCACGGCTGACGGGATCACGATCGGCGCCCTTGCGGGGGTGAACTGCTTCGGCTCGGTCTTTATGCCGGGGACAACCTGCTTCTGGGCCTGGCCGTATGAGCAGAATGGTGAGTTTGGCAATCATCGCCCGGGCGAGGGCTATAATCCTGACCCCGAAGAATGGGGCGATGCAAAGATGAACCCTCAGCCCGGCCAGAACACGACGATTGCGTGTATCGCGACCGATGCAGCGCTTAGCCCGGCGCAGGCGCACCGCGTCGCCCAGATGGCGCTTTCGGGTTTCTCCCGCGCGATCAGACCGGTTTTCGCACCTTTCGATGGGGATGCGCTGTTCGTTCTGTCGACCGGCAAGATCCCTCTGGAAGAGCCCTCACCCATTTCCCTGACGCGCATCGGAGAGCTTGCCGCTTCCACGCTCGCAAGGGCGATTGCACGGGGTGTATATGAGGCAGATCAGTAGACTGCAGCATAAGCGCTTGCATCGTGCGCGCGGCGCCGCTATGTGTCCGCCCTCTCAACGGAGCACCCGTAGCTCAGCTGGATAGAGCACCAGACTACGAATCTGGGGGTCAGAGGTTCGAATCCTCTCGGGTGTGCCATTTCTTCCACGAAAATCAGCAGGCAAGGCCGGGCTTATTGCCCCGCAATGAGCGCCATTTGGTCAAGGCCTGCTCACGAAATTCCTCAAGACGGTCCCGGGTGGTTTCGTATTTCAGCTGATCAGAGTCTGTCGGCTGCTGATCTTCCCGGAAACTGGCCCAGGCTGCGTCGAGCGCCTCAATCTCATTTTCGATATCGTCGATGAAGTCATTCCAGTCTTGGCGGGACTCAAGACCACTGGGCAGTCCGGCGTGGCTGACGAACACACTACTCGGTTTAAATTTCATGGAGGAAGTTGCTTCGTTTCTCTGTTATTCGAATACAATCAAAGCGCTGAGGTGGATCTAGTTCCAAGCAATCACGTAAAATCAGGCATAGCTTTATCTTGGCTACACGTTTTCTATTGCAGGCTCAAGCAGACGATAAAATATTTAAAATTCTAGACTGTTTCGCCTGGCGTCACCTGACTGATGACATGACGGATAGTCATGAAAAGCCTGACGACCGTGGCGGTGAGTAGCGCGCATACCATGACTGTGAGCGCGAAGATCACCTCATACATCAGACGGTACCAGCCATCCGGCATCTGATCGAATTCTCCCACCGGCAGCACCAGCATGAGGAGCAGGATGACAGCCCCGACAAGACTGATGGTTGAGAGCCAGGCGACCTGCGAAATACTTCGATATACGTCATCATCGAAATCGGTCTTCGTCTGATTGGTCAGCCCGAGAAGCGTCAACATGAGGGCCAGCGTGGTGGCCGAGGCGCCCGCGATGGCAGAGCCAAGATAGAGGCCCGTCTGGGTCAGCGCCTGAATGAGATTTGTCGCTTCTGCCTCGCTGTAAACATTGCCGATGGCAAAGCGCGCGCCAATGCCGATAAGGATAACGAGCCCGGTCGTCAGGACCACCGCGAGATGCTTCATGTCAGGAATGCCTCCTCCAGCCTGTTGCCAGACCTAATGCGGCAGGCCTTGCTCGCGTTCCGACCGCACGGTGAAGCGGAAACCTCACGGCGGGCCTGCGCGTTTGATGAAAGTGACTCAATGCTTGCTGACACCTGACGACATCTGGCCGGACGGCCTGCCGGAGAGCGACCCGCTGATTTCGCAGCTGCGAGCGCGTGTCCACCGCGACGGCATCTGCGCCGAAGACTTCCGCCTGCTGGCCGAGCGCGGCGGCGAAGCGTTCCAGCTGGTCTTTGGCGAAAACGTGCTGGTGAAGATCGAGTTTGATGTCGCCAGCGTCGGTGAACATTCGCATCTGGTCCATGTGGCAGACGCTGGCAGGCGCCCCGAAATCATCACCGCCTACCCGGAAGATGGAGAGCTGCGCGTGCTCGGGCCGATGGGCTGGGGCGAAAGCCCGCACTCGCCCTTACGGCAGCCGCGCGGCACGCAGCGCGTCGGCATCATTGCCAGGGACTTTGGACATCAGCGCTGGCTGAAAGTCGCCGTGCTCGCCCGCGCGATCGATGAGGCGCGGCTGAACTACAACTTCCTGTTCCAGAATTCCAATTCAGTCGTGGCGACACTGGCGGATGCAGCCGAGACAGGATTTATCGACTTGCCGGGCGGCGGTCTGAATCTCGGCTCGGGCAACCTGCTCTATGATGAGCTGATGGGCGGCCGCCAGGCGCCCCGCTTTCTTGTGCGCGGCGGCACGTCCTATTCAGCGGGCACAGAAAGCCCTGTTCCCGATACGTGGCCGCAGTCAGCAAATACAGACGGTTAGCGGGAACGCCCCCTTCGCAAGTCCGTTGGTTTTACAATAGACAAGCAAGGAGAAGAACATGTCAGAACAGACATCCCTCGACACTTTCAGGCAAGCATTCGCCGGCTTTTCCGACAAGACGACAAGCGTTTACGTCCCGCGCCCTTCCGTGGAAGTTGGTGGCGAGAAATGGCGTATCCTGCGCAAGAATGTCATCGACGCCGTCGAAAAGCACGCGCCGGACGCGGCCTTCATTAAGGAGCGGCTTGAGAGCTTTGAGCTCGCCGACTTCCGCGCCAACGGCATTGCGCTTTTCGAGGACAAGGACAATCAGCGCATGGCGCATCTCAATGCGCGGCCGGTCGCCTCGATCACAACGGGCGAACATCCGTTCATCCTGCCGCTTCTCGCCGACTATCAGAGTCGCAAGACCCATTGGGTTCTGTTCGTGACGAAGAGTGAGCCGAAGCTCTATCTCTATCAGGGCGGCAATGTGAAAGACATGACCGACCGTCTCGACGCGCCGAAGTATCGCTCCGTCGAAGCACGCCGCCATGTGCAGGATGATGTGTTCTTCCATTCCGGCTCACGCGGTTCTGCCCGCAGCAGTGATGGCCGCTCTGTCTATCACGCCCTCGGCACCGGACAGGACGAAGAGCGCGACAAGACGGACCGCGCCTTCTATGAGGAAATTGCCAATGCGGCCGATGAGGCGCTGCCACCGCAGACCAAGACGCTGCACCTGATCGGCGACGAAGGCACTGTCGGGCATTTCGCCAAGGTGATGGAAGCCGGCCGGTTCGATATCGTCCAACATCACGCAGGCGGTACTGAAAATGTGGACCAGCACATCATCAAGGCCTTTGCCGAAGAGCCTGCCGTTGATGGCGAACTGCCGGAAGGCAAGAGCCTGCCGGACCTGCAGGATGCCGCGAAAGCCGGCCAGCTCGGCACGCTCTACCTGCCGCTTGAAAGCGCTATGCTCGAAGAGATGCACGATCAGGCCGATGAGCATGTGAAGTTCCGCGAGTTCGACCATGACAGCGCGGAAGCCGAGCAGAACCGCACCACCATGCTGGCGCTCGAAAATGGCGCCGACATCAGCTGGTATGCAGCGCATGATCATGACGCTGTTGCGGAAATCCGCGCCGATCTTCGCTGGTAATCGTCCGGCTATCTTCCAGTTGCGCCGCGTCAGCCCTTGGACAGAGGGCTGGCGCGCGCTAATGTGTTTAGAAGAGACTGGAGAGATAACCGCCCATGTTCCTCAACTTCTTCAATGAGCTTCGTTCCGCCAAGATCCCCGTCACGCTGAAGGAGTATCTTCTCCTGCTCGAGGCAATGGACAATGACGTGATCGAGATGGAGGTCGAGGACTTCTACTATCTCTCGCGCGCCGCGCTCGTGAAGGATGAGCGCAATCTCGACAAGTTCGACCGCGTCTTCTCCCACGTCTTCAAGGGCCTCGACACGATGCAGGACGCTGTCGACGTGCAGGACCTGCCTGAAGAGTGGCTGCGCAAGATGTCGGAGAAATTCCTCACCAAGGAGGAGATGGACGAGATCGAGGCCATGGGCGGCTTCGAAAAGCTCATGGAGACGCTCAAAGAGCGCCTCGAAGAGCAGAAGAAGCGCCATGAAGGCGGCAATAAGTGGATCGGTACGGGTGGCACGTCGCCATTCGGGGCCAATGGCTACAACCCGGAAGGTGTGCGCATTGGACAGGAAAAGTCCCGTCACCGCCGCGCCGTAAAGGTCTGGGACAAGCGCGAATTCAAGAATTACGACGACAGCGTCGAGATCGGCACGCGCAACATCAAGGTTGCGATGAAGCGCCTGCGCAAATGGGCGCGCGATGGTGCCAATGAAGAGCTCGACCTCGACAATACGATCCGCAAGACGGCCAAGCAGGGCTATCTCGACATCGAGATGCGCCCCGAAAAGCGCAACACGGTCTCAGTCCTGCTGCTGATGGATGTCGGCGGCTCCATGGACCCGCACGTCCGCGTGATGGAAGAGCTGTTCTCTGCGGCCCGCTCAGAGATCAAGAACCTCGAATACTACTACTTCCACAACTGCATCTATGAGGGCCTCTGGAAGGACAATCGCCGCCGGATGAATGAGCGCATCCCGACCTGGGACGTGCTCCATAAATATCCATCTGACTATAAGGTCATCGTCGTCGGCGACGCCACGATGAGCCCCTATGAGATCACCTATGCAGGCGGCTCGGTCGAGCACTGGAACGAGGAGGCCGGCGGCCTCTGGATCCAGCGTTTCGTGGAGCAGTTCCCGAACTTCGTCTGGCTCAACCCGGTCAAGGCCGGCGCATGGGACTATACCGGCTCCATCAAGCTGATTAACGAGCTGATCGGCCCCGGCCGCATGTTCGAGATGACCCTACAGGGCCTCGAAGACGCGATGAAGGAACTCAGCCGATAGGCACATTCCTACTGGTGTAAAACTAAACAGCCCGCGTGGTTCGACTTCACTCACCATGCGGGCTTTTTGTATCTTCTCAGAAGACCGCATGGTGAGCGGAGCCGGACCATCGGCGTGCGCAACGCCTTTACAGCCGCCGCGGCAACCCTTCTAAATCCCGGAAAACTAAAACAGTGAGGAGACGCGCCCATGCCACGTATCAAGGCCAATGGCATCGAGATCGAATACCGCGAGATCGGCAACCCGGATGATCCGATGCTGCTGCTTGTCTCAGGCTTTTCCACGCAGATGATTCCCTGGCCGGAGAGCTATCTTGAAGGGCTGGCCGCCGCAGGGCGCCGCGTCGTCATCTTCGATAATCGCGACATTGGCCTGTCGACCGAGTTCACCAATGAGATCCCCCCTGCCCCGGGCGACATCATAAAGGGGCTTTCCGAGGGCAAGGACATGTCCAAGGAGGTGCCTTACCTTCTCGACGACATGGCCGCCGATGCGGCCGCGCTGATCACGGCGCTGGGCGCGGACAAGGCCGACGTCATGGGCAATTCCATGGGCGGCATGATCGTGCAGCTGATCGCGCTCAATCACCCTGAGAAAGTGCGCACGCTCATCCCTGTGATGACAACGTCTGGCGAACCCTCCCTGCCGCGCTCAACCCCGGAGGCCCAGAAAGCCCTTACGGCCCAGCCGGAAATGCGCACCGCCGATGCGGTGGCCGAAATCTCTGTCGCATCACGCCGTGTCATCGGGTCGGCCGACGGTGTCCGCAACAGCGATGAGGAAACGGCAGAGAGCGCCCGCGCGAGCTTCAACCGCTCGGACCGGCCCATGGGTGTGGCCCGGCAGTATGCCGCCATCCTTGCCCAGCCGCGCTGGCATGAGCGCCTGTCCACGATCAGCGTGCCGACGCTTGTCCTGCACGGAGCCATCGACCCGCTCATCCTGCCAGCTTGCGGCGAGGACATCGCCAAGCGCGTGCCGGGCGCAAAGCTCGAAATCATCGACAAGTGGGGTCATGACATGCCCAACGCGATGGTCCAGCCGCTGCTGGAGAAGATCGTTCCTTTCCTGAAAGCGAACGAACCGGGCTGAAGGCAATGAGCGAGGCCGCACCTGTCCTGACGCAGACGGATGACAACATCCTCATCGTCACCATCAACCGGCCTGCGGCGCGCAACGCCGTAGACCGGGAGGCCGCGCAGGCGCTCTATGAAGCCTTCAAGGCGTTCGACGCGGATGACAGCCTGTCGGTTGCGATCCTGACAGGGGCGGAGGGAAACTTCTGCGCGGGTGCAGACCTCAAAGCCGTGTCCGAAGGACGCGGCAATATCACGAAGCTGGACGGCGACCTTGGCCCGATGGGGCCAACACGCCTTGCCCTCTCCAAACCCGTCATCGCCGCCGTCGAAGGCTATGCCGTCGCTGGCGGGCTGGAGCTCGCGCTCTGGTGCGACATGCGGGTCGCCAGTGAAACTGCGCGCTTTGGCGTATTCTGTCGCCGCTTTGGCGTGCCGCTGATTGATGGCGGCACCGTTCGGCTGCCACGGCTGATTGGTCAATCACGGGCGATGGACATGGTGCTGACGGGGCGCGAGGTCGGTGTCGGCGAAGCGCTCACCATCGGTCTCGCCAACCGCCACGCTGAAGCTGGCGGTGCACTCGATGCCGCACTGCAGCTTGCCCGCGAAATCGCGGCCTTCCCTCAGGCCTGCATGCGCGCAGATCGGGCCTCCCTGCTAAACCAGTGGAGCCTGAATAAAGAAACCGCCCTGCGCGAAGAGATCAAAGGCGGGATGGACGTGATACGTTCAGGCGAGACGCAAGCTGGCGCGGCGCGCTTCACGACAGGAACAGGCCGGCACGGCAAGTTCTAGCTTACCAGCCGCCACCGCCGCCGCCGCCGCCACCGCCGCCGGAGAAGCCTCCGCCCCCGGAGCCGGATGAGGATGAGCTTTGCGGCATGGAAGCCGCGACGGCCGCGGCGACGTTCGCCGTGACCGCCTTGTTCAGGCTGGCGACAGAGCCGCGCCCCATATGGGCTGCGCTCCAGCCGGGATTATAATCGGCTGCTTCCTGAGGCAGGACGGACTCAAAATGCTTGGTCCAGGGCTTTTCCACGCCGAGCGCGATGGCATAGGGCAGGAAGGTTTCGTACCGGTCCTTCGTCATCGGCGGCGGACGGTCGCCGCCAACTTCGGCCGCGTTAAGCTGCAGCTTCTCGGCCGTCTCCATGTAGAGCCTGAAGCCCTTGATCTTGGTGCGGACATCCTCGCCTTTCTGGGTGGCGGCAGGCATCAGATACATGAAAAGCCCGTTCATCGCCGCGATGACGATGACTAGGCCCGTCAGCCAGTTATTCCAGTTGGTGGCGTGAACGATGGCAAAGATGATGGCGACCGCAGACAGCGCAATCGCGACGAACGTATAGCTGAGATTCCAGCGAAAATAGTCGGAGCCGAATTTGTCTGACACCTTCTTGCGGAAGGCCTGATAGGCGGCGGTGAAGTCCTTGTCATAGCTCTTGCCGAGCGTGACAGGTTCGCTACCTGCGAAAAGCTTACGGTACAGCGTCCATTCCTCGGCAGGCAGGCGCGGCGCCGCAGAGGCCGGCTTGGGTGTAAGCACGGTGTTCTTCTTGTCCTCGGCATCGATGTCGAGCCTGCCCTTGATGCCGAGGTTCACCAGCGTCGAAATCAGCGCGTCATGATCGTTGAAGCCGCGATGATAGATATGGTGACAGGCGGCGGGTGAATATCCTGCAGGCGGCTCATAAAGCGCGAAGACAGGCCCGCGCGCCGGATCACGCCCGACGCGGTTCCAGGAGCGGTAAAGGAATATGAAAACCCCGATGAGCGAAGCGAGCAGGACAGCGAGTGAGCCATGCCGCTGCCACCAGAGCGCGCGCTTGTCGCCTGCAGATGGCGGATCGATGACGCCCTTTTCAATGCTGAGCGACACAGTGAGCCCTTCGCGCCGGGCCAGCGGCGCGGTCGTCTCGAACACATAGTCACTGCGCATGCGCTCGAACCGGTAGGCGCTGCCGTCACCACCCTGCGCGCCGGTATAGCCAGATTGCGCGACATAGCTGCCGCCTTCAGGAAGCGAGATGCGCGCGCTGGCTTCGCGGATCGGGAATTCCCAATAGCTGCCCGTGACGTTCCAGTAGAGCTCATCATAATCGTCGAAATAGCGAACCTGGTTTTTGACGCGGTAGCTGATCTCATAGACGTGTTCGCCCACGCTGAGGCGCCGGTCCGGGTCCCCGATGCGGATGCGATAGGCATTGCCCTCGGTCGACGTCTCGTAAGGCTCATCATCACCGCCGCGCTCGACCGACAGGATGTCATAATCGTAGCGGAGCCGGTCGCCATTGTTCTCAAAATAGCGTGGGAGTTCGCGGAAGATGCCGCGCTGGATCTGATCGCCCTCGGCTGTGATATTGATCGTTTCGGTGACGATGATGTCGCCATTCTGCTGGACATCGATGTCCACATCGAAACGGTTGATGACCTCTTCAGCGGCTGCCGGAAAAACCGCCGCGACGAGCAGGCAGAGGAGAGCGAGGACGCGGATCATCACGATTTGCCTCCGAAATCGACCTCCGGCAGGGCCCTGTCTGCGGTCTCGATCTCGAAATAGGCGGCCTGATGGAAACCGAACGGGCCTGCGATGAGACTACCGGGGAAGGTCTCGACCGCGGTGTTCAACTCACGCACGGCCCCATTGTAGAAGCGGCGGGCCATTTCGATCTTGTTTTCAGTGTCGGACAGGTCGTCCTGCAGATCCTTGAAATTGGCGCTGGCTTTCAGTTCGGGATAGCCCTCACCAAGCGCGATCAACTTTCCGATCGGACGAGAGAGCGCGCTCTCTGCGGCCCCGCGCGCGGCAGCATCATCGCCTGCGGCGCGGGCCTGATTGCGCTTTTCAACTACCTCTTCGAACAGCTGGCGCTCATGGCTGGCGTAGCCGCGAACAGTGGCGACGAGGGACGGGATCAGGTCAGCGCGGCGCTTGAGCTGGACGTCGATGTCAGCCCAGCCATTGTTCACCATCTGACGCTTGGCCACCAGATTGTTGTAGAGGATGATCGCGGTCACAACGAGCAGGACCAGAACGCCGATCAGGACGAAAAGCGCAGCCATGATGGCTCCTCTTCTTGCAAAACCTGAGGCGACTATCAGGCATCCCGGCCTCTCTGTTAAGGCCTTTATTGGCCTCCCGCGCCCGCGATTGATGCAGGCATGCGCATCTCCGGCATACAGCTTCCCTCTCGGTTGACAGCGCCGCATGGCAGGCGCACCCAAAGTGCAGTCGACCGGAGGAATGGACATGAAAAACGCGCTGATCGCCCTTCTTGGCTCAACCATGCTGGCTGCCCCCGCTTTTGCGCAGGACGCCGAGGCGGGATCAGAAAGCCCGGCTTCGGAAGCCTCCTATGGGGGCCAGTCTGGCCCGGACATGTCCCTCGAGGCGATGACGCCTGAGGATGAATCGGTGAATGTCGGCCTGTCAGGACAGGACCCGGCCAATATTGCGCGCTATCTGCTCGCCAGCGGCGCGGGCAGCGTGTCGATTTCTCCGGATGGCGAAATGCTCGCCTTTCGCTGGGACGTGACGGGCGAGCCGCAGCTCTGGAGCCTGCCTGTCAGCGGCGGACAGCCACAGCAGCTGACCTTCGGCAATGGCATCACTTTCTTCTCGTGGTCGCCGGACAGCGAAACGCTGATCTATGGCGCCGACAATGATGGCAATGAGCAGGAGTCCTACTACCGCATCGCTGCAGACGGCTCGTCCGAAGCGCTGGTTCTGGCGGCTGTCGAAGGTGGCTTCCGCTCCTTTGGTGATTTCGGCGCCGACGGCGAGACAATCGCTTTCGCCTCAACCGAGCGCAATAGGCAGGACTTCGACATCTATACGGCGAACCTCTCGACCGGAGAGACGACGCGCCTCTATGAAGGCACGTTCGGCTTTTTCGCGCATGACATCTCTCCCGATGGCACAAAGCTGATCGTCAGCGAAACGGTGGGCGAGGATTCCGACAATCTCTACCTGCTCGACATTGAAAGCCGTGAGATCACGACGCTCGCGAAACCTAATCCGCGCGCCAATCATACGAATGGCGGTTTCGCCTGGCTGCCGGACTCGTCGGGCTCGTCGGGCTTCTATTTCGCATCCAATGAGGACCGGGAGTTTTCAGCCATCACCCGCTATGACGTCGCGTCGGGCGAGATGAGCGTAGTGAAGGAGGCCGACTATGATCTTGGCGGGATCGAACTTTGCGGCGAAGCCGGGGCCTACATGGTCTACACCGAAAACGTCGATGGTTTCGATACGCTGCACATTGACCGGGATGGCGAAGACGCCGGCCTCGACACCAGCTTCCTGCCAGAAGGCCAGTACCAGACGAGCTGTACGTTGACGGGGACCAAGCTCTTGATCCACGTCAACGGCTGGCGCACGCCGGGCGATGTCTATGTGATGGACCTTGAAACCGGTGACCATACCCAGGTCTTCGCCTCCAATTATGCAGGCCTCGACCCGGACCGCCTTATCCGCCCCGAAAGCGTGCGCATGATGGCGCGTGACGGGGTAGAGCTTCAGGGTCTCCTCTATCTGCCGGACGAAACCTCCCGCACTGAGGATGGGCCACCGCCGGTGATCTTCTTCGTGCATGGCGGGCCGACCGGCCAGTCGGTCGCAAGCTTTGACCCGGTCGTGCAATATCATCTCGACCGCGGCCTTGCCGTCTTTGAACCCAACGTGCGCGGCTCCACCGGTTTCGGGCGGACTTATGTCACGCTGGATGACCAGAAGAAGCGCCGCGACAGCGTGCGCGACCTGATCGACATGCTGGCCGCGCTGGAAGAAGACGGCCGCGTCGATACGAGCCGTGCGGCTGTCGTAGGTGGCTCCTATGGCGGCTATATGGTGAACGCTGTTCTGGCGCTTTATCCCGATGCTTTCGACGCGGGCGCGTCGCTGTTCGGCGTCGGCAACTGGGTGACCGCGCTTCAGGTCGCCTCGCCCGGCCTCAAGGCGTCCGACCGGATCGAGTATGGCGATATCCGCGAGCAGGAATGGGTCGACTATTACACCGAGAACTCGCCCGTCACCCTCGCTGACCAGATCAAGGTGCCGGTCCTCTATTCGCACGGCGTTCAGGACCCGCGCATCGACATCTACGAGACAGAGATCATGGTGAAAACGCTGCGCGAGAATGGGATAGAGACGCCCTATGTCCGCATCCCGGATGAGGGCCATGGCTGGCGCAAGCTGAAGAACCAGCTCTTCTATTTCCGCCGCCAGGCTGAATTCCTCGAAGAACAACTGATGGGGGATCACGCCGAATAGAGGCCTTCCTTGCTGAACGCTCTGGTCACGCGTCCCGGTTTCAGGCATCGGGGCGCGTGATGGCCTTTCCGCTCCGCCTCTTTCTTGTGACGGCACTCGCCATGACGGCGTTTGCCGCGAACTCCGTGCTGGCGCGCCTTGCCATGGCGACCGGCGAGGCAGGCCCGTGGAGTTTTACGCTGATCCGCCTTCTCTCAGGCGCGGTCGTACTGGCGCTGATCGTCTCGCCCAAGCGCGCGATAGGGTCTGGCAGCTGGGCATCAGGGGCCGCACTCCTTCTTTATGCAGCGGCGTTCTCGCTCGCCTATCTTACCCTTGCGACGGGGACGGGCGCGCTCATCCTCTTTGCCATCGTCCAGATCACCATGATCGGCTGGGGCATCCTGCAAGGCGAACGGCTGGCGGCCGCGCGGTGGGCAGGACTGGCGCTGGCACTTGGGGGGCTTGTCTGGCTGCTCCTGCCCGGCCTTGAGGCCCCGCCCCTGATCGGCGCGCTGCTCATGGGCGCGGCAGGTATTGGCTGGGGCATCTACTCGTTACGCGGCCGCGGTGCGAGCCAACCGACCGTCATGACGGCCGGAAATTTCGCACGCGCTTGCGTGCTGGCCATTGTGATTGCAGGACCTGCACTGCTTCTCAGCGGCGAAGCCTTCCCAAGCATCGAAGGCGTCGTTTACGCCCTCGCATCTGGCGCAATCACATCGGCGCTTGGCTACGCAATCTGGTACGCCGCGCTGCGCGATCTTAGCGCCAGCCTTGCTGCGATCGCGCAACTGACCGTACCTGCCATCGCCGCCCTAGGCGGCATGGTCTTCCTGAGCGAGCCGCTGACCTTGCGCTTTGTGATCGCCACCGGCCTCATCCTTGGCGGCGTCGCGCTTGCGAGCTTTGCCCGCCGCAGATCACCGAACTGATCAGCCTGCGTCCTCGGTCTCTTCGACGCCCAGCCAGTCTTCGCGGAAGCGTTTCTCTGCTGCCGACAGCTCGTCGTCACCAGCTTCCTTGCGGGTGACCTTGAGCGCGGGGTCTTCAACGAGGGTGACCGAGACATTGCCCTCACCGCTGCGCGAAACATAAGCGACCTCGACAGTGTCGCCCGGCTCAAGGCGTGAGAGCGCCGTGTCCACGTCGCCAGTCGAGTTGATGTCGAAACGACCGATCCGGACGATTTCATCGCCGCGATCCAGCCCGGCCTCATAGAGCGGCGTGCCGCGCACCGTGTTGGACGCAATCTTCACGACGGGGCCATCGCCCTCAAAGCTACCGCCGATCCAGGCCTTGTCCGGATTGGCAGGCCCAAGCTCAAGCCCCGCCTGCGCAAGGAGCGGGCCATAGTCCGGCAACGCGCCTGTTTCGATATAGTTCGCGAAGAAGCCTTCCGCGAAGGCCTCATCACCCGTCACCTCGGCCAGCGTGACCTTCAGGTCTTCATGCGTGTAGGGCGTCTCGGTCTTTCCGAATTTCTGCCAGAGGCGGCGCATATAATCATCGAGCGAAATGCCCTCAAACTTGCCACGAAGTTCAAGGTCCAGCGCAAGGCCGATCATGGCCCCATAGGGATAGTAGGACACGAACGTGTTTGCGTTGTTGTCGGGGTCGATCGCGGTCGCTGCATCGACGAAAGGCGCACGCAGGCTCATCGCCATGGGCGAGCGTAGCTCGCGCCCAGCGCCGTTCACGACGTAGCTGAGGTTCCGGCTCAGCGTTTTGAGATACCCATCGACATCTTCTTCGCCTGCCCGCCGGATCATCAGCGGGGCATAATAGGTGGTGAAGCCTTCCGCGAACCAGAGCGTGGTTGTGGGATTAGCCTTCGTGAAGTCGAAGGGCTCCAGCTCTGCCGGACGCAGGCGTTCGACATTCCAGGCATGGATGAACTCATGCGAAAGCGTGCTCAGCTGGCCGAACTCGTCCTCATAGAGGCCCTTGGTGTTGCTGATGACGGTAGAATTGCGATGCTCCATCCCGTCGCCGCTAACATGGGGCAGATAGTCGGCGATGAAAGTGTAGGTGCCATAGTCAAAACGCGGCGCCTCTCCGAAGAGCTTGATCTGCTCATCGACGACATTCTTCGCCATCTCGGCATAGGTATCAGCGTCTTCTGGCGTGCCGTCATGGTGGATGGCGAGCCGGATTGTCTGGGCAGTATCGCCCTCCCCGATCGTCCATTCGCGGAGATCAAAATCGGACAGTTCGGTCGGGCTATCCATGAGGTATTGAAAGTCCGGCGCAGTGAACGCCATCGCGGCATCTGTGGGAACGAGCTGCGTTGCCGCTTTCCAGTCCGGGGACGCAGGCTCAAAACTGATCTCGACGGGCCGGTTTTCCATACCCTCCGCCCAGAGCAGCGTAGCGGGCATGTTGAGATGCGCATGGGTGAGATCAATCTGCGAATAGGTGCCGTCGGCGCGGTCGGCATAGAGGGTGTAGGTCACCGTCGCCTCGCCGCCATGGCCTTCGATTGTCCATGAATAGGGATCGTCCTGCGATACAGCCAGCGCCTGCCCGTCCGCATCGACCGCGCTCAGGCCGTAAACATTCTTGGCAAACTCATGCAGCGCATACCGCCCCGACGAAGCACGCGACATGCGCACAGTGAGCGGCCCGTCGCCGATCTCACGGAAGGTGACAGCGATTTCCGCCTCATGGTGCACGGCATTCGGGAAGGACACGTCATAGGAAACCGCCGCGTCCTGCGCCCACGCGCCTGCAGAAAGCAGAAGGGCTGCACTCCCCAATAGTATTGCGCGCATGGTCCAGCTCCTTCTGCCTGTCTTCCCTCGCATATAAGCGGTTCGCCGGGCTGGCGACTAGGTGAAGTGCTGTCTCAACGCAGCTGAGCTGACGCCGCGGCGCTTCAATCCCGGGCATTCATCATCAATGATTGACGCCCGCGCCGTTCCCGGCCATTGCCTTGCGCCATGAGTGAGGCCCCCGCCACCCGCAAGCATGGGAAGAATGCCTTCCTGTTCGTGATCGTCTGTGTGGCGATGGACATGATGGGCTTTGGCATCATCATCCCCGTCATGCCTTCCCTGCTCGAAGAGCTGACGGGTAACCCGGCTTCAGAAACCATCGTTATCGGCGGCTACCTGATGGCGACCTATGGCATCCTCAACTTCGTTGCCATGCCCACAATCGGCAATCTGTCGGACCGGTATGGCAGGCGGCCCGTCATGCTGGTTTCCATCGCCACGCTGGGCATGGATTTCATCATCATGGGGCTCGCCGACTCGGTCTGGCTTCTCTTTATCGGCCGCGCGCTGACCGGCATCTCATCGGCCACCTTCTCGACCGCGAACGCCTACATTGCCGACGTCACAGAGCCTGAAGAACGCGGCAAGGCGTTCGGCATGATCGGCGCAGCTTTCGGCATTGGCTTCATCCTTGGCCCGGCAATAGGCGGGCTTCTGGGGTCGATCGATACACGCCTTCCCTTCTTCGGCGCGGCTGCGCTCTCCATCGCCAATTTCCTGTATGGCTATTTCGTCCTGCCGGAATCGCTGGCCAAAGAGGACCGCCGCCCTTTCAATGTGAAGCGCGCCAACCCGTTCGGGGCCGTCAAACACTTCTCAAAGATCCCGAAGGTTGGCTGGTTCATCGTCGCCTTTGGTATCTTCCAGTTCGCCCACAGCGTCTTCCCGTCGACCTGGAACTTCTATTCCGACATCCGCTATGACTGGTCCGAAACGCAGATCGGTCTCTCGCTCGCGGCGGTCGGTCTTGGGTCTGCCGTCACGCAGGTCCTGCTGATCGGGCCGGCCATCAAGCGGTTTGGCCCGGTGCGCACCGCCCTTGGCGGCATCGGCATCATGGTGCTCGCGCTCGGGCTTTTTGCAGGTGCGGTACAGGGCTGGATGATCTATGCAATCATTCCGCTCAGCGCGCTTGGCGGCGTGTTCGGCCCGTCCATCAACCAGATCATGTCCGGCCTGACACCGCGTAACGCGCAGGGTGAGCTTCAGGGCGCGACAGCCAGCCTCAACGCATTCTCCATCATCTTCGCCCCGCTTCTGATGACGCAGACGCTGCACGCTTTCTCGGCGCCCGATGCGCCGGTCTACTTCCCCGGTGCGGCCTTCCTCCTTGCGTCAATCCTGACGGCGCTCTGCCTCATCCCATTCATGCTCGGTGTGCGCGCGAACCGGCGGGCCGTGTCAGAGCTTGGACAGGACGAAGGCGCCAGCAGCTGAATGCAGCACCCTGATCTGGTGCCGCCGCTGCGCTTGGCGTAGGAAACCTTATGGCCGAACGACGCCCCGCCCTTTTTCTCGACCGCGACGGCGTCCTCAATGTCGACCGCGGCTATGTCAGCCGCATCGAGGACTTCGAGTGGATCGAGGGCGCCAAGACCTGCATCGCCAACTTCAACAGACGCGGCTGGTATGTCTTCGTTGTCACCAACCAGTCAGGCATCGCGCGCGGCTATTACACAGAGGCCGATATGCAGGCGCTGCACGACCATATGACCAAAGAGCTGAAAGAGGCCGGCGCCCATATCGACCGCTTCTATCACGCCCCCTGGCATGAAGACGGAGAGATTGCGCGCTACCGCAAGTCGAGCATCGATCGCAAACCGGGGCCAGGCATGCTGCTGCAGGCCATGGCGGACTTCAACGTCAACCGCGAACAGAGCTTCCTGATCGGCGACAAGGAAACCGATCTCGATGCGGCCCGCGCAGCAGGCGTCGGCGCCTTCCTGTTCAGGGGTGGCAATCTTGGCGTTTTCGCCGAATGGGCGCTCGCCAGCTTTGAAGACGGCGTGCGCGGATGAAGCGGATCGGCATCCTCGGCGGGATGAGCCCGGAAAGCACGATCATCTATTACCGCGCGCTGAACGCCGGCGCACGCGAGCGGTTAAGCGCCCTTGCGACGGCAGACTGCGTCATCGCCTCCATGAATTTCGGTGAGATTCAGGCCATGCAGAAGGCAGGCGACTGGGCTGGGGCCGGTGAACACCTTGTACGAGCTGCGAAGGGGCTTGAGGCCGCTGGCGTCGACCTCGTCCTGCTTGCGACCAACACGATGCATCGCTGCGCCGACACCATAGAAAGCGCGCTTGGCGTGCCCTTCCTCCACATCGCTGATGCGACGGCCATCAGGCTGAAATCAGATGGCCGCGCACGTCCGCTTCTGCTTGGGACCGCCTACACGATGGAGCAGGACTTCTACAAAGGACGGCTCGCAGACCAGCACGGCCTTGGTGTGATTGTGCCGGGTGAGGCCGACCGCGCGCGCATTCACGCCATCATCTTCGACGAGCTGGTGAATGGCATCACGCGCGAAGAAAGCTTGGACGCCTTCGTTGATATCGTTCGCAAATATGCGAAAGCCGGCGCCGACAGCGTCATCCTCGGCTGCACCGAGATTGGCATGCTGCTCGACGCCGGCAATTCGCCTCTGCCCGTCTATGACACCGCGCTCATCCATTGCGAGGTCGCACTGGAAATGGCCTTGGCCTAGCGCTTGCGGGGGCAGAAAGGACCAAACGCCAGCGTCGCGATTTCCTCCCCCGTTGACGGGGGAGGTGCCGGCAGGCGGAGGGGGCAAGCCGAAGCAAAGGAACCTAGAGCGGCTTCAGCGTCTTTCCGTTAAGCCCGCCCATGCGGCAAACTTCCATCCACTCATCATCCTTCACAGGCTGGACCGAGAGACGGAAGCTCGTGACGAGCGCCATGTCCTCAAGTTTCTCGTTCGCTTTCACATCCTTGAGGGTCACGGATTTCGGCATATCGCAGACCGCCCGCAGATCGACGCAATCCCAGCGATCGTCATCGGTTGTTTTGTCCTGCGCGCTCTCTGCCGAGACCTCGACAATGCCGACAACTTCGAGGCCCTTATTGGAGTGGTAGAAGAAGCCTTTGTCGCCCACCTTCATGTCGCGCATGAAATTGCGCGCCTGGTAGTTGCGAATACCGGTCCACTGCGTGCCCTCTTCGCCAGCTTCTTTCTGGTCGTCCCAGCTCCATTTGAACGGCTCGGACTTGAACAGCCAATATGCCATCGCTGTCTCCTCTCCATGACTTCGTGAGCTGACATAAGACGGTTCGCCGTCATTGCGACAGGGACAAGCAGAGGCTTGGCTCACACGATGTCAGTGGTGTCTGTCCCATCGCTTTGCCTGAGACGTCCGCGCGCCGATCGGCGTCGGCCATCGGCTGGGGCCAGCGTACCTGCCTGCCCGAGGCCTGTCGCGGGCATGGCATTGTAAACGGCTTCATACGCACCGGATTTAACAAGGTAGGTCTCATGCCAGATCCCGACATCACCACTTGAGCCAGCCGTTCGATTGAAGGCCTTCCAGGCCGGCAGATGGGCGAGTGTGCGGTTGGTCGCATACGCTTCCAGATGCTCAAAACTGCGCCAGTACTGAATGACCATCGTGCCTGGAAATCCGAACACTGTTCGAGCATGCAAAAGCCCAAGCTCGGGATGCTTTTCAAGTTCAGCCAGCATGCGCGGCATGGCCATGAATGGCGGCCACCATTTCCAGACTTTCCAAGCCTTGTTGACCCGCATCCCGATCAGGAAAACAACAAAGTCTCCTTCGAGCTCTGCTGTCATCCGCTGATCGATACGCGCCACTTTTGTTCACCAGCTCTTGTTCAGCCCGTCGCCGCCGACTGGAGGCAGGCTTCGCGAACCAGAAGCTCAAGCTCATTCCAGCCCTTATAGGCGCGAAGATCCCGGTCGGCGCCGATCCAGGCATCCTCGAAGCTTTCGCGAAGATCATCATCAACAAGGATCGGCAAAAGTGGGTCGAGACAGACCCGGATGGTGAAACAGATCGCGCCTGTTTCCGGCAGCTTCCTTACCGTCTGGCGCTCAACGCGCAGGAACAGGTCTTCAGGCTCTGCCGCAAGCGTCAGCGGGCGCTCCTGCGTGAAGCGCTGCGCGCCCGCCTGGACGGTCCAGTTGAACCGCTCAAGCACCTTGCCCGGCGCAAGGTTGGTGAAGATCCGGTCGATCCGGCTGGCAAGCTCCGGGCTGCCGCCCGGTACAGGGCCGTGCAGGTCATGCAGCGTGCCGCCCATCACTTCAGGCAAGGACCAATAGGTCGGCGCCGTCACCGCGGCCGCGACAAGACGCCAGACGCCGTCATGGTCAGGCTCCAGCAGGCAGAGATCATCGGATACAAGCGTCGCCGCCCTTGCGAGGGCATTTTCGAACGAGCTTTGCGATGAGGTATTCACGGCCTCACCAATCATGGCGAGCAGTTCGCGCGCGGCAGGGCCGTTCAATTCTCCAAGCAGCGTTTCCTCGGGCTGTTCCTCGAGCAGCATGAGCCGGTCCAGCTCGCAGCCATCCATCTCCATATCCGGCAGGAGCCAGCTGCGCTCCGGAATGGGGTTCAGCGCCGGGGCGACTGCAGGCGGGCCATGCAGAAAAGGCAGATAGGGCGGCGTCCTAAGCGGCACGTGCCTGCCCCCAGCTGACGAAACCTGCAATCTTTGGCGTGCTCGGCAGGTACATGGTGTGCACATCTTCCATGACGAAACCGGCGTCAGCCAGCATCGCCTTGGCATCGCGGGTGAGGTGACAGCCGCCTGCAAGCGGTTTCCAGAACCGCTCGACCCGGCGCTGCCATTTGGCGACGCCCTGGTCAGGGGCAAGGCCATGCTCGGAGAAGAGCACCTTGCCGCCCGGCTTCAGGACACGGCGGACTTCTGCCAGCGACCCGGCCCAGTCAGGGATAGTGCAGAGCACGAAAGTGATCACGACCGTGTCGATACTATCGTCAGGCAGTGGCACGTCTTCAGCGCCCGTTTCCAGAAATTCGATCCGGTCCGCCCAGCCAAACTGGTTCGCCTCCTTGCGGGCGCGCGCCATCATTTCAGGCGATGGTTCGAGAGCGTAGAGCTTTTCCAGCTTCGAGGCGTCGTAGAAGCCGAAATTCGTGCCTGACCCACAACCGAGTTCCAGCACCTTGCCGGTGGCGAGCGGCACGACCTTCTCGCGCTGCTTCATGATCGGCTTGGTCGCGCACGCGCACGAGATGAGTGGTGGTACGACGAATTTGTCCCAGAGCCCCAAGGTCAGCTCCCTGTTTCGAGTTGCTGGCGCGCGGCGGCATTGGCCGGCTCAAGTCGCAGCGCCTGCTGTGTGATGACAATGTCATAGGCGAGGCCATCTGCCATGGGGGCGTAAACAGCAGAGCCGAACTGGCTGCCCTTCACGCCGACCCGCTCGCCCTGCTCACGGGCAAGGGCGAATACGTCGAGGCCGGGGTTCTCCGACAGGGCGAGACCATTGCTCGTCGCCTCACTGACAGAGCTTGTATTGTACCGGCGGTTCATCCGGCCTTCCATATATTCAAGCCGGTAGACGCTGTCATAGCCCAGCATGTTAGCCATGGGTTCAAAGGTGATGACGCGCGCGCCGAGCGAGAACTCATCCCCGCTAAGAACACAAGGCTCTCCCTCGGCGCCCGGGTCGAAACAGATGACCTCACCGCCGCCTGCGAGATCGACATTCACCCGGTAGGCATTCTCTTCGCCGCCGACCGCCGCAAAGGTGACGCGCGCGACGGGCCGCTCATAGGTCAGGCGCTCATAGGTCTGCAGGTTCAGGCCGAGAAACGTGCCGATGCCAGCGATCCCCAGAAAACCGATCCCGAAGAGGAAGCGCAGCGCACCGGTCATAACCCGCAGCTTGAAAAGTCGTCCAAGCCCCGCAAAGGTCAGCATCAGGCCAACGACACCCGACAGCGCGGGCAATATCCACCAGATCAGGTCCATTTTCTCATCTCCATCGCCCCCCAAGGCGGTATTTCCAGCAAGACCCTAGCTCATCAGGGCAGCATGTCACCAAAATAACGCCTGCTTAACCCTGTCATTGCGGAATGTGCATGCTAGACATTCCTGCAATGTCAAAAGCTGCGGGAGGATTTCAGATGAAAAAGTGGGCATTTCTTGCGGGCGTCTGCCTGACCGGATTGTGCGCGTTGGGCGCTGGCGCGCAGGACGCAGGCAGCGACGAGGAAAGCCGCCGCTTCACCGCTGAACGCGTCTTCGACATTGAATACGCAACCTCTCCCCAGATTTCGCCTGACGGCTCGAAGATCGTCTATGTCCGCCATTCCATGGACCAGCTGAAAGACCGCGACCGCGGCGACCTCTGGATCATCGACGTCGCCTCTGGCGAGCAGCGCCCGCTCGTGACAGGCGGCGCATCTGCCGGAGCGCCGGCCTGGTCTCCCGACGGCTCGAAGCTGCTCTACTCCACCGCCTCGGCTGACGGTAAGCCAGAGCTTCGCCTCCACTATCTCGACACTGGCCAGAGTTTCTCCCTCGCCCAGCTTGAGTACGGCGCTGGCGGCGCGAAATGGTCGCCCGACGGCTCGAAGATCGCTTTCTCGATGTTCGTGAAGGGTGAGAAGCCAAGCTTTGCCACCGCCCCTAGCCAGCGCGAAGGCGCAGAGTGGAACGAACCCGTCCGTGTCTTCGATGATCTAACCTTCCGCTTCGACGGTCAGGGCTATCTCGAGGAAGGCACCACGCACACTTTCGTGCTCTCTGCCGATGGTGGCTCACCGCGCCAGGTCACCAAGGGCGACGCTGATCTCGGCGGGCCTGTCTGGCTCGACAATGATACGCTGCTCGTCACAGGCAACACGGCCGAAGACGCCGACCTCGACCCGATCGAGAGCGAGATTTACGCCGTAGAGCTCTCCGATCTTTCCATGCGCCCACTGACCAGCCGCGACGGCCCTGACTTTGGCCCTGTCGTCTCACCAGACGGGCGCACGATCGCGTTCCGCGGCCATGACGATAATCTGAAAGCCTATGAGCAGGCCAACCTCTACCTGATGGATGCCGACGGCTCGAACGTCCGCGAAATTGCCGCCGACTTCGACCGTGAGATCGGCGCCCTGCAATGGGCACCCGATGGCCGCTCGCTCTACAGCGCCATTGAGAATGCCGGCAATATGGACATCTTCCAGATCACGACGGGCGGCGACACCTCCATCGCCGTCTCAGGCCTTGGCGGCACCTCTATCGGCCGGCCCTATGCGGGCGCAGACTTCTCTGTTTCGCAGACGCGTAATCCAGTCATCGCCTATACCGCTGGCACCGCCGACGCCCCAGCAGAGGTCGCGGTCGCCGGGCGCGGCGTGAATGCACGTACGCTGACCTCACTCAATGCCGACGTCCTGCCCTATCTCGACATGGCCCGCGTTGAGGAAGTGAAAGTCTCTTCCAGCGCCGATGGCCGCGAAATCGAGGCCTGGGTGGCCCTGCCGCCAGACTTTACCGCCGATGGCAGCTTCCCGATGATCCTTGAGATCCATGGCGGCCCGTTCTCCATGTACGGCCCCTTCTTCGCAAGCGAGATCCAGCGCTATGCCGCCGAAGGCTATGTGACCGTCTGGGCCAACCCGCGCGGTTCGACCGGCTATGGTGAGGAGTTCGCCCAGCTGATCGACAAGGCCTATCCGTCCACCGACCATGATGACCTGATGACCGTCGTCGATGAGATGGTGGCCCGCAATTATGTCGACCCGGAACGCCTCTTCATCACTGGCGGGTCTGGCGGTGGCGTCCTCACCGCATGGGCCGTTGGCAAGACAGACCGTTTTGCGGCAGCCGCCACGATCAAGCCGGTGATCAACTGGTTTACCATGGCGCTGGCAGGCGATATCGCCCCCTTCGTCTGGCGCCACTGGATCCGCGAGGACCCGTGGGAAAACCCGCAGGCCTATTTCGACCTCTCGCCAATCTCGCTCGTTGGCAATGTGACGACGCCGACGCTTGTCATGGTGGGCGAGGAAGACTGGCGCACGCCGACCTGGGAAGCTGAGCAGTTCTACACCGCTCTGAAACTCCAGGGCGTCGACACGGCTCTTATTCGCGTTCCAGGCTCCCCGCACTATATCGCCGGTCGCCCGAGCCGCCTCATCGCCAAGACCGACAACATCATGGGTTGGTTCGCGAAGTATGATCCTGCAAAGCAGGACGAAGAAAGCGAGGAATAGGACCCACAATGTCAGACCTTGATGCCCTGATCGACGCGCTGCCCAAGGCCGAGCTGCACCTTCACCTCGAAGGTAGTCTCGAGCCTGAGCAGCTTCTCGAATTTGCCGCCCGCAACAAGGTCGACATTCCCTTCAAGACGCTTGAGGAAGTCCGCGCCGCGTACGAGTTCTCGAACCTGCAGGACTTCCTCGACATCTATTATCAGGGCATGTCGGTCCTGCAGACAGAGGCCGACTTCCACGACCTGACCGATGCCTATCTGCAGCGCGTCGCCGCCGATAATGTCCGCCATGTCGAGGTTTTCTTTGACCCGCAGGGCCACACCGAACGCGGCATCCCATTCGACGTGCCGATCCGCGGTATCCTGAAAGCGCTCGACGCGGCCAACGACAAGTACGGCATAACCTATCGCCTTATCATGTGCTTCCTGCGCCACCTCTCCGAGGAAGAGGCGTTCGAGACCTGGGACCAGGCAAAGCCATGGCTCTCAAGGATCCATGGCATCGGCCTCGACAGTTCAGAGAATGGCCACCCGCCTTCCAAGTTTGCGCGCATCTATGAAGAGGCCCGCAAAGCCGGGCTGAAGCTTGTCGCCCATGCAGGTGAAGAAGGCCCGCCCGCCTATGTCTATGAGGCGCTGGACGAGCTGAAGGTAGACCGCATCGATCACGGCAATCGCTCGCTGGAAGATGAGAAGCTTGTCGCCCGCCTCGCTGAAAGCGGCATGACGCTGACAGTGTGCCCGCTTTCGAACCTCTCGCTTTGTGTCGTCGATGACCTCAAAGAACACCCCATGAAAAAGATGCTGGAACTTGGCCTCAAGGCGACGGTGAACTCCGACGATCCGGCCTATTTCGGCGGCTATGTGAACCAGAACTTCCGCGAAACGGCCAAGGCCGTCGGCCTGACGCGTGACGACATCATCACGCTGGCGAAGAACAGTTTTACAGGCTCCTTCCTGCCAGCCGAAGAGCAGGCAAGGCACCTCGCCGAGATCGACAAGGTCGCCGCCGCCCATTGAACTTGGCAGGGCCTGAAGAAAACCGTCTGGAACCTGCGGCACGTCCCGAGCGTCGCTTGGCTAGGAGGCCCCCATGGAATCTGGCGAAACGAATTATCTGACGAGCATTCTTGAGACGCTGTCGTTCTGTATTGAGCTTGTCTCCGCACTGATCCTGATCATCGGCTCGCTGGTTTTTCTGTGGACGGTTGCAACCGGCCTGCTTTCGCCATCGCTTAGCGCGACCACAGCCCTGCAGCGCGGCCGCCTCAAACTTGGCACATATATTCTTGCGGCGCTCGAATTTCTCATCGTCGCGGATATTCTCTTCACGATCGTTCACCGCACCCTCGACGACGTGATCGTCCTCGCCATTGTCGCCGGTGTACGCACAGTCGTCAGCTACTTCCTCGGCAAGGAGATTGAGGCGCTAAGTCAGGAAGAAAGCGAGGCGCTTGGACTGTCCGGCCACCGCGCCCGAAAAACGGGCTAAGGCCCCGTAAGCCGCCTTTGGCCCGGCCGGATCGATGTGTCGACCTTCTCGGTCCAGCCCATTGCGAGATAGGCCTTCATCGCCAGCGCATTCTGGTCATCGACATCGAGCGAAAGCGGCGCGCGCGCCAGATCACGCGCAACCTCCAGCAGGCCTGATCCCACCCCGCAAAGTCGCCAGTCCTCAGCAACAAACAAGTGCGGCACATAAGAGCTTTTCCGCTCCAGCGTCAGGAAACCGATCACACCGGCATGGGGCTCTTCGGCAACGATGCAGCGCGAAAGGCGAAGTGTCTGGCGAAGGCGGATAAGCTCATCGACGGGGCCGCTGCGCCAGGGAAAGGCATCGAGGCAATCGAGAAAAAGCGTCTCCACGCTGACATTGTCAGTCCGAGCATAAGGCCTGATCTTCCAGCCTGCACCCTGATGAAGCAAAAGCGCCATGAGGACATGTGTATCGCGCCATGCGGCCATGCATAGAAGTTTATGACGCTTTGGTAACGCGATGTTCCGCTTTCCCCCTCACCCGATGCAAACAAGCCACAACTTGCCAGTCCGGCATTCTCCGCAAATAGTGCGTGCAAAGAGATGGAGGAGTTCATGAGATCAGCCTGTCTTCTGGCCGCCGCGCTTGTCGGCCTGCCAGCCAGCGCCGAAGTCGTCACCGCGACCGCAGATCATTACACGCTGCGCCATGAAGCGGTGTCGGCGCTGGGCGTCGAGGAGACATGGGAGCGCCTCATCCAGCCAGACAGCTGGTGGCACCCAGATCACACCTATTCCGGCAAGGCCGAACACCTCTGGCTCAACCCGAATGCGGGCGGATTGTGGATGGAAAGCTGGGAGGGCAATGCGGTTGAGCATGGCCGCGTCCTCTCAATCCTTGAGAACAAGATGCTGCGGCTCGACGCTCCTTTCGGGCCATTGCAGGGCATGGGCGTACAGGTCGTCTGGACCATCACGCTGGAAGAAGATTCCGAAACTGGCGGCACGAAGATCGTTTTCGATGAAGTGGCGAACGGATCGAGGCAGAGCAGCCTCGCGCAGATCGCGCCTGCTGTAGATGGCGTAAAGCAGCAGGCGATTGCCCGCCTCGCCGATCCTACCCTGACCGACTAGGCGAGCGTCACGAATTGAAGTCTGAGACGCCTGCCGCCTTCATCATTACGCATCACTGCGACGCCCGCCTGCTTGGCCAGCGTGTCGATCAGCGTATTGGCCTCTGCGGGATCTCCGGTCGCAGGGACGTCAGACCATTGGCCGCTATCTGACAATTCCAACCAAGGGCCGCCCTCGTCCAGATCAGCGCGCAGCTCTATCCGGCCCTCACCATCGCCGTCATCAGGCGCGAAAACGCGGGTCAGCGTTTCATGAATGATCAGAGCGAGCGGCGTTACCTGCGGCACGGACACGGTGAAGCGTGCGTTCAAGGACAGATCAATATCTCGCTCGGTGGGCAGGATTTCGGCGGCCTGCCGCGCCAGTTTCTCTGCAAGATCGGAGATGTCCACGCCGGTTTCGCCGCTTCGATAGGTCAGGTCCAGGCCTGCGGACATGGCGCGAAGGCGTCCGATGGCGTGCTCGACAAAGCGTTTTACTTCCACATTCGCCGTTAGCCGTGCAGCGCGTCGCAACAGTGATATCTGCAGCTGCAGATTATTGTTCACCCGGTGATGAAGCTCTTTCGTCAGCAGGCGGTTGATCTCCAGTGCTGCCTCTGCCGACTGCTGGGCCGCGCGGCGGGCACGCACTTCCTGGTCCAGCTCCGCGACCTGCAGGCTGAGCGCCGCGAAATTATCGCCGTCGTCTGAACTGAAGCGAAGCGTAAAGTAGACGCCGCGACCGGCCCGGCGCAGACGCTTGCCAACGCCGCGCAGTTTCAGGTCTTCGCCATCTGCGTCCTTCAAGGTCAGGCTTATGGGAAGGGGGTCTGCGCTGGTGCGCAGGCTTGAGACGAGGTCGCCAAACGCTTCGTCACCGCCAGCCAGATGCGATCCAAGCTCTGACCCCGGCTTTGCCCCCGACAGGATCTGGCGCATGGGGCCATTGCTGGCGTGTATGACCCCGTCGTCGCCAACCAGCATCAGCGCCTCCCTGGAGACGTCGAAAATATCTACCCAGTCCGCGAAAGGCGAAGGATCAGGCGCCAAAATATTCGCGCCCCTCGGGCGCTTCATCAGGTTGCACCAGATTGACCACGACCCGGCATCCTGTGTCTCCGCGCGCGATGGCTTCCTCGATCACCACATTGGCATAGCCAAGATTGTCGGCAGCGATGGTCCCGAACACATTCGACGTCATCATGCAAAGCGACGGGCGCCCGTCGACATAACGGCCAAACGGGCAGGCATTGTTGCCCAGCACGATCTTCGTGTCGTCGGCTTCAATAATGTAGAAGTCGCCCTCGATGCGGCGTTTCAGGTCGACGAGCACCTCGCCGATCTGGTCGCGGCTGAGATTCTGGACATTGATCTCATTCTTGTAGGCCTGGTTGATCTGACGCCCGATGGCGCCGCCAACGACGGAGATATAGCCAGAGGCATCTTCTAGACCGACAACGGCCTCGAGCGTGCCGGAGAGTTCACGAAGAAGCGATCGCAGGAAAACGTCCCGGTTGAGCCCTACTTCTGCCGATCCAACAGCCGCGTCAGTGCCTGCCATGCTCAAACTCCCCAACTTGAGTGTTGATAACATAAGTTAGACGGAAAGGTTGCGTCGGCCACTGCAGCAAGTTTTACGGTCTGACCGATAGCGTCATGCCGTCCAGTGGATACGCGTGCGTGCCTACAGGCTGGGCGATTGGGCGTCTCACGAAAATTTTTCCCCATCACCTCCTTGCGCAAATCACGATTTCGTCACATCGCTCAACATCCGCTTATGAAAGGGTCCGGACATGAAAAAACTTTTCTACATTGCTGCTGCTGGCGCATTCGCCGCTGTCCTCGCTGGTTGCGAAGGTGAAACCACTGAGGTCGAGATCGAAACCCCGCCTGCAGAAGAAGAAGTCGTCATCGAAGAAGAAACCGTTGGTGACGAGCTTGAAGAAGCTGGTGAAGCAATCGAAGACGGCACCGCTGAAGCCGTCGAAGAGACAGGCGAAGCGATGGATGATGCTGGCGAAGCCATCCAGGATGCTGCCAACGACACCGAAGAAGCTATGACGGACGACGAAACCCCGAACTAAGTACGGGGTCTCCGCGCCTCTGCCGCATGGCGGGGGCCAGGTCTGCCAGAAACGAAAGCGGCCAGCCCAATATCGGTGCTGGCCGCAATCATTTTGACGTCTGAACCACTCTCGCAAGCGATAGCAGCGCTATACCACTTTACGCGCTGGCTGCCTTTGCCGCCTTCTTACGCTCATGCGGGTCGAGGTGGATCTTACGCAGGCGGATGGACTGCGGCGTCACTTCGACCAGCTCATCGTCAGCGATATAGGCCAGCGAACGCTCCAGCGTCATCTGCAGCGGCGGGGTCAGGCGCACGGCCTCATCAGTGCCCGACGCGCGCACGTTGGTCAGCTTCTTGCCCTTCATGACGTTGACCTCGAGGTCATTGTCGCGCGTATGCTCGCCGATGATCATGCCCTGATAGACCTTGTCGCCAGGGTGGATCATCATCGGGCCCCGGTCTTCGAGGTTGAAGAGGGCAAAAGCCACTGCCTCGCCCTGCTCCATCGACACGAGCACGCCGGTGTGGCGGCCTTTGATCGGGCCTTTGTAGGGCGCGTATTCAAGGAAGACGCGGTTCATGATGGCCGTGCCGCGCGTGTCAGACAGAAGCTCACCCTGATAGCCGATCAGGCCGCGCGTCGGCGCGTGGAAGACAAGCCGCGTACGCCCGGCGCCCGATGGCTTCATCTCCATCATGTCGGCCTTGCGCTCCTGCAGCTTCTGCACAATCACGCCGGTGTGCTCATCATCGACGTCGATGACAACTTCCTCGATCGGCTCGAGCTTTTCGCCCGTATCCGGGTCTTCCTTCATGACGACCTTCGGACGCATCACGCCAAGTTCAAAGCCTTCGCGGCGCATGGTCTCGATAAGGACGGCCAGTTGAAGCTCGCCCCGGCCGGAGACGGTGAAGGCTTCGGCTTCGGTCGAGCGCTCCACCTGAAGCGCAACGTTGCCCTCAGCTTCCTTGACCAGACGGTCCCAGATAAGGCGCGAGGTCACCTTCTTGCCTTCGGTACCGGCCAGCGGGCTGTCATTGACGCGGAAGGTCATGGAGAGCGTTGGCGGGTCAATCGGCTGGGCCTGGATAGGCTCACTGACCGAAGGATCGACAAAAGTGTCGGCCACGTTCGCCTTGGTGAGGCCTGACAGCGAAACGATGTCGCCAGCGACGCCTTCCTCGATCGGCTCACGGCCAAGACCGCGGAACGCCAGCACCTTGGAGACACGGCCCTGCTCAACCAGCTCACCATCGCGCGAGAGCACTTTCACCGTCTGGTTTGGCTTGATGGTGCCGGAGGTGATGCGACCGGTCAGGATGCGGCCAAGGAAGTTGTCGGACGAGATGGTCGTCGCGAGCATCCGGAACGGGCCTTCCTCGGTGCGCGGCTCTGGCACATGCTTGATGACCAGCTCGAACAAAGCCGCCATGTCGGTTTCCGGCTTCTCGTGATCCATGCTCATCCAGCCATTCTTCGCCGAGCCGTAGAGGATCGGGAAGTCGAGCTGTTCGTCATCGGCGCCAAGGTCAGCGAAGAGGTCGAACACTTCGTTGATGACGTAGTCAGGACGGCTGTCCGGCTTGTCGATCTTGTTGACGCAGACGATGGGCTTCAGGCCCACTTTCAGCGCCTTCGACACAACAAACTTGGTTTGCGGCATTGGGCCTTCAGCGGCGTCGACCAGCACGATCGCGCCATCCACCATGTTCAGGATACGCTCCACTTCGCCGCCAAAGTCGGCGTGACCCGGCGTGTCGACAATGTTGACGCGCGTATCGCCCCAGACGACCGACGTGGTCTTGGCGAGGATCGTGATGCCGCGCTCGCGCTCCAGATCGTTGGAGTCCATCATCCGGTCGGCAGTCTCTTCATTCTCGCGGAAGGTGCCGGACTGTTTGAGAAGGCAGTCGACCAGCGTGGTCTTGCCGTGGTCAACGTGGGCGATGATCGCGATATTGCGAAGCGATGTAGGCTCGGTCATGGGAGGATAAGGCTTTCAAGTCTTGTATGGGGCGCGCTTTACACGCCTTGGCCCATAAAAGCGAGTGCCTGCCCACAGGCAGCGCGGTCTCAGAGCTGAGGGAGCTCAGGAAGCGCGCGAACGACCGCCAATGCTGGAAGGTTGGTCATCCACTCGCCGCAGGAGATTGGCGCCAGCTCCTCGCCATTCAGCTGGCCAAGGACGATGGCTTCGCCAGAACTGCACGCGCGCCGCATTTCAGCATAGGCCGCGCCCGGCGCGTCGATAAGGTCGACACCGTTAAGCCGCCTCAGCTGCGGGTTGCCGGGCAGCTGGCCGCCGCAATGCTCGCTGATATCGGTCCAGTAATGGTCTTCGCGCTGATAGAGGCTAACCTGGTTCTGGCAGACATCCCGCTGCAGCGCGCCAAGGGCGGCCGCTGCTAGCTGGAAATCATCAGGATGAGGGTCGGTCGGCGCCAGAAGCTCTACCTCAACCCCGATCTTCGAAAGGCCAATTAGGAAGCCGCTCCACTCTTCGGCGTCCATGCCCTCAGCAAACATGTCCATCCGGCGAGCAAAGGCCTCTCCGCCAGCCTCGCTCGCCGCCGCCTTGAAGGTCGCTGAATCGAAAGTGCGGTCTTCTCCGGTGCGGGCGAACACATCCTTCCAGATGTCCAGAATATCGCCGCCACCATGTTCACGCGACGCTGCCTCGGCGATCAGCTGGACCAGTGCGCCGCAATCATAGGGCGCCCGCCCCCGGCTGCCATAGCGTGTCGCGATCAAAGGCCGACGCACCAGCGCGCGCTGGCACTGATTGATCTTCTCTTCAATGTCGGCACGCAGCTGAGCCTCATCCATCCCGGCGCGCATGGAGATGTATTCCGCCGCCCCCTCATGCACCCAGGACTGCTGTGCATTCTCGCTGGAGCTGTAGAGCTGCCCGATCCACACATGCACCGTTTCATGAAGGGCAAGGCTCTTCATCCGGCCCATGAAGTCATCATCCGATGGGTCAAGCTCGAAACCGCGCACATTCAGCGTGATGAAACGGCCAAGGGAGCTCCCCTTGAAGCTCGCCCCGTCGCCTTCGCGATAAGTCATGACCAGAACGGGCGGCGCAGGTGGCGGCTCAGCAAACCGGTCTGTCAGTGTCTCGCTGACCGCGTCGATATCCGCCACGAACTTCTCGCGCAGCCAGCCCGGAATATCAGGACCCGCGATCACGGTGGCATGGTCTTCGGTGATGTGATCTTCCGGGCCAATATAGACGAAACCACCCGTCGCCGCGGCGACGCTTTCGCCGCTCGCGCGGCGCTCATTTGCGGCGAGGAAGACCTCTCCATCCGCCATCCCGCTCGCGGCCATAAAGGTCTCATAGCCGCTCAGCGACAGCCCCTCGCTCAAGACCGTCCAGCCCGCCTCACCAATTCGGAGCACCGGGACATATCTGCGATCATAGAATTGGTCAGAAGGTTTGAGCCGCATCTCAAAACTCTCAAAGGCGGAGCCGTCCACCCGAGCAAGGACCGTCCCGTCGAACTGCCAGCCATCGCCCTGCGGCATCCAGAGCCGGATGCGCTCATCGGCCTCCACCCACCCCTCAAAGCTCACGCTTTCTGCAGGTTCGGCCAGCGTCCATACCGCCGCCAGCTCATCACCCTGGCGCTCAAGCATTACGTCAGCGCGCGGAATCTCTACGTCTTCGCTCGTCTCGCCAACGGCAAGTCCGGCGAATAGCGTCATGACGAGAAGGACGAGCAGGGGTCTGAACAGCATCATCCCTGGGTTCTGACCGAAACCCCACCCCGTGCCAAGTTGCGGAACGTCTGGTCCTGCCCCCCGTTGGTCAGCAAATCTTACAATCACCGGAAGACCGCCGCCATGACTTATATCGAGAAGCATCTGAATGACGGCGAGACGCTCGTTCGGGTCGGGCGCTTTCACTGGCTCTGGTACGCACGCGCCTGGGCCGCGCTCATCCTGTTTGGCTGGCTGATCGTCGGCTTCATCTATTTCATCTATGAAATGATCCGCCTGATCACGACCGAGTTCGCCGTCACCGACAGGCGGCTGGTCAAGAAGACCGGGTTTATAGCCGCAAATGTCGATCAGATGTCCCTCGAAGCCATTGAGGGCGCCAGCATGAAGCAGGGCGTGATTGGCCGCATATTCGGGTTTGGCAATCTGGACATTGAGGGACGCGGCGAAGGCGAGGTCGACTTCCCTACCATGGCTGCACCCGCCAAATTCCTGAAAGCCGTCAATGAAGCGAGACGGCTGACCGAGCGCGCCTCTGTAGACCGCCTGGCTGAAGACCTTGCCCACAAGGAGGAGACCGCTTGATGCGGCTTTTTAAAACAGGTCGCGCCGGGAACGAGGACGTCGCCGCGCCGTTGGTATGATGTGCAGCCAGAAAGGCTGCTCTGACAGAGAATTCTAGAAATTCAGGAGATAGAATATGTCCAAGAGAGCAGAAGGAAAAACGGTCGCCATTCTCGCCGCAGACGGCTTTGAGGAAGTGGAACTGACTTCCCCGAAAGAAGCGCTGGAAAATGCAGGCGCCAAGACTGTAATTGTGTCGCTCAAGAGCGGTGAAATTCAGGCCAACCAGCACCGTGAACACGGCATCATGGTCGGTGTCGACAAGACGCTCGACGATGTCAAAGCGGACGATTTCGACGGTCTTCTCATCCCGGGCGGCCTGTTCAACCCGGACACGCTTCGCCAGAGCCAGAAGGCGCTGGATTTCACGTCGAAATTCTTCGAGCAGGCCAAGCCAGTCTTCTCGATCTGTCACGGCCCGCAAGTGCTGATCTCTGCAGGCCTGGTTGAAGGCCGTGAGATGACTGGCTTCGCAGCAATCCAGCAGGATCTGAAGAATGCAGGCGCAGTCGTGCGCGATGAGAAAGTCGTGGTCGATAAGGGTCTGGTGACGTCACGCAACCCGGACGATCTTCCCGCGTTCAACGACAAGATCGTCGAAGAGCTTTGCGAAGGTAAGCACGAAGCTCAAAAGAAATCGGTCGCAGCGTAACACATCCCCTCGCTCTATGACCGAGCCGAAGCGCCTCCCTTTCAGGGGGGCGCTTTTTTATTTGCGCGGCGCCTGCCCGTCCGGGTTCAACCGCCAGTGATTTTCGATGACATCCTGCCAGATCGTATAGATGAAGGTTGCCGACCAGGTGATGACCATGAAACCGCCCAGTGCCTGCATCATCGCCACCATGCGGATCGCGCCATCGGTGGATACCTGCGCATAGCCAAGCGTCGCGAAGTTGATCCCCGAAAAATAGATCAGATCATAGAAGCTGCCGTCGAAATCACCGCTCAGTGAGCCCCACCAGCCTGCATCGATCATCACCTTGTAGGCACCGGCATAGGCTATGATTTCGATCGTGTGCACCGTCAGCAAACCAAGAAACGCCGTCAGGATGCCGCGATGCTTCTGCTCGCCGAGATGCGGCGTGAACAGGCGTATGAACAGGATGGCGAAGTGATGGAAAATCCCCAGTGCCGCCGCCAGGAGAAAGCCTGCGAGAAGTGCCATGTGCGGCCCCTTTCCAGTCTGAATCTCGCCTGCACCTGAGAAGCCCGGCTATCCGTGTCAACGAAACGTGCGAATATTAGCTTGATCGCTAATTAGTAGTTGTGCTAATTAGCGTTTATGACAAATAACGTGTTCAGTGCTCTGGGACATCCCCTCCGCCGTCAGGTCATGGACCTGCTGCGCAAGGGGCCGCGCACGTCTGGCGAGCTTGCCGAGGCGTTCGACGCCAGCTGGCCAACGGTCAGCCGTCACCTGGCTGTGCTGAAGGATGCCGATCTCATCACAGCCGAAAGACACGGCACCAGCATCATCTACCGCGCGAATACGAGCGTGATTGAAGATGCCGCCGCCGCCCTTCTGGCTCTGATCGGCAGAGACAATGGCGATGACGACATGAAGGAGGCCGCAGAATGATCAAGACAGGTTTGATATGGTCGGGGCTGGCGATCGCTGCCATGCTGGGAACGCTCGTCTGGGCATGGTCCGCCCTCCCATCAGGCGTGGATATTCCGGTTCACTGGGGCCCGAGCGGAGAGGCGGACGGTTTCGCCACGCGCGACAAGGCCTTGCTTATCCTCGCCATTCTGCCCGCAAGCGCGATCTTTACTTCAATTCTGCTCGCCGCCGCGCCTTATCTTGACCCGTTCAAGGCCAATCTCCGGCGCAGCCGGCAGGCCTATACGGCAATCTGGGCGGGTAGCATGGTGCTGCTCGCGGCACTGACGGCGGGCATCGCCCTGATGATGATCCGCGGTGCCAATGGCGCGACGGACTCCAATGAATTCGTCCGCTTTGTCCTTGCAGGGTGCGGCGTACTGTTCGTCATCATCGGCAACTACCTGCCAAAGACGCGCAAATCCTTTTTCCTGGGTATCCGCACGCCCTGGACGCTGACCAGCGACTATACCTGGGAGAAGACCCACCGCCTTGTTGGCCCGCTCTACATTGCGGCAGGCCTTATCGGCATCGTGCTCGCCTTCACCATAACGGGCATCTGGCTCGCGCTCAGCTTCACCGGTCTCGTCCTCGGCGTCAGCCTGTTCGGCGTCGCCTATTCCTGGTGGGTGTGGCGCCATGCGAATGACCGGAATGAAGGCGCAGACTACGTGGTCTGATAAATGGAAAAGCCCTCGCCGGTTGCGACCAGCGAGGGCATGTTAGTTCGGTCCACATAGAGCGGCCTAGTTATCGCGGTCCTTCACCTCGGCCTCATTGGCAATTGCGCGGTCCTCGGCGTCGAATTCGACGCTTGGGGCTGCGCCGCTGCCGTAAGAGCGTGACTTCGCCGCCAGCCGGTTCATCGACTCTTCCATCGTGCCCTTGCCGACCGCCATGGTTTGCGCAGCCGACACGCCGACCGCTTCGGCATCGTCGAACTTGCCGAAATCAGCGCCGAGGAAGACAACTTCCCAGCCCTTTGCCTCAACGCGGTCCAGCGCGGCTTTCGCGCCTTCATGCGTGATCTCCCGCGAGGAGTTTTCCAGGCCGTCCGTCATGATCACGATGACGGCCTTTTCCGGATTGTCGCTTTCAGCTGTCGAGATGATACGCCCGATGGCATCGAAAAGCGGTGTCATCCCGCGCGGGGAAACCTCGTCAGAGGTGACCGACTGCCAGTCGTCTGGCGCCACGTTTTCGCGCAGCACATCATACTGAAGCCCATCCTGCGCATCGAAGACCGCCAGCGTAACCGACGTTTCCAGCGGCGCCGTCTCGCCTTCGCCTGCTTCGCCAACAGCGGCGGCATAAGCGTTGACCGAGGTCAGCGCCTCATCCCAGAGGTTCGACATCGAACCTGTCCGGTCGAGCAGGATGTAGGAATGGACCGCCTTCGGCGCTTCCGGCTCTGGCGGTGTATCTGGCGCGGGGGCTGGACGTGCAGCGCACGCAGCGAATGCAAAACCTGCGACCAGGGCCGCGCTCAGGAACGCTTTTCTCAACATGCGATCATCTCCTCCAGTGACCTTGGACCCCACCCCGGAGTCCGATGGAGCAGAAGCTCACCCGCAAATGCGGCCATGAAGGGGCAGCTTCGCGGTGATCAGGGGGTGATCTTCGGGCAGGCCGGGCGTCCGACAAATTCGAGGCGGCCGGAACTCGTCCCGGTTGCAGCGTGTTCTTCATGAACAACTGGCAAGAAAGGATACGCGAAATGGATATTGTTGGAATTCTCATCTGGCTCATCATCGGCGCAGTCGCAGGTTGGCTCGCTGGCAAGGTCATGCGCGGCGGCGGCTTTGGCCTCCTCGGCAACATCATTGTCGGTATAGTCGGCGCAGTACTCGGCGGCCTGATCTTCGGCCTGCTTGGCATTGGCTTTAGCGGTATAATCGGAAATCTGATCGGTGCCTTCCTCGGCGCCTGTATCCTGCTCTTCCTGATCAGCCTCGTAAAACGCGCCTGATCTGGTCAGCAGACACAAACCGACAAAGCCCCGGCCCGGACGCCGGGGCTTTTTTGTGGCTTCAGCCCAATCCTCTTGCTCCGCAGGCGCACTTGAATATGTTGCGCGCCAGACCGACCCCCTGCCCCAATGGAGCAAACAGCCATGGCTACCAAGCACGCGCCGAAGAAAGTCGTCCTCGCCTATTCCGGCGGCCTCGACACCTCGATCATCCTGAAATGGCTGCAGACCGAGTTTGGCGCAGAAGTCGTGACCTTCACCGCAGATCTTGGTCAGGGCGAAGAGCTGGAGCCAGCCCGCGAAAAGGCGCTGAAGCTCGGCATCAAGCCGGAAAACATCTTCATCGAGGATGTGCGCGAGGACTTCGTCCGCGACTATGTCTTCCCGATGTTCCGCGCCAATGCCGTCTATGAAGGCGTCTACCTGCTCGGCACCTCGATTGCCCGTCCGCTGATCGCCAAGCGCCAGATCGAGATTGCAGACATCACCGGCGCCGATGCCGTCTGTCATGGCGCGACCGGCAAGGGCAATGACCAGGTCCGCTTCGAGCTTGGCTATTACGGCCTCAACCCGGACATCAAGGTGATCGCCCCGTGGCGCGACTGGAGCTTCAAGTCCCGCTCCGACCTTATCGCCTTCGCCGAAGAGCACGACATTCCGATCGCCAAGGACAAGCGCGGCGAAGCGCCTTTCTCGATCGATGCGAACCTGCTGCACACCTCCTCAGAGGGCAAGGCGCTCGAGGATCCAGCCGTCGAGACCCCAGATTTTGTCTACCAGCGCACCGTCTCCCCGGAAGACGCGCCGGACCAGCCGGAATACATCACCGTCCAGTTCGAGAAGGGCGACCCCATCGCCATCAATGGCGAAGCGATGAGCCCGGCGACGCTTCTCACCGCCCTCAACGAGTATGGCCGCAAGCACGGCATTGGCCGTCTCGACCTTCTGGAAAACCGCTTCGTCGGCATGAAGTCACGCGGCATGTATGAGACCCCGGGCGGCACCATCCTGCTCACGGCCCATCGCGGCATCGAACAGGCCTGCCTCGACAAGGGCTCGGCCCACCTCAAGGATGAGCTGATGCCAAAATATGCAGAGCTGATCTATAACGGCTTCTGGTGGAGCCCGGAGCGCGAAATGCTCCAGGCCGCCATCGACCATTCCCAGCGCTATGTCGAAGGCGAGGTCCGCCTCAAGCTCTACAAGGGCAATGTCATCCTGGTGGGCCGCTCATCGCCTTACTCGCTCTACAGCGAGAAGATCGTCACCTTCGAGGACGACCACGGCGCCTATGACCAGAAAGACGCCGAAGGCTTCATCAAGCTGAATGCACTGCGGTTGAGGCTACTGGCGGGACGCGACAAAAAGGCGGGAAAGAACTAGCGGCGCCGCGCAGCGGCTCTGCCCTGAGGGGCTAAAACAGATCAGTCGCCTTGCAACGCCCGATGGTTCGACTTCGCTCACCATGCGGGCGTATTCGAACGCTGTTGGATGCCGCATGGTGAGCGAAGTCGAACCACGCGGCTTTCATCACCTCCCCAGATCCGCTCACCCCGGCGAAGGCCGGGGACCCGGACAGTTGACACTCTCCGCCTGCGCCGTTAGTCCCCCGCTCCATGATCAATATGACGCTCTATTATTGTTGCTGTTCATAGCACCCTGACGCGCCCCTCTGGTGGCGCGACCTGAGCCTTATTGTCTGAAATCCTCACAATCGATTGCTGACCCCTGATCCGGGCTGCTTGCTCCCAGCCGCGCTGTAAACGCGGCCCCGTTCACCAAGACCGGGAGTGGCCACGGTGAGAGGTTCGATTCCTCGGCAGCCCACCAGCGGGCACGCCATCGGCTTGTGAGCCACGCAAGGGACGCCCCATGCGATACATACGTTTCGAAAGCCAGGTGCCCTATGCGGGCGCCTCCAGCCGTCTCGGCATCTTCCAGATCGCGTACCGCCTGCGCGACGCCGACGCCACGCGTCTCGACGATGCGAACGCACTCACTCATCTGCTCAAATGGTTCACCGAAAACCTCGATGGCCCAAAGCAGCTGAGCCTTGAAGCGAACAAGCGCGCCATATGCTGGTTCAAGCCCGCCGCACGTGAGCCGATCAGCCGAATTTGGCAGATGAAAAGCCTGATAGAGCCGTATGGCTACTGGATCAGCGTCCGCAAAACGTCTGATCCCGGTCTCGTAATCTACGAGGATGGCTGGCAGGTCGCCGCCATCCCTCGTCCGACAAGACAGAACTGACCAAACCGGCCGCCGCCTCCATGCCGCGCTGCAAACGCGGTCCCTATCCAAAGTGGAGTGGCAGGGTAATGGGGTTCAATTCCCCGGCGGCCGTCCAGTCTCCCGTCCCGGCCAGTACGCAATATCACGTATAGCCTGCGCCATTGCCCGGCCGCATCCTCGCCCGAAACAATGGGCGCGAGTGGGAGGCGCGGGATACATGGGCAAACTGACAGTGGATCCGCTGGCCATCGCCGCGCTTGCAGGCTTTGGCACCCTCGTCGCCATCGTCCTTGGCATCACGATCTGGTTCATCCGCCAGTCGACCAAGAAACCGGGCGAGCTCTAGGCTCGCCCGCCCGCTTTCGTTCTTTCTGGCCTTGCGTGTACCGGACAAGCGCTGATGATGGACCCCGCGATCAAGTCGCGGGGAGGCGCATACAGGCAGATGGCCAGGTACGATTTCATCGCAGTCTATCTGCTCGCAAATCGCAAGAACGGCACGCTGTATGTCGGCTCGACATCCGACTTGCCGACGAGAATGGACCAGCACAAAAGTCGCAAAGGCTCGGTATTTACGGCCAAATATGAGGTTCATCGTCTCGTCTGGTTTGAGCATTTTCCCGAAATGGAGCCCGCCCTTCGCGCAGAACGGCGAATGAAGGAGTGGAAACGCCGTTGGAAGATCGAGCTGATTGAGAAAAGCAATCCGCATTGGGATGACCTGACGTCTTCGCTACTCACCTATTGATCAGCAGTCGCATGCAGCGCCTCCCCGTGGCCTGACCACGGGGTCCATCTCCCGTCGCCAAAATCATTGATCGACAGCTCCGGCCCAAAGCGCGCATAATCATGGGCATCCCCACACCCGGAGCCTGCCCATGCGTCTCATCCCTGCTTCCATCGCCATCCTCGCCCTCGCCCTGCCCGCCGCGGCAGAGCCTGCAAACCACGACGTCTTCGGCACGTTCTACACGGCCGCAGGAACCTCCCGCGTCACTATTGAAGACTGCGGCGATGGCAGCCCGTGCGGCCGTGTCAGCGCGATCAATCCGAACGTGCTTGAGCCAGGAACGACACCCGAGGACCTTCGCACCAAGGCCGGCGACCCCGTGCTCGGCCTCCTCATCCTCGAAGGCTTCGAACAGAAGCGAAGCGACTGGAGGGGCGGCACAATCTATGACCCGGAAAACGACAAGACCTACGCCGCGCGCATCAAGCGCCTCGAAGATGGCGACCTCGAGCTGAAAGGCTGTGTCGGCCCGATCTGCCAGACGCAGATCTGGACCGAGTATGAGGGCGATTAGCCTCCGCGAGCCTTGAGAACACCATAACCCGGGTGACCCAGACCCCTCACCGCTTCCGAAGATACCTGCGCAGGCAGGTATCCATAGCGGCCGGCCCGCAGCAGCCCGCATGGTCGGCGAAGTCGAACCACGCGGGCGGTACGCACCTCTTGCGTGTTGCAGACCCCACCCCGACCCTCCCCAAAGGGGAGGGAGCAAAACACGCTGCCACCTGCACCCCCTCCCCGCCCAGCGGGGAGGGTCGGGGTGGGGCCCTTCGCGGCAAAAGCTATGGCCGCCCCCCCAACATTGACGCCTCTCACCAACCGGCGCATCTAGCCGCCCATGCAGATACGCCTCTTCCAGCCCGAAGACCTCGCCGCGCTCCATGTCATCAATCAGGCCGGTGTACCTGGCGTCGGGCATGCAGAGACAGCAAATGACCTCGACAAACTCATCGAGATGGGGACCTGCTTTGTAGCCGCCGCTGAGAACGGCGCACCGCTCGGCTTCATCAACCTCGTCGCGCCTGGCACAACCGCTTACGAAAGCGACAATCTGCGATGGATTGAGGACTGGATCGCCCGTGAAGAGGTCAGCGCCCATTATGTCGACCGGATCGCGATTGGCGAAACCGCGCGGGGACAGGGCGTCGGCGAAGCGCTCTATCGCGCCGCATTCGAGGCGGCAAAGCCAAACGCCTTCCTCTGCTGTGAGGTAAACACCCACCCCGATAATCCGGGCTCACACCGCTTTCATCAGCGGCTGGGTTTTAAAGCCCTTGGAGACCACCGCTACCGCGCGGACTATGCCGTCCGGTTTTACGCGAGAGCCCTGTAGCCAACCCGAAGTGCGCGCGTCTTCAGGCGGCGCTTTCAAAAAAATTCTTGCCCTGGATCGCCGCGAGGACCTTGTCCATGGCAGGGCCGAGGTGTTTCTCGCCAAGTTTGGCGATCACCTCATCCAGCACCATACGGAACTGGATCGTGGAGCCATCGCTGCCCATGCTTTTCGCGCCGATCGCGCCGAACAGCGCGCGGCCTTTCTTGTTCTCCCAAAGAACGTCGGCGATCAGCTCATCGAAACCGGCTTTTCTGGAGTCAGCCGCCAGAAGCGCGATGAGCAGGCGGGCGAGGCCCTTGCTATGCCAGGCGTCCAGCAGGCCGATGGAAAAGTCGCCGCGCTTGTCGGTCTCATTGCCGCGCTGGGCATGAACGGCCCCGATGATCGGCTTGTCGTCCTTACTCTCGTCAATGGCGACCCAGGCAATATGCTTGGCGCCGTCCACGTCCGAAAGACGGTGCACCACATGGTCAGGCAGGGTTGCCGCGCCATTGAAGAAGCGCAGATAGCGCGAACGGTTCGATAGCTGGCTGATCGCATGGCGCAGTGCGTCTTCATCGGCGGGCACCATCGGGCGCAGGCGCACAGGCTCTCCGTCGAGTGTCTCGATCAAGATATCTCTTGTCATTTGCTGCACCTGCTCAATAATTTATGCTGCACCTGCGAAATAGGTAACTTGCCGTCGCTTTCCAAGCCCTTAATGGCCGCGTTTGCCATGCGTATTGTCACGGCAGGTCGACGCTTTTGAAACGGGTCTGACTTGACGCGGTTCCGATGACTGTAATGATCGCGCCTTCGGCAGACGCGGGGGGACGTCATGGACGGACCGGTAAAATTCAGTTTTCTGATGATTGTTGCGACGGGCGCCTTCGAGATTGCGATCTTGAGCTTTAGCGGCGCCGTCTGGCCCTATGCCGATATGGGAGAGGCCCGTGCCCACCTCGCCTTTGCGAATGCTGCGGGGTTCGTCACATTCATCTGCTGTCTGCTGATCTTTGCTGGCGGCGCCCTTGTTGCCGGACGGGCGCCCGGCTGGCATGCGCGCGTCACCAATGCGCTATCTGGCCTCGTCTTCCTGGTGGGACTATTGACGGCGGGCATTCAGGTTACAGAGGCGATGAATGAGTGGTTCGAGGCATCGCCGCGTATGCCGGGTTTCATGATTTCAATGACCCGTATCGGCATGCTGCTCGCTCTGGTCTGGCTTTTTGGGTCCGCAATCCTCGCAGCTCGCTACGCCCTTAAGGGGCGCAAAAAAGTCGAAGCGAGCGATTAGGCAGCGCATTCATCGATCACAGCGCGAACGCCTTCATTCACCGGCATCACCAGAAGGGCACTTCCTTCCGCCGCCACAGCGAACCGTTCCGAAGAGACGATATCGCCAAAGATTGAGGCATCCATTGGCAGCCTTGCAATCGCGATCGGCATGACGTCGCCAGCATCGCGCCAATAGCCGCCTGCCGCGCCCTCATCAGTGAAGACACCGAGGCGCGCCTGGCGGTTCCCGGTGAGGTCGATAGAGCGGGTCATGATAATCTCACCGGCTTGCGGGTCGCAGCCTATGGTGAAAATCGCCTCTGACTCTGGCGGGCCGAACATGGCTTCACCGCCATTCATGAACCACTCGCCATCAGTAAGTTCGAGAGACGCAAGCTCGCCGTCTGGCGCGAGATCGGCCTCGGCGGCACTGTAGTTTTCAGGACGCGCGCCATCAGTTGTCTGCTGCTGGGCATTATCCGCTTCGCTCTCATTGCTCTCCTCGACGGGGGCAACTGGGTCAGATGTGCCGGGCGCGGCCTCTGGTGTAGTTTCCGGTTCTGCGCTCTCCGGGCTGCAAGCCGCCATCAGCGACAAGGCTGCGGCGATGATGATGCGCGAGAAGAAGCCTGATTTCGGCACGTTGGGTTTCATTGCGTATCTCTGGTTCTGGACCGGTTTATTCTGTCGGCTAACGCCCGTCTTTACGTTTTGATCCCGTCGCCCGGCATTGCCCACTGCTGGCAATGACCCGGGACTATGCGCTGGGGCGCCCTTCCGGTGGGAAACTTTCTTTTCTGTGGAAAACGGCAGAAACACCGCCACTACACCGTCAGTGCACCGAAGTTTTCATGGAAATTTGCCAACCATCCCACATCGCCAGGCCGGGCGCGGTCTGCTAGGCACAAGCGCGATGTCGAACACCTATACCTATGACGGAACAGAGCCGGTCAGGCTCAACAAATGGATGGCCAGTCTCGGCATCTGTTCGCGCCGAGAGGCAGAAACGCTTATTTCTCAAGGCTCTGTGACGGTCGAGGGCGCCAAGGTCAGCGAACCGGGTCACAAGATAGAGCCCGGCCAGACCATGACCCTTGCCGGCAAGGCGACCAAGGCCCTCGACGACCAGCTCACCATCGTCCTGCACAAGCCTGTGGGCTACGTCTCCGCCCAGCCAGAAGGCGAGCAAATCCCGGCAATCCGCCTGGCAAGCAAGGATAATTTGCTTGGAAAAGCGCCCAAGATTCCGGGCCGTAACCCAAACTTTGCGCCGCTTGGGCGACTGGATATGGACTCGCGCGGCCTCTTGCTGCTCTCCGAAGACGGTGTGCTCGCAAAGGCCGTGATCGGCCCGGACTCCGCCCTCGACAAGGAATATCTCGTCACTGTTCAGGGCCAGATCACCGACCCAATCATCGGAAAGCTCCGTCACGGCCTCTCTCTTGATGGTCGGAGGCTGAAAGCCGCCAAGGTCGACCTCGTCTCCCCCGGTCGCTTGCGCTTTGTCCTGCGTGAGGGACGCAACCGCCAGATCCGACGGATGTGCGAGCTTGTTGGCCTTGTTGTTGTTGACCTTTTTCGCACGCGCATTGGCCCGCTTCAGCTGGACAAACTGCCAGAAGGCAAATGGCGCGCCCTTACCAGTGAAGAGCGCGCCGCCTTGATCAAGGCTTCGAAGCCTTTGTCGGGCGCTTCCGGCGGATCCAGGGCCAGAAAAGCTTCAGCCAGATCCAGAGGAAAATCCCGATCAGGACCAGCCAGGGCAGCCCCACGGCGAAAGCCGTGATGACAGCAGCTATCGCGCTGGAAAGATTATAGAAAAAGTCGCCAATCGCTTCGCCCAGAGGGTTCGATCTCGAGCCTGAGAAGGCGGGGACTTTTGTCTCGTATGAGACATCCAGCGACGACATCGACACCCGAAGCCGAAGCGCACGAAGCTGGGCCTCGGTCGACTCGATCTCTCCAATCACCCGCGCCAGCTCACGCTCGATCTGGAGCAGGTCGCCAAGCGTGCCATCGCGCCGCTCCAGAAGGCCTTCGAGCCGCGAGCGCAATGTCCGCTGCGCATCGAGACGCGCGCCTGTGTCAATGATTGAGCGGGTCAGGTCTTCTGCCCGGGTAGAGCGTGATGTGATTTCGCCATCCGCCGCTTCGGTTTCAGCCTCGACATCGCCCAGAAACGTCTCGATCCAGTCAGGTGTCGCCCGAATGGAGACATTGCCAGAGACATAGTCCTCATTCGAATTGTAGACGTTCGAATTGATCACGATGCAGGTCTCGGTGCCTGCTGTGCGGCAATCCTCGACATGACCCTGCAGCATCGGCTCCACGCTGCCTTTTGGAAGGCGCAGGCCAAGCGAGTGGCTATAGGCGATATATTGCTGCGCGCCGGGTTCGACGTCTGGGCGGTCCGGCGCTGGCGATGGCTCTGCATAGCTCTCGTCAGACATCGCCATGCGGCTTCCGCTGACGGCGACCTCCTGAACCGGCGCCTCCATTGGCCTGTCATAGTCTGCTGCGCTTTCGCTGCCCGGACCACCACAGCCTGCGACAAGTGCCAGCGCGATGAAGGCTGGACTGATCTTCTTCAACATTTGCATCCCTCCACAATAAGGAACACATATGTGAGCGTTTACTCACGGCAAAATTAAGGCGGGATCAGGGCCTTGGTCCGAAAACCGTCTTTCCAGGTTCCAGACGCCTGCGCGCATGGTGCACGAAGTCGACAAGGAGCGGCCTCGTATCGCGTGGGTCGATGATTTCTTCCGCAAAGAAGGCCTCAGCCGTGCGGAACGGATCCTCCATCGCCTCGAACTTCTTGTAGAGACTGGCAAGCAGCGCTTCCTTGTCGTCGGTCTCGGACAGTTCTTTCCGGAATGCCGCTTCGATACCGCCCGCCATCGGCAGTGAGCCCCAATTGCCGGATGGCCAGCAATAGCGCCATTTCGCCTTGGTCGGGTTCATCATCGCAGACCCTGCAAGCCCATAGGCCTTGCGGATCACGACCGCGCAGACAGGCACGGTGGCCTGATACACCGCCGCCATGGCGCGCACGCCCTTGCGGGTCACGCCTGCTGTTTCATGGCGCACGCCAACAGCGAAGCCGGCGCAATCAACAAAGTGCACGACCGGCAGATGGAAGGTCGAGCAGAGGTCCATGTGGCGCATGACCTTGTCGCAGACATCTGCCGTCCATGCGCCGTCCAGGAAGAACGGGTTGCCCGCCATGATGCCGACGGGGTGACCGTCAATGCGGGCAAGGCCCGTCACGATGCCCCTGCCCCACTGGCGACCAATCTCGAAGAAGCTGCCCTTGTCGACAGAGGCCTCGATGATCTTCTGCGGTTTGTAGGGCGTCTTTCCGTCTTCCGGCACGATGGAGATGAGGCTTTCCTCGCGGCGATCCGGATCGTCCGTCGGCTCGGTGACCGGCGGCAACTCATGCACCGAGGATGGCAGATAGGAGAGGAAGCGCTTGGCCGCCTTGAAGGCGTCGGCTTCGGTCTCGACCACATCGTCGACGGTGCCGTTCTTGGCCTGAATTTCCCAGCCGCCCAGCTCTTCCTTCGAGACGTCCTCGCCGATGGCGATCGCCACCGGTGGGCCGGCCACGAAGACTTGCGACAGCTCTTTCACCATCACCGAATAATGGCTGGCGCCAACGCGGCCTGCGCCGAGGCCCGCACAAGGCCCGAGCGCGAGCGAGACCATCGGGATCTCTCCCATGCCATCGACGATCAGTTCCCAGCTGGGCGTCTCTGGAATGTAGGTGCGCGGATCCTTCAGGAACATCTTGATGGAGCCGCCGCCGCCCGTGCCATCAATGAGCTGGACTAAAGGCATCCGGTATTCGACGGCCTGTTTCAGCGCGATGACGGTCTTGCCCCGGATCGAAGCATCTGCCGCGCCACCGCGCACGGTGAAATCGTCGCCCAGCACCATGGTCGGGCGGCCATCCAGTGTCGCCCGGCCAACGACGGAATTGGATGCCATGAAGCTGTCTAGCTTCTCATCCTCATCATAGGTTGCGACACCGGCGATCTTGCCAATTTCGTGAAAGCTTCCCGGATCGACCAGAAAGGACACGCGCTCGCGGACGGTGAGCTTGCCCCGGCCGCGTTGCCGCGAGACCGGCTCTTCGCCGCCCATCTTTTCCGCCATGCGTTCCCGCCGGCGAAGCTCTTCTATCGACTTCTCCCAAGACATGGGTACAGCTAGACGATGTGCCCCAGTGTCAGGTCAAGAGCCGATATCGAATTGGGCGCTCGCGCTGGCTCGAATTTTGCAACCAGATGGCCATGATGATGAGATCCTTGCTTCGCAAAACGTTTCTTGGCGCAGCCTGCATGTCGGCTGTCTCATTCATGGCTTGTGCGCAGGACAGCGCTTCAGAAGACGGCCTTGAGGGCCTCGACTGCAAGGCGCTTGCGGGCACAGAGCAGGTCCTCTCCGAGAACGATGAGACCTATCTTATCTTCGGTGAAATCCATGGAACGCGCGAAGCGCCGCGCGCCTTTGGCGAGATCATCTGTGAGGCCGCAAAACAGGGCCCTGTCGTCGTCGGTATTGAGCGCCCGGCGAACCTGACCCGCGCGATGCAGACATTTGTCGACAGCGATGGCAGTGATGATGCCCGCTTCAATCTGCTTCGTGGCTTTTTCGACGGCACCGACTGGGGCCTGTCGAGCCAGGCATTCCTGGACCTATTCGTGCGGATGCAGGAGCTGAAATCACAAGGCGCCGACATCCGCATGATCGGCTTCACGTCGACCCGTATTGTCGGCGAAGGCAGCCAGACACCTTATGAAAAGGCGCTCGCCGGTGAGCTTCAGCGTGCCAGCGCACGTAACCCAGATGCCCGCATCATGGTGCTGGTCGGCAATCTCCACGCCCGCCTTGAGCCCTACCCGGAACTCGGCGACCGGCCCGGCTTTGACCCGATGGCCATGCACCTGCCAGATGGCGAAGTGCTGAGCTTCAATATCGCCCATACGGGCGGCACGTCGCATATGTGCGGCGCCGAGGGCTGTGGCCCGATGCCGGTCGATGACAAGTCGCGCCCGTATGAAGACGGCCTCATGCTTACTGACCGCGATTCCCGCTATAACGGCATCTGGAACATCGGCCCGATCACGGCCTCCCCGCCCGTCGGCAAACGCTACTAGCAGCTTCTGAGAAGGCAAAGATCGCACCCTGTCAGGAGGCGCAATCTCGTTTGACTCGACAACATACCAACCGGTTGGTATGTATACTCAATGCCTTCGACCAGACCCGCCCCTGCCCGCACGAAACTCCTCGATGCCGCGCTCACCCTGATCCGGGAGAAGGGCTTCAGCGCGACCAGCGTCGATGAGCTTTGCCAGGCCGCTGGTGTCACCAAGGGGGCTTTCTTCCACCATTTCGAGAGCAAGGAAGCGCTGGGCGCAGCCGCCGCCAACCACTGGAGCGAGGTTACCGGCGCGATGTTCGCCGCGGCTGACTACCACCGCGAGACCGACCCGCTGGCCCGGGTGCTGGGATATATTGAGCTGCGCAAATCGCTACTCGAAGGTGAGCCGGCTGAGTTTACCTGCGTCGCCGGAACCATGGTTCAGGAACAGTTTGGCGCAAGCGAAGATATCCGTACGGCCTGCCGCGATTCCATATTCGGCCATGCCGCCACGCTGGAAGCAGATATCAGCGCGGCGATTGCCGCCTATGGCCTCTCACCGGACTGGACCGCCAAAAGCCTCGCCCTGCACAGCCAGGCTGTGCTTCAGGGCGCCTTCATCCTGGCCAAGGCCAGCTCTGACAGGGAGGTGGCGCGCGACATGGTCGACCACCTGTCACGCTATGTCCGCTCTCTCTTTCACCGACCGCCAGCACAGGAGGCATAAAGCCGATGGCAACCCCGATAGATGTAGAACCTCGCAACACGCTCGAAGTCGTCATTGGCCGTGTCATCGACGCGCCGCGAAGCGCCGTCTGGAGGTGCTGGACGGAGGAGGCCCTTCTCAAGCAATGGTATTGCCCGAAGCCCTGGTCGGTGCCGGAAGCCGAATTCGACCTACGGCCTGGAGGGCGGTTCAACACCGTCTTCCTTGGTCCGGACGGTGAGCGGATGGAGAATGAGGGGATCTGGCTCGAAATCGTTTCGGAAGAGCGCCTCACCTTCACCGACTTCTATACCGAAGGCTTTGTGCCACAGGGCGAGGGCTTCATGACTGGCTTTGTCGAACTTTCCGACATGCCGGACGGGAAAACCCGCCTTGTCTGGGGCGCGCGCCACAGGAATGCCGAGGCCGTTCAGCGACACCTCGACATGGGCATGCTTGATGGCTGGAACATCTGCGTCGAGCAGCTTGAGGAAACGGCCAAGTCTATCGCGTCCGCGCGGCTAACGGCCTGAAGGGAGCAGACATGGCCTACACATCAAAAGTGCGCACCTGCCTCTGGTTCGATGGACGCGGCGAAGAAGCCGCCGAGTTCTATACCACGCTCCTGCCGGGCAGCCATATCGAGAGCCGCTCCTATCCAGAGCCCGACAAGCCTGCGCTCGTGGTCGAGTTTACCCTCGCGGGAGCCCCCTATATGGTGCTGAATGGCGGACCGATGTTCGAGCATTCGCCCGCCGCCTCTATATCCGTGCTGGCCGATGACCAGTCCGAGATCGACCGGCTTTGGGACGCGCTCACGAAAGATGGCGGCAAAGAAAGCATGTGCGGCTGGGTCGTCGACCGGTTCGGTGTCTCCTGGCAGGTCGTGCCGTCGGTCCTTCCATCCATGATGGAGAGTGACGACAAGGCAGCGGCTGGTCGGGCACGCGCGGCGATGATGAAAATGAGAAAATTCAATATCGCGGCGCTGGAGGCGGCTTTTCGCGGCTAGCTCTGAACGCGTTTCCTGCACGGTGCCTGCGGTCTGGATGACACAGCCGTCATTCTTTCGCCTTTGCCTCTTGCCAGAGTGATACCCAGCCTGCTTTATCCCATCGGAGTCCAATTCGAGGAGGCGTTCATGGATCTCGCAACTCTCACTGCAAAAGCAAATGAAGCAGTGTCTGCTGGCGGTGATTTCACCAAAAAGGTGAAATTTGACTTCGGCGATGCCGGCAAGCTGTTCATCGACGGCGCGAATGGCAAAGCCGACAATTCCGACAGCGAGGCTGATGCGACGGTAAAGGTCGACTGGGACGACTTCCAGAAGCTCGTCGCTGGTCAGCTCGACCCGACGATGGCCTTCATGCAAGGCAAGCTGAAAGTGCTGGGCGACATGTCGGTTGCCATGCAGCTTCAAGGCCTGATGAAGAAATTCAGCTAGGTTTGCAGGGCAGACGGGCTGGTCACGGCCTGCTGCCACACCAGTTTAAAGGCGCTGAGCGGCGAGTTTGCTGCCAGCGCCTTTTTTTCTTTGCTAGGCAAGCGTATGGACCAGGAAGACAGAGACCGCCGGAGCAGTTTTGTCCTACTGGACAAGAACCCTCCGCCCGAGGGTGCAGAGCTGGTCTGGTTTGAAGGCATGGCCGGGCGCAGCCTGCGGGCCTGTCTCGCCCCATCGACGCACGCCAAGCCGCGCGGGACTGCCATTATATGTCCCGGCCGTACCGAATTCATCGAGAAGTATTTCGAGACCGCACGCGACCTGCAGGCGCGCGGCTTTGCCATCGTCATTCTGGACTGGCCCGGTCAGGGCCTTTCAGACCGGCTGCTGGAAGACCCCAAAAAAGGCCATATCGACCGGTTCGAGACCTTCATGAGCGCCCTTCGAAATGGGTTGGACGCCATGCCGGGAGACTTGCCCCGGCCTTATGTCTGTGTGGCGCACTCCATGGGCGGCGCGATCGCGCTCGCAGCCATGGCGCGAAAACTGGTGCGGGTGGATGCTGCCGCGTTTTCTGCGCCGATGTGGGGCCTGCCGGTCAATCTGGCGGTGCGCTATATCATTTGGGCAATGCGCGCCGTTGGCCGCGACGGCGATTATGCCCGCCAGCCCGGACCGCCTGAAACCTTCGAGAACAACATCGTCACGCATGACCGTGATCGTTGGCAGCTGCAGCGCGACCTGATCGCCGCCGTGCCGGAATTGGAAGTCGGCCCGATGACCTGGGGCTGGCTTGGCGCTTCGCTCGACATTCTGAACGAGACGCGAAAACCGGCACTTTTGCGCGGCGTTGACTGCCCCGTCTTTGTCGCGAGCGCCGGGGACGAACAGCTCGTCGACAACAAGGCGCACGCGAAGGTCGCAAAGCATATTCCGAGCTGTACGCACATCACGATCAAGGGCGCACGTCATGAGATCCTGATGGAGCAGGATGTCTACCGCGAGCAGTTCTGGGACGGGTTCGATCAGCTGCTCGCGACGTCAGGCCTTTAAACAACGCCCTGGCGCTCCAGATCACTCGCACCGGCCAGACGCATCCTGCGCAGCTGCCGGACGGCAGGGGGCCGCGACATGATCAAGATCCACCACCTCGAAGACAGCCGCTCACAGCGTATCCTGTGGCTGCTGGAAGAACTTGGCCTCGACTATGAGGTCATCCGATATGAACGCGATCCGCAAACGAGGCTCGCGCCGGACGCACTGCGCGCTATCCACCCGCTCGGCAAATCGCCTGTTCTGGAAGAAGGCGATGTCATTGTCGCAGAGACGGGCGCTATCATCGAGTACGTCATCGACACGCATGGCGCCGGGCGCCTGAAACCCGCGGCCGGCACGAGCGAACAGCGCGCCTGGACCTACTGGATGCACTATGCCGAAGGGTCTGCGATGCCACCGCTTCTGATGAAGCTGGTGTTCCAGATGCTGCCGCAGAATGCCAATGCGCTGATGCGGCCTGTCGTGAAGGCGATCACGTCGCGCGCGGAGAATGGCTTCATCGACCCGCGCCTGAAGGAGCATATCGAGTTCTGGGAGAGCTCGCTCGCGCCGACGGGATGGTTTGCCGGCAGCGAGTTTACCGCTGCCGACATTATCATGAGTTTTCCACTGGAGGCCGCTGCGAGCCGAAGCGATGCCGGGCAATACCCGAATATCTCAGGCTTCCTGACCCGCATCCATGAGCGGCCCGCCTATAAGCGGGCGCTGGAACGCGGCGGGCCTTACGCCTACGCGTAAGGCTTATGGGGCCGGGTCGAGCGTCTTGTTCGGCTCGGACTGGAGCTGGATGTAGTTCTGGATGCCGATCCGGTCGACGAGTTCCATCTGGGTTTCCAGATAGTCGATATGCTCTTCTTCGCTCGCGAGGATCTTGAGGAAGAGATCGCGGCTGACATAGTCGCGGACCTTTTCAGCCTGCTCCATGCCGTCACGAAGGACCGGGCAGGCCTCACGCTCAAGCTCGAGGTCGCTGGCGAGGATTTCCTCGACCGTCTCGCCGATCTTCAGTTTGCCGAGGTCCTGCAGGTTTGGCAGGCCGCCAAGGAAAAGGATGCGCTGAATGAGCCAGTCGGCATGCTCCATCTCCTCGATCGATTCCTTGTACTCGTGCTCGCCCAGGATGGAGACACCCCAGTCCATCAGCATGCGCGAATGGAGGAAGTACTGATTGATCGCCGTCAGCTCATTCTTGAGACAGGCGTTCAGGAATTCGATGACTTTCGGGTCGCCCTTCATGGTGCACTCCTGAGGTCGAAGGTTTCGTCTACTGTCCGAAATATCACCGAAAGGCGGCGTTTCAAGCAAAAAAATTGTATAAAATCAATTGCTTATGATAGTGAGAAGCAATTGCACGGATGCAATGCCCGAAGCGGCTGTTTTAATTTGAGTTTGTCTTGGACCGGCGTTGCTGACGCCTGACGATTATTCTGCAGCGGCCTGGAGTGGCTCAAGCGCCGTCGCCTCGACACGCTCGGAAATCATCTCACCGATCGTCGTTCTGCACTTGCCGCAATTGAAGGCGCAGCCATGGTGAGCCTGAACCGCTTCGGGGCTGCGTGCACCAGCATCGACGGCGTCGCGGATGCCGGAATCGTTAATGCGCCTGCAAATGCAAATGATCATGGTTCTCAATTAGCAAGTTTGAGAATGATTGTCAATCAAAAGAAGTGATTTGAGTCACAGCGTGTAGCCGGGCTGTTTACCGTAAAATTTGATAGAAATTTTCGAACTGGCTTTCGCGGAATTTCCATCGCCTGAATGTAAGGAGGCGAGTCATGTCAGAACGCCTCCTCTCGGATATGGCGCCCATCAAGGTGAATTACCTGCGGGCAGCCCTGATCGCGGTGATATCCGTGATTGTGACCTGGGTCATGACGGGGTTCGCCTTCTGGATCGATCCGGTCCCGCCAGCTGTCGCCGAGGAAATCCTGGTCTCGACCTGGGTGATCGCCACCCTTGTCCCCACATGCGTGTCATTCCCTGTCGCAGTCATCCTGCAGCGCGAACGGCTGAAGCTCGCCCGCGCACTAACGCAGCTTGAGGATGCTCATGCTGAACTCGCGCGCTCTTCGCGCATCGATGCGCTGACGCAACTTCGTAATCGAGAAGCTTTTCTCGCGGACGTAGAAGCCCTCAAAGCTGAAGGCCTACGCGGCTCGATGCTGATGATCGATGTCGATCACTTCAAATCGATCAACGACACGTGGGGCCATGCCACCGGCGATGAGGCCCTGAAGCTGATCTCCGACGCCATTCGGGGCGCAGTGAATGAGGGCGATATTACGGGCCGGTTGGGCGGTGAGGAGTTTGGCGTCTTCGTCGCGTCTGAAGGCCTCGACGCTGGACGGCAGGTCGCTGACCGTATTTGCCTGAACATTGCGCGCATCGCCTTCTATCCACGCGGCGGTATCGCCCGGCGCATTACGGCCAGCGTAGGCCTCGCGACAGGTGACCTTGCCCGTGACACGAGCATGATGATGTCGCAGGCCGACCGCAGCCTCTATGAGGCCAAAGGGTCCGGGCGCAATCAGGTGAAGGTCTACAAGGCCGCCTGACCTGCACGTCCACGCCGGCGCCAGCTTGACCGCACGTCCCTGCCCTTCTACCTCCGCCACAGTTTAACACCGGTTTGAGTGGAGATATCATGAGCACGCTTCCAGAGCTTGCAGACACGGCGAAGGCCTGGCCTTTTGAACAGGCACGTGCGCTGCTGAAACGGCTCGAGAATATGGAGCGTGCGGGCAAACCCAAAGAGGGCCCGGTCACGTTCGAGACCGGCTATGGCCCGTCCGGCCTTCCTCATATCGGCACGTTCGGTGAAGTCGTCCGTACGACGATGGTGCGCACGGCCTTCGAGACTCTGACCGACGGCAAGTATGAAACGCGCATGATCTGCGTGTCCGATGATATGGACGGCATGCGCAAGGTGCCGCCGACGGTGCCGAACCCGAAAGACCTTGAAGCCTACATGCAGATGCCGCTGACGGCGGTGCCGGACCCGTTCGGCACGCATGAAAGCTATGGCGCGCATATGGGCGCGCGCCTCTGCGCCTTCCTCGACAGCTTCGGTTTTGACTACGAGTTCAAGTCAGCGACGACGCTCTACAAGACCGGCGTGTTCGATGAGGCGCTGCTGCGGGCCCTCGAAAAGTTCGATGAGATCATGGCGGTCATGCTGCCGACGCTCGGCGCTGAGCGTCAGGCGACCTACTCGCCCTTCCTACCGATCTCACCGTCGACGGGCCGCGTGCTCTATGTGCCAATGAAGGCTACGGACGCGAAGGCTGGCACCATCACTTTCGAGGATGAAGACGGCACAGACGTCACCATCCCGGTCACGGGCGGCGCCACCAAGCTGCAATGGAAGCCGGATTTCGGCATGCGCTGGGCCGCGCTCGGCGTCGACTTCGAGATGTTCGGCAAGGACCACCAGGACAATGCGCCGATCTATTCAAAGATCTGCAAGATCCTCGGCAGCCAGCCGCCGCAGCAATATGTCTATGAGCTCTTCCTCGATGAGAAGGGCGAGAAGATTTCCAAGACCAAGGGCAATGGCATCTCGGTCGAGGACTGGCTGGCCTATGCGCCGCAGGAGAGCCTGTCACTCTTCCAGTTCCAGAAGCCACGCGTTGCGAAGAAGCTCTATTTCGACGTCATTCCGAAGGCGGTCGATGAGTATCTGACCTTCCTGTCGAAATACCCGGAAGAAGAGGCAGCGCGCCAGATCGAGAACCCTGTCTGGCATATCCATTCCGGCAATCCGCCGGAAGGCGATACGCCTGTGTCCTTCGCGCTGCTGCTCAACCTCGTCAGCGCCGCAAACACTGAGACCAAGGAACAGCTCTGGGACTTCATCTCGCGCTATGCGCCTGAGGCCAGCCCTGAGAGCCATCCCTTCCTCGACAAGCTCGCTGGTTATGCGATCCGCTATTACGAGGACTTCGTGAAGCCGACGAAGGTCTACCGTGCGCCTGACGAGAAAGAGCGCGCCGCGATGGAGGACCTCGCCAATCGCCTGTCGTCCCTTGAGGGCGAAGCCGATGCCGAGACGCTCCAGAACCTGACCTTCGAAATCGGCAAGACGCATGAATTCGAGAACCTTCGTGACTGGTTCAAGGCGCTTTACGAGGTGCTGCTGGGCCAGAGCCAGGGGCCGCGCTTTGGCGGCTTTGCAGCCCTCTACGGCGTCCACGAGACGGCAAGGCTGATCAAGGGTGCGCTGGCGCGCGACACGGAATCGGCTTGAGACTGAGCGCATGAAAGCGCTCATCCTTGCCCCGCTAGCTATTCTTGCCCTGTCTGGCTGCCTTGCCGCCAGTGTCGCTGGTGCGACTGTGGGGGCAATCGGGTCCGGCGTCGAACTAGCCGGGAAGACGGTTTACTATACCGGCAAGGGCGCTGTCGGCCTCGTCTCGGGCGGCGATGGCGTTCCCGTCACTGTCGCCGATGATATCGGCAATATGGAGCGCGGGCGGCTGAAGCTGACCGTGCGGTTTCGCGATCGCGGCGACATGTATGTCAGCGACCGGATCATCCCGGCGCGCGCCCTGGAAGACGAACTGGACGCCCTGTCGGAGCGCGACGATGTCCTCGACGTCTATGTCGACAGGCCCTGATCCCTCACCGGTTAACCAATAAAACCTGCCTATCTCCGAGGCCTGCCTGAAGACCTTTCTGCCAGTTTTCATGCGGGCAATGAGGGGGCAAGCGCATGAGGGGACTGATCGCATCGGTATTGGTCGGCGCAGGACTGACATCAGGCTGCACGGTGGCCAAGGTAACAGGCGAAGCAGCCGCCCTGCCCTTCAAGGGCGCCTATCACGGGACGCGCGCGGCTGGCACAGGCCTCTACTATACCGGGCGCGGCGCATACGCCGTCGGTAAAGGCGCCTACCATGTCGGCAAGTTTCCGATCGAGGTGGCTGACGGTGTTCTTGATACATCTGCGCGGGTGCTGACGCTGACCATCATGACGCTGAACGCGGCCGGGCAGGTCAGCGCGATCAGCAAGGACATTGCCGCCGCGTCGCTCTACGCAGAACTTGCGGCGCTGGAGAGCAGCGCTAATGTGCTCGAAGTCATCGTCAGCGTCGCGAGCTGACCGAAAGAAAAAGGCCGCCTCCATCTACCGGAAGCGGCCTTCTCATATTGGTTTGGTTGGCCAGGCTTATTCAGCCGCGATCAGCGTCTTCTTCTGCTTCGGCATGCCGCCTTCCGGCCAGTTCTGCAGAAGCTCTGCCTCATGGCCTTTTGCCGCTTCGACGGAAGCTTCCTTGACGTGGCCATAGCCGCGGATCTCGTCCGGGATGGACGCAATCGCGATGGCAAGCTCATGGTTCTTCTTGGTCAGCTTGCCTGACATGTCGGCGACGCGCTCAAGATAGGTGTCGCGGAGACCGCGCTCCATCTTGCGCTCCTCGGTATAGCCGAACGGGTCGAAGGCCGTGCCGCGAAGACCCTTGAAGCGGCGCATCATACTGAAGACCGTTTTCATCCATGGGCCGAACGGCTTTTTCTTGAGATGACCGTTGGAGTCCTTCTTCGCGATCAGCGGCGGCGCCATCAGATAGCTGATCTTGCCACCGTGGAAGGTTTCGCGAAGCTTCTTCTCGAACGAGCCGTCAGTGTAGAGACGCGCGACTTCATACTCATCCTTATAGGCCATGAGCTTGAAGGCGAATTTCGCAACGGCTGCAGTGAAGCCCTCGCCAAGGCCTGCTGCTTCTTCGTCCTTGCGGACTTTTGCAACGAGGTCGCGATACTTCTGCGCATAGGCTTCGTTCTGGTAGGCCGTCAGGCGCTCTGCGCGGTTCTCGATGATCTGGTCCAGCGTCATCGGGGCGACATCGCCGCGAGGGTCCGAGGTCTGCTCAAGACGGTCCGGGTCAACAGCTGCAATCCGGCCAACGTCGAAGGCCTTCATGTTCTCTTCGATCTTCACGCCATTGAGCTTGATGGCGCGGTAGAGACCGCGAAGCGAGACGGGCACGAGGCCCTTCTGCCAGGCGTAACCGACCATGATCATGTTCGTGTAGATCGCGTCGTTGAGATAGCCGAGGGCGAGCGATTCAGCGTCGATAGAGCCAAAATCCTTGGCCTGACGCTTCACGCGGGCGGCGAGAAGCTGGCTTTCAAAGGTCTTGGACCGGTCGCGGATGAACTCGCTGGTCGGCGTCACGTCAGCGTTTGCCGTCACATGCGTCCGGCTGACATCCATGAGCGAGATGGCGTCGCCGCCAGCCGCCACGACAAGGTCGCAGCCGATGATGGCATCGGCGGAAGCCGGTGGCACGCGGCCTGTCGAGATCATGTCCGGCTCACGCGCAAAGCGAAGATGCGAGAGCACAGGGCCGCCCTTCTGGGCAAGGCCGGTCATGTCGAGCGATGAGGCTGCATTGCCGTCAACATGCGCCGCCATGGCGAGCACAGCCGCCACGGTCGTAACGCCCGTGCCGCCGACGCCGGTGAACAGGATGTTCCATGGCTGGGCGACAGGTGGCAGGTCCGGCAGCGGCAGGTTCGATGCATCTACATCGAGAACCGGTGCGTCTTCAGCTGCGAAGTGTGCATCCTTGATGGTTACAAAGCTCGGGCAGAAGCCGCGGAGGCAGGAAAGGTCAGTGTTACAGGTCGACTGGTTGATGCGGCGCTTGCGCCCAAGTTCAGTCTCGACCGGCTCAACTGAGAGACAGTTGGACTTGATCGAGCAGTCACCGCAGCCTTCGCAGACTTCCTGGTTGATCATCACGCGCACGCGGTCCGGTTCACGCAGGCCGCGCTTGGAGCGGCGGCGCTTCTCGGTTGCGCAGACCTGGTCATAGATCATGACGGAGACGCCCTTGGTGTCGCGCAGCATTTTCTGCACGTCATCGAGCTCTTCGCGGTCATAGATCTTCACCGAACGCGGCAGGCCTTTTACGCCTGCATAACGGGTCGGGTCCTCGGTCACGACGACGATCGTCTTCACGCCTTCGGCCTCGACCTGTTGGGCGATATCGACCGGGGTCTGGCCGGACTCGACGGTCTGGCCGCCCGTCATCGCGACGGCGTCATTGTAGAGGATCTTGTAGGTCATGTTCGCGCCGGAGGTCACCGCAGCGCGAATGGCAAGCGAACCAGAGTGCGAATAGGTGCCATCGCCGAGATTGACGAACATGTGGTCTTCGTCGGTCGCGAAATACTGGCCGATCCAGGCAACGCCTTCGCCGCCCATCTGGCTGGTCATGTCGGTCTTACGGTCCGGCATGAAGTTCGCCATGTAGTGGCAGCCGATACCGGCAAGCGCGCGCGAGCCTTCCGGCACGGTGGTCGACGTATTGTGCGGGCAGCCCGAACAATAGTGCGGCGTGCGGACAGTTGGCGACGCATTCGACTGCGCGGCCTGACCGGCGGCGCCGACGCGCTGGAAGTAGCGGTCTGCGGCGGACTTGTCCCATTCGCCAGGCACAGCGCCGACGAGCGCATGCGCCATTTCCGGGACCGGAATGGAAGACACCTGGCTGAGCAGCGGCTTGCCGAAACGGTCCTGCTTGCCTTCGATGAAAGGACGCTCATTGTCGGGCAGGCTGTAGAGAACGGAGCGAAGCTGCTCTTCGATCAGCGGGCGCTTGTGCTCGATCACGAGAACGCGCTCGAGGCCCTTACAGAATTCACGGATACGGGTCGGCTCCAGCGGCCAAGGCATCGCAACCTTGAAGACGCTGATGCCGAGACGGCCAGCTTCTTCTGGCGTGATGCCAATCGCGGCAAGCGCCTCGAAGATGTCGCGGGCAGCCTGACCTGTGGTGATGATACCGACGCGCGGCTTTGGCGACGGGACGAGCACATGGTCGAGCTGGTTTGCGCGGACCCAGGCCTGTGCCGCTGGCAGTTTCACCTCGCGAAGGCGGCGCTCTTTCTCGATCGGATTGTCGCCGCGGCGCATGTGGACGCCGCTTTCGGGGAATTCGAAGTCCGGCTTGATAAGGTTGAGGCGGTTCAGCGTGACATCGACGACCGCGCCGGAGTCCATCGTATCGGCGAGCGCGATCAGGGAGGTCCATGCACCGGAGAAGCGGCTCATCGCCCAGCCGTGAATGCCGTAGTCCAGCACATCCTGAATGGAGGCCGGGTTCAGGACAGGGATTTCCGCGTCGCGCATCGCATATTCAGACTGCGATGGAAGCGTGGATGATTTGCAGGTGTGGTCGTCGCCGCAGATGGCGAGGACACCGCCGAGACGGGAGGTGCCGGCTGCGTTGGCGTGCTTGAAAGCGTCGCCCGTGCGGTCAACGCCCGGCGCCTTGCCGTACCAGATGCCGAACAGGCCGTCGCGCTTCGCACCCGGGAAAAGACCAAGCTGCTGCGAGCCCCAGACAGCCGTTGCGCCTAGGTCCTCATTGAGACCTTCCCAGAACTCGATCTCATACTTGTCCAGCCACTTGCCGGCAGCGCGAAGCTGCTGGTCATAGCCACCGAGCGGCGAGCCGCGATAGCCGGAAATAAAGCCGGCCGTATTGTGCCCGGCCTCAAGGTCGAGGCGCTTCTGATCAAGCGGCAGGCGCACCAGCGCCTGGATACCCGTCATGTAGGCATGACCCTCGACAAGATCGTATTTATCGTTCAGCGTGACTTCGCGGTGTTCCAAAGAACGGCTCCCATAAAGCTTTGAAGCTATATTATTTGCATTTTTCGCCGAAAATGCTTGCCCATATTGCCGTATATAGCGTAAGAACAGGCAAGTTGTTCCATTTTAGAGCGCGCATAGGGAGAAAAATTGCCCCAATCACTTGACGCCATCGACGCAAAGATTCTGGACCTGATTCAGAAAGACGCCGCCCTCTCTGTCGCCGAGATCGCAGACCGTGTGGGTCTGTCGTCGTCTCCCTGCTGGCGCCGCATCAAGCGCATGGAAGAAGCGGGCATCATCCGTGGCCGCGTCACCCTGCTCGACCGCGACGCTCTGGGTCTTGGCTTCGAAGTCGTCGCGAGCGTGAAGCTGGCGCTGCCGAGCAAGGAAAACCTCGCCAAGTTCGAAGCCCTCGTCCTCAAATGGGCCGAGGTTCTTGAATGTATGACGGTAACGGGCGCTGTCGACTATGTGATCCGCATCACGACGACCGACATGCATGCCTACGACACGTTCCTGCGTGAGAAGCTGCTTGGGTCCGGCCTTGTTTCGGACGTGCAGTCGCGCATCGTGATCAATATTGCCAAGCGCACCACCGCCCTACCGCTCGGCCTCGTCAGCGACTACGTTCCGGCAAGCTGATGGCGGGGCGCACCCTGCCCTTTCCACTCCGAAAGTTCGCAGCCCTCGCTGGCGCGCTCAGCCTTTTATCCGCCCCAGCCCTGGCCGCGCCGGTCACGCAAGACTGGCTGGATGAGCAGGTCACCGAGATCCACAAGGAGTACGGCCTGATCGCCCTTGGCGCGGGTGTCCTTGAGGTTGGCAACGAGCCGGTCATTGCCCTCGCAGGAACGGAAAGCTCGAATTCAGACACGTCCATCACGAAAGACGCTGCCTGGCACATAGGCTCCAACACCAAGGCGCTGACAGCCCTTCTCTATGCGCGCCTCGTGGAAGAGGGACAGGCCGAATGGGGCGCATCTGTCGCTTCGCTGTTTGAGGGTCAGGCGAGCTCGATTGATCCGGCTTGGACCGACGTCACCATTGAAGACCTCTTCGCGCACCGTTCCGGCGCCGGTCAGGTCGGCCCGGTCTGGCTGCTGTCTCGCGCCAGCGATGATAGCCCTCTGACAGAGCAGCGACTGGAAACTGTCCGCGCACGGCTTGCCGAACCTCCACCCGGAGAAATTGGGACGTTCGAGTACAGCAATCTCAATTACATCATTGCCGGGTCGGCTATCGAAGTGATCACAGGCATGAGCTGGGAAGATGCGATCCGCGAGATGGTCTTTGAAGCCGAAGGCAGCGACTGGGCTGATGGCTGGGGCTTCGGCGCGCCGCAGTCGGGGCCGGTCGGACATAATACCGTGTTCGGCTTCAAGGTCTCCGCCGGCCGGGGCAGCGGGGCAGACAATCCGCCGGCGCTTGGACCTGCAGGCACGGCGCACGCCACGATAGACAGCCACCTTCGACTGCTTGCCACGTTCATGGACGAGGAAAGCGACCTCATGACCTTGGGCACGCGCGAGAAGCTGCTAGCGCCGTGGCCGGATGAAGACGCCGATTACGCCATGGGCTGGGGCATCGGTAGCCGCGACGAGCTTGGCCGGGTCTACGCCCATCGCGGCTCCAACACGATGTGGCTGTCGCATGTTGAGCTGGTACCGCAGGAAGACACAGTCCTGATCGTGAATACGAACCTCTACACCGACGCAACGATTCAAGCAGTGGGTGAGCTCGTCGGCCGGATAGAACGCCGCCTTTCGTCGCCCGACAACTAGTCTGAACCTTCGCCAGAGTAGCCATCTAAGCTTTCCGCGCGGCGGCCCTGCCGACGCTGCGTCATGCTTGACCGTTTTATCTCTTCGGTTGAACCTCCTGCCAAAGCGCCCGTAGACGCTGGGTCTTGCCACTCAATTCCCGGCCGCGAGAAGCGCCGCACAGGAGGATTGGCATGATCACACTACCCCATCACGTAGAGTTTCTTTCGGGCGCCTGGCTATCTGAAGCGAAGTCCTGGCTGGAGCGCGAAACCGCTGAACGAAAGACACGGCTGTCGGGGCCTTTCTCGATCAGCGGCGTGTTCACCGACGCACCGCCTCACCTCAATCTTCCCGGCAATGTCGCATCCTGGCAGGCGAGCTTTGATGGCGACAGTATCAGCGTGGCACGCGGCGCCAACGAAAATGCCGACTGCCTTGTTGAGGGTGACTATCAGGCGGCGCTGACCATGGCGCAGCATGTCGGCCTGCTCGCGCCGGGGGCGAGAGAGCATATGTGGCGCGAAGCACGCCAGATGTTCGGAAAGGACTGCGTTCGGGTCAAAGGCGCTATAGCGGGCGACGAGGCTCAGATGCTGCTGACCATGCTGCACGACCATATGGGCACCATGACCGTCGAGAATCCGGACCTCCACCATCGCGCAGCGCGTCAGGGCCTGCTCGGCAAGGTGCGTGAGATGGAGGAGAACGGCTACACCATCATCGAGAATGCGATTTCAGACGATTTCGCCGACGAGATCCGTGAGGCCGTCTTCAGGGCGACAGCGCCGTATCACCGGTTCGCGCTGCAATGGATGCTCTACCATGGGCGTGAGTTTGAGCTGTTGGCACAGCACCCGCAGCTGATGACCCTGATTGATGCGTCTCTTGGGCGCGGGGCCGTTATCGGGTCACTCTCGGCGATCATAAGGGGGACAGGACCGGGTACGATCCCCATGCACACCGACTATGCGCATGTGCCGGAGCCCTATCCGGAGTTCGCCATGACGGGCGTCGGCGTCTGGGCCTTCGAAGACTGGACCGAAGCGTCAGGGCCAACCGTCATTGTGCCCGGCAGCCACAAGATGCGCCGCGCACCAAGGCCCGGTGAAGGGCTGGACCAGGGCGTGCCCGTCGAAATGCCGAAAGGCTCGGTCGTCTTCTTCACGCATGGGGTCTGGCACTGGCAGGGCGACCGCACAGAGCCGGGCGAGAGAGTGACGCTGCACTGGCATTTCAATCGCGGCATCCTGCGAAGCCTTGAGCCCAAGAAAGTTGACCCGCAGATGATGGCTCGCAACGCCCCGCGCCTTGGCGAGATGCTGGGCGAGGATGACTGGTTCGACAAGATGCACGGCGTCGGACGCGACTATGGCCGCCTCGACTATATGAACAAGCTCCACGCCTTCACGCACAAGCAGAAGGCGCTGATCATGGAAGGGAGCGGCGAAACGCTGCGCGCAGCGGAGTAGGGTCTCCGTCCGCGGCCGAACTGGCCTGACAGTTATACCAGCGGCGCGACCACCTGCGTGACGTGGCCGTTTGAGCGGTTGAGCGTGCGTGCCTCGCCACCTGGCCAGAACTGCAGGCGCGTTTCCATCATCGGCGTATCGGTGTTGCCGCCGAAAAGCGCTTCAGATTCATAGGATAGCCAGGCCAGCGGCGCGTCCGGCGTCGCGCGTTCGCCATGCGCGGCGATCGTGCTCATGATCTGTCCGATCACATCGCGCGGCGGATAGATCAGGAAGACGGAGTGAAAGACGACGGTGAGCCCTTTTGCCGGGCGCGCCTCAAGCTTATTGGTGAGCCAGTCAGCAGCGTCCGCCTTGTCCACGCTTATGCCCGTCTGCTGGGCCAGGCTGACTGCCGCATCGAGGCGCGACAGGCGCTCTTCCTGATCGGGCCAAGTGTAGCATTTCAGGCGCATGACCTGTTCAGGGTCGCTGAGATCGAAGGGTGAGAGGTCGCAAGCCGCCCTGCTTTCGATGCGCGGATGGGCATCCAGGTAACGGGGCGGATCAAGCTGCCAGTCGGTGGTGATCGTGACGCCGGTTTCGGGCCGTTGCAGGCGCTGCCAGCTGGCGGTCGAATAGCTGTAGCGATCCCATTTCTGATTCAGACCCGCGCTAGCACCCAGCTCCAGAAGATGCATCGGCATATCGAAACGGTCCGCCAGCTCCAGAAACCCGGGCAGGAGGGCAATGCAGCGCCGTGTCTCATTGGTCTGCGGCGGACTCTCGAGGAAAGCGTTGACCCAGTCGCGGTGTGCCGCCAGCCAGTCGCGGGCGAGCGGCCAGACGTTGCTCATCTTCCAGTCAGGATCCGACGCTGGATAGGTACGCGCCAGTTCGGGCGCACGGCCCGTCAGCACCGCGTGATGGAGGCAACCGGCTAGCCGGAGCGCCAGCGCATCCTTGCGGGGATTGGTCGGCCAGTCAGAAACAAGGCCGGCGATGATACCGCCGGCCTCGAAATCTTCTGCAAAGGCAAGACAGAGGTCTGCCGTGAATGACGAGCCCAAAGTCCGGCACCATTCCGCCTGTTCGCGGAAATGGGCCGGGATAATTGTCTCGCCTAGCAAGCCTGGCGCCTAGACGCGCTCAACGCACATGGCGATGCCTTCGCCGCCGCCGATGCAGAGCGAAGCAACGCCCTTCTTCACATCGCGGTCTTCCATCGCAGCGAGCAGCGTGACGAGAATACGCGCGCCAGACGCACCGATTGGGTGACCCATGGCGCAGGCGCCGCCATTCACGTTGACGATGTCATGCGAGAGGCCGAGCTCTTTCATGGCGATCATCGGAACGACAGCAAAGGCTTCGTTGATTTCCCAGAGGCCGACATCGTCTTTGGACCAGCCAGCCTTTTCGAGGGCTTTCTTCATCGCGGGCACGGGCGCCGTGGTGAAGTATTTCGGCTCATGCGCATGGCTGGAGGAAGACACGATCTTGGCGATTGGCTTCAGGCCGCGCTTTTCAGCTTCGGACTGTTTCATCAGGACCAGAGCCGCCGCGCCGTCAGAGATGGCCGATGCGTTTGCTGCGGTCACGGTGCCGTCCTTGTTGAAGGCCGGGCGAAGGCTCGGGATCTTGTCCGGCATCGCGGTGCGTGGAAGCTCATCCGTGTCGACCGTCACATCGCCCTTGCGGGTCTTCATCGTGACAGGAACGATCTCGCGCTTGAACTTGCCTTCCTTGGTCGCCTTCTGGGCGCGGGCGAGCGTCTCAAGCGCATAGGCGTCCTGCTGCTCACGCGTGAACTGGTATTCGCGGGCGATCATGTCGGCGAAGTTGCCCATCGGGCCGCCTTCATAGGCGTCTTCGAGACCGTCGGTCGCCATGTGGTCTTTCATGCCGGCAGCGCCGTATTTGTGGCCCTTGCGCAGGTCAACGAGGTGCGGCGCGTTGGTCATCGACTCCATGCCACCTGCGACCACGATGTTCGCATTGCCAGCTGCAATGGCGTTCGCGCCCATCACAGCCGCCTGAAGGCCGGAGCCACACATCTTGTTGATGGTGGTGGCTTCAGTGCCCTTGTCGAGACCGGCCTTGATGGCGGCCTGACGCGCCGGGGCCTGACCCTGACCTGCAGGCAGGCAATTGCCCATGATGATCTCGTTGACGTCCGTCTCAGATAGCTTGGCCTCTTCTGACGCTGCTTTCACAGCAATGGCGCCAAGCTCATTTGCGGACATGCCAGCGAGGTCGCCCAGCAGACCGCCCATGGGCGTGCGGGACATACCTACGATTACTACGGGATCATGAGCCATCTTTTCCTCCGGGCTATTTTGTCGTCTTTTGCGTGTGCGAAGAGATGCGCCTCAGGCGACGCAGCGTCAAGCCCTTAACCGGCCTCTGCCACGCCTCCATGCGTGCAGTGCAACATTGGGAAACTGTATAGTTCCGGCAAAATCCCTTTCAGGTGCCGTGTGCGAAGGTCCAGTCATCCAGAAAGTTCTGGAACACTGAAAACGCTTAGGAGAAACCTGATGAAACTTCCAATTCGCACCCTCGCCGCTGCCGCTGTCATTGGTGGTGCCGCCACCGCAGGCGTCGCCATCGCCGACGTCGAAGATGCCCGCGCACTGAGCGACGCCGACATCTCGCTCGTCGATGCAATCGTCGCAGCTGAAGGCGCAACACAGGGCAAGGCTTTTGACGCCCAGATCGAGGATGATTCCTTCTCGCCGGAGTTTGAAGTCTCCGTGGTTGCAGACGGCAAGATCTATGACGTCATCGTCGATGGCGTCACGGGCGAAGTGACCAGCACGCGCGAAGACCGCGATGACTAGGGCACGCCCCCTGTAAATTCCCCCGCCCTGCCGCATATCCTGCGGCAGGGCATTTTTTCTGGAGAGAACACGCTTGCGATACCTGCTGGTAGAAGATGACAGGGAAACGGCCGACTATGTGAGCCGCGGCTTTCGTGAGCATGGCGATGTCGTCGATCACGCCGCCAATGGCCAGGACGGCCTGATGATGGCGACCGATGCAAACTATGACGCACTCATCATCGACCGCATGCTGCCCGGTATCGATGGCCTGAAACTGCTCAATATGTTGCGTGCAGGCGGCAACCAGACACCGGCCATCTTCCTGACCGCCATTGGCGGGATCGAAGACCGTGTAGAGGGCCTTCAGGTCGCGGAAGACTACCTTGTAAAGCCCTTCGCCTTCGCGGAGCTTCACGCCCGTGTCGGCGTACTGGTGAGGTCTGCTGCCCCGAGCGATGCACCGCAGACGACCTACGCACTGGCAGGTCTCTGCCTTGATCGGCTCAAGCGTACCGTAGAACGCGATGGAGAAGTGATCAGCCTTCAGCCCGTGGAATTTCGGCTGCTTGAATACCTGATGCGGCATGAAGGCCGTGTCGTGACCCGCACCATGCTGCTGGAGAATGTGTGGGACTTCAATTTCGACCCGCGCACCAACATTGTCGAAACCCATATCAGCCGGCTTCGCTCGAAGATCGACAAGGGGTTTGATCGCCCGCTCATCCACACGGTTCGCGGGGCCGGCTACAGGCTGTCAGACGATGGATAGGATGCTGAGCTCATCAGGCTTCAGGCTGACGGCCATGGCCGCAGGGCTTTTTGCGGCCTGCACGCTGGCGCTCTGCATCCTCATCTATCTCGGCCTGCGCGACGACATGGAAGACCAGCTGCGCGCGCAGATCCGCAATGAAACCAGCCAGTTGATGGGCGACTATAATGATGACGGGCTGGAAGAGCTGCGCCACGACATCAGCGAACGGCTCGAACGCCACCCCGGAAATCGGCTGCGATATACGCTGACCAATTCGGGCGGGGTATCCATCTTTGATCGCATCGAATTGCCCGAGAGAGGCGGCTGGAGCAGGCTGAAGCAGGAAGGAGCGAGCGACCTCATCGTCCTGACGACGCCCCTCGATGACGGGTACAGGCTTGGTATCGGCGCCGATACGCGGATCGTCGGTGAGGCCGCAAGGGCGCTGCGCCACGCCATGCTGGTTGTGGTGATCCCGGCCCTAATGCTCAGCCTCATCGCAGGCCTGCTTGTGAGCCGCCGCTTCCTGGCCCGGGTAGAGAATATGAAATCGACCGCAGAGGCTGTCGGGCGGGAATCGCTGAGCGCCCGGATGCCCGTCTCGCCTTCGGGCGATGAGTTTGACAGCCTCGCAGGCACGATCAACCAGATGCTCGACCGCATCGAGGCACTGGTGCGGGACGTGCGCTATGTCTCTGCCAGCATCGCGCATGACCTCCGGACCCCGCTTGGACATCTGCGCCAGCGCCTCGAACACCTCGTCGAAACGGCAGACACACCGGCCCAGCGTCATGAGCTGGCGGAAACGACAGCCCTGCTCGACGAAGTCCTCGCCACGTTCGCCGCCCTATTGAAAATCGCTGAGCTTGAAAGTCGGTCCACACCTATTGCCGCTGAAACGGTCGAGCTTTCAGACATTGCCGGGCGCGTCGTTTCGACCTTCGCTGCCGTCGCTGAAGCGGAAAACAAGTCGATTTCGCTGGTGAGCGCAGAGCCGGTGTACGTTGTCGGAGACGCGCAGCTGATCACCCAGATGCTGGTCAACCTGGTGGAGAATGCCTTGCGCCATAATCAGCCGAGTGTGCATGTCGAAGTGGGTGTCAGCACGCGTGAAGGCGCGGCGCAGCTGCTCGTACGCGACAATGGTGTTGGCATACCGGAAGGTGAACTAGAGAACGCGATCAAGCCTTTTCACAGGCTGGACCGGAGCCGTACGACGGCCGGGTCCGGGCTCGGCCTCAGCCTTGCAGCCAGCATTGCTCGCCATCACGGCGCGGAGCTTCAGCTCAGGAAGCTGGAGCCGGGTCTGGAAGTGCGCTGCCTGTTTCCAAGGCCAGCTTAAGTTTTCGTCTTTGCCTTGCGTCCGCCATCGGCTGCCTCCATGTCGGTGCGAACGAAAATGAGCCCGCAAGGAGGAAAGCGAAATGGCTTCAGGACTTCCAGACACATTCAAACAGCTTCGCACGCTCGTGACAGAGGATAGCAAGCTTGAGCTTTCCCTTGCCGACGTGAAAATGCCGACGCCGGGCGACACTGATATCGTCATCCGCGTGGAGGCCACGCCAATCAACCCTTCTGACCTCGGCCTGCTGGTCGGTGCAGGCAATCTGTCGACGCTGCGCAATGAGGGCACAAAGGACAATCCGAAGCTGGTCGCAGATATTCCGGGCGCTGGCATGCGCGCCATGCAGGCCCGCCTTGGCCAGTCCCTTGCCGTTGGTAATGAAGGCGCAGGCACGGTCGTCGCCGCTGGCTCGTCCGATGCAGCTCAGGCGCTGATGGGCAAGACAGTGACCGGCCTTGGCGGCGAGTTCTATGGCGAATACCGCATGCTGAACGTCGCGCAGGTCATGGAACTGCCAGAGGGCGCAACAGCCCGCGACGGCGCGTCATGCTTCGTCAATCCGCTGACCGCGCTCTCCTTCCCGGAAACGATGCGCATGGAAGGCCACAAAGGCCTCATCCATACCGCCGCTGCGTCCAACCTCGGCCAGATGCTCAACAAGATCTGTATCGCTGACGGCGTGCCGCTGGTGAACGTCGTGCGCAAGCCGGAGCAGGAACAGATCCTCCGTGACCTCGGCGCGCAGCATGTCGTGAACTCGTCGAGCGACACCTTCATGGAAGACCTGATCAAGGCGATCGTAGAAACCAAGGCGACGCTGGCCTTTGATGCTGTTGGCGGTGGCCCGCTCGCCGGTCAGCTCCTCACGGCAATGGAAGCGGCGGCCAATATTGGCGCTGAGTATAGCCGTTATGGCTCAGCCGATCCGAAGCACGTCTATATCTATGGACGTCTCGACCTGTCGCCGACCACCATCCCGCCGGGCGTCGGCATGGCGTGGAGCGCAGGTGGCTATCTGCTGACCTACTTCCTGCAGAAGATCGGCGCTGAAGGCCGCGAGAAGCTGCGCAAGCGCGTCATGGCTGAGCTGAAGACGACCTTCGCAAGCCACTATACCGACGAGATTTCGCTGGCCGAAGCGCTCGATCCGGAAACGCTTCAGAACTACAACGCGAAGCGCACAGGGGAGAAATTCCTCATCAACCCGACGCTTTAAGCGGTCAGTTGCCCGCCTGAGCGACGGCAGCTGCAGCGCGGTTCTCTTCGGGCGTGCGTATGTGAACGCGCACGCCCCCTAGAGCCGGGCTCGTAACATCAAACGTGTCGCCCGAAGCCATGCCTTCCGGATAGGTCGTGCAGGTTTCGGAGGCTGCAAGGCTCGACGTGGCGCAGAGGCGCGCACCGTCCAGACGGTAAGTGCCCTGAAACGCCGTCCCGCTCACATCGCCAGTGAATGTGCCATCGTCATTATAGTCGATGACCATGGTGTGCCCCTGCGTGGACATCACGATGCCATCGCGAACCACGAAGTATAGCGTGTCTATGGGAGGCGCGGCCTGAACCGTTGCCGTCTGAGCAGCTGCGGCCTGAGCGGCGACGAGAGAAATGGCGGCGAGAAACAAATATTGGCGCAACTTCGCGCTCCTGTCTGATCGATGCGCGAAGGCTACCACGCGTCGACACAAATCCAACGGCGTTATTAGCGGTGACAGCCAAGCTCAGGCTGCGTCGAGCGCGATCGCCCTGTCGATGATGTCGAGCAATTCGTCATCAATTTCATCGAGGCTTCGGATCTTCACATGACGAAGCGACTTACCGCTGCCTTCGATCCGCCCATAGAAACTCGACTCCAACTGCGCCCCCTGCCAGAGCTGGAGGTTGCAGTGTCTGGAATGCGCGATGATCGAGACGACACGGTCATGACCCGTCCAGCAAGGTGAAGCGTAAGCCATCGTCGCGATAAGTCTCGGCCCACGCGAAGGTATGACGCGCGACAGCTCCAGCGCGATCTCCTTCACCGGCCCGGAAAGCCTGTCGAAATAGGCGCTGACCGCCAATGGCAAAGGCATTCTACCCTCCAGGATCACCCCGCTTGCCGTTAAGGCAAGAAGGCATCCTAGAAGCCAGACCTTTGGCACGCTGGAAAGGGCCAGCACGCAGGAAACACCTCTATAATCGCAGTCGGAACGGAAAAAGGGCAGACCTGACGGCCTGCCCTTTCACGATTACTCAGCAAGATCTGCTGCGTGTTACCAGATGCGGATACGCTCTTCCGGCGGAAGGTAGAGCTCATCGGTATCTGCCACGTCGAAGGCTTCGTACCATTCGTCAAAGTTACGAACGATACCGTTGACGCGGTACTCTGGCGGCGAATGCGGATCGGTCAGAAGCTGGTTACGCTTTGCTTCATCGCGATACTTCGAGCGCCAGACCTGCGCCCATGCCATGAAGAAGCGCTGGTCACCGGTATAGCCGTCGAGGATCGGCGCCTGCTCATCCTCACTAACGACGCCGTCACCATTTGCGTCGAGGCTGATCTGATAGGCGCGGTAAGCCAGCGACAGACCGCCGAGGTCACCGATATTCTCGCCAAGTGTCAGACGGCCATTAACGCATGGGTCGCCTTCGCCGAGCGGACAGTACTGGTTGTACTGGGCAACCAGAGCCGAGGTCAGCTCATCAAATGCGCTACGGTCGCTTTCGGTCCACCAGTTGGCGAGGACGCCGTCACCATTGTACTTGGAGCCCTGGTCGTCAAAGCCGTGGCCCATTTCGTGGCCGATCACGCCGCCGATGGCGCCGTAATTGACGGCTGGATCAGCGCTGATGTTGAAGAAAGGCGGCTGAAGGATAGCAGCCGGGAAGACGATCTCGTTATAGCCTGGATTGTAATAGGCGTTGACCGTCTGCGGCGTCATGAACCACTCATTGCGGTCAGGCTGCTCGTTCAGGCGGGAGAGGTTGTCTTCCATGCCCCAGACGGCTGCGTTCACAGCATTCTGGAAGGCGTTGTCAGTGATTTCGAGCGTTTCATAGGTCTCGAACTCGCCCGGATAGCCGATTTTCGGATTGAACTTGTCGAGCTTCTCGCGTGCGCGCTCACGGGTCTCTTCACCCATCCATTCGAGGTCTTCGAGATTGGCGTGCATGGCTGTGCGCAGGTTCGCGACCAGCTCATCCATCCGCTCCTTGTTTTCCGCCGGGAAGTGACGGCTGACATAGACTTCGCCAATGGCCTCACCAAGCGTACCCGACACGGCAGACACGGCGCGCTTCCAGCGAGGGCGTTGCTCGGGCTGACCGCTGAGTGTGGTGCCGTAGAAGGCGAAGTTTGCGTCATCGATTTCCGATGGCAGAACCGATGCGAAGTTCGACAGCATGTGGGCGGCGAGATAGGCTTTCCACGTATCGAGATCAGCGGTGTTTGCCAGCTCGAATGCCGCCGGGATGCCAGCGCCGAGCTTATCGACATCTTCCTGCGAGAGACCAGCAGAAGCGATTTCTTCTGCCGTTGGCGGGACTTCGGTGACGAGGAACTCTTCCTCGCCCATGACACCAAGCTGTTCCAGCGCGGTTGCTAGCGGGAAATCGCCAGCAAGGGCGATCAGCTCATCGCGCGTCAGCTTGTTGTAGGTGATTTCCGGGTTGCGGCTGACGGCGCGGTCCCAGTCAGCCTGAGCAAGCTGGGTTTCAAGCGCCAGAACGTCGGCCGCCTTTGCTGCCGCATCCTCATAGCCAGCCTTCTCAAGGAAGAAGGTCAGCAGCTCTTCATACTTCGCGCGGATCTCAACCGATTTCTCGTCGTCCTTGAGATAGTATTCGCGGTCCGGCAGGCCGAGGCCGCCCATCGACATCTGGAAGATATAGTCGTCCGGATTCTTGTCATCGACCCAGACGAAGCCATTGATCGGCGATGAGAAACCCGGCGACATGAAGACGCGTGCCAGCGCCTCGCGGCTGTCGATGGCTGCGATCTGGTCAAGATAAGGCTGGGCTGGCGCCAGGCCTGCTGCCTCGATCGCGTCGGTGCCCATATAGGCATTGTAGAACGCGGCTACCTTGCCTTCAGCGGTGTCGATTGGCGGCTCTTCAGCTGCAAGATCTTCGATGATGAAGCGGGTCTGCTGCTCGGATTTCTCACGAAGAAGATCGAACGCGCCGTAGCGGGTCTTGTCGGCTGGAAGTTCGAAATTGTCGAACCACTCGCCGCTTGTGTACATGAAGAAATTGTCGCCCGGCTGGACATCGCGGTCCATCAGACCGGTATCGATACCCCAGCTCCCCCAATAGTCAGGCGAAGTGGTTTCCACGACACGCTGAGCGTCGGCTGTCTGGCTCGTTTCTGGCGGCGTAGAAACGTCCGCGGTCTGATCAGTAGTGGCACACGCGCCGAGAAGAGCTGCGGCAGCAACGCCGGACATCAGATATTTCATCTTTGGGGGTCTCCATCAGGTTTTATTCTTGATAGCGCGGCAAGTTGCGGGAAATCCACCCCGTAGCTTGCCGCGAAAAGGAAATATTATTCTGCCGGGTGAGGGCGCGCACCGCGGCTGGTGCCAATGAGTTCTTCCTCATCAATATTAGCTTCACCCTCATAGGAGTCGCCAATCTTGCGATAGGGCATGCCGCCCCACGTCCAGCGGAAGATGCGGCCAACTTCGCATCCAACGGCGTAGAAAGCCGGAACGAGAAGAAGCGACACAAACAGCGCGAATGCCACCGCAGAACCAAGCGATACCACCATTGGCTTCAGGAATTGGGCCTGCACCGACTTCTGCGCAATCATCGGCAGAATACCGACAAAGGTGGTGACAGACGTCAGAAGCACCGGGCGGAAGCGGGACACACCTGCATCGACGATGGCCTGGAGCGCACCTGCCCCTTCCTCTCGCCGTCGGTTTATATAGTCCACCAGGACGAGGTTATCGTTGATGACGACGCCAGCGGCCGCCCCGATGCCAAACATCGAGAAGAGCGCCATTGGTGTATCGAAACCAAAGTGACCGAACACTGCGCCAGCATAGCCAAACGGGATGGCCAGCATGAGAAGAAGCGGCTGGGAGTAGGACTGGAAGGCGATGGCAAGCAGGATGTACATCGACACGAAGGCGATGATGTACAGCCTCGTAATATCCTGCACGAACTCCTGTTCGCTCTCGATATCGCCGACCGCACCCCGCGTGACCGTTGGGTACTTCTTGGCAAACTCAGGCCAGAAGTTCTGCTCCATGTCGGCAAAGATGGTCGCCCGCGTGCTGTCGCCAACAAGATCAGCGAAGACGGTCACCGAGCGCATCCGCTCACGGCGCTGGATCCGGTCGATACCAGGAGCAAAGGAAATCTCTGCGACCTGTTCGAGCGGGATCTCGCGGCCGTCATTGGTGCGGATACGAAGGTCGCGGAGGCTATCTACGGATTCGCGGGTTTCCTTCGGATAGCGAACCATGACGCGGACATCATCGCCATCACGCGGAAGGCGCTGGGCTTCGATACCGTAATAGGCAGCGCGAACCTGCGAGGTCACATCACCGAGCGTTACACCAAGCGATGTCGCACCAGGCTTGAGGTCGATGCGAATTTCCTGGGCCGCAGAGGAGAGGTTGTCGCCAATGTCGAAGGCCTGCTCATAGGTTGCGAGCTGAGCTTTCACATCGTCGGCAGCCTGACGCAGAACGTCGAGATCATCATTGTTCAGCGCGTAGCGGATGGAATTGTCGGCATTGTTGATCGTGAACTGGAAGTTCACTTCCTCAGCGTCCGGGACTTCACCGAAATTGGCGCGGATCTCGTCAGCGATTTCCTTGGTCGACACGCCGTCCGGCCGGTCCTGCGGCGGGATCAGGCCAATCCACGACTGGACGTCGCCCTCCGTCGCGACGATCGAAATGTCGCGGATCATGTGGTCGCCGCCCAGTTCCGGGTAGCGCTCATCGAATGTCTGGCGCGCCTGCTCCACCGCAAGTCGCAGCTGGTCACGCACTTGAAGCGAACGCGATTGCGGCGAACCATCGGGCAGGTCAATGCGGACCTGAACAAGGTCATCTTCGATCTGAGGCATGAAGCGGAACGGCACGATGTTCGATTGCACCAGCATGATCGCGAGCACAAAGAGCGCCGTGAAAATCGCAACCGTGACGTACCGAAACTTCACCGCGTATTCGAGCAGCGGCTTGTAGACCCGGTTTGCAAACGTGATCAGGCTGTCAGCGATCGTCTGCTGAAGGCGCATCAGCTTGCCGAGTGGGCCGTCAAACTTTTGCGGCTCCATATGGCCGAGGTGCGATGGCAGGATGAACATCGACTCGATGAGAGAGAATGCCAGCGCCGCAACAACGACATAGGTGATCTGCGCAGTGAACTGGCGTTCAGGGCCGGGGATGAATGCCCACGGCGCAAACATGATCATCGTTGTAAGAACGCCGAAGATAACCGGCTTGAGCACGAGCTGCGTGCCGACAGTCGCAGCACCAAGCCCTTCTCTTCGTCCGCTCTCGACCTCTTTGTGGATATTCTCGCCAACGACAATCGCGTCGTCCACCACCACGCCAATCACGAGAAGAACTGCAAAGAGAGAGAGGAAGTTCAGCGACACGCCGAAAAGCGGCAGGATCATGATCCCGCCGGCAAAGGCAGTACCGATACCGATCGTCACCCAGAACGCCACGATAGGGCGCAGGAAGAGGATCAGGATGATAAGAACGAGCGCCATACCCTGCACGGCTGCAGAGCTGATCGTGTCCATACGGCCTTCATAGACCTCCGACATGTCGAACAGCAGGTCGAGCTTCAGGCCTTCAGGCAGAGCATCCTGTCCGCGGCCGCTATTGGCGCGTTCAATGAAGTCCTTGATGTTGTTGGAGTAGAGAACGATGTCCATCTTCTCTGGTTGGTTCACCATGATGAAGGCGGTCGGTTCGCCATTGAAGGTGGCGTCCAGCTCGCCATCGACAAATCCATCAACGACGTTTGCAACGTCGCGAATGCGGATGGTGCCGAACTCTGCGCTCTGGCGAATGACGATATTCTCGAAGTCTTCACGCGTATCAGCAAGCTGACGGGCCTGGATCGCCACGGTGCCGGTTTCGGTGCGGACCGTGCCGCCCGAGGAGTTGATCGAGGAGCTGCGAACCGCATTGGCGACTTCGGCAAACGTCATGTTGTAGCGGCGCAGAGCCGCTTCTGAGACTTCGATGGAGACTTCTTCGCCGAGCGTTCCCTGAACCTGCGCCAGCTCGCCGCCCTCAAGCAGCGCAATCCGGTCGCGCATCTCATCTGCATAATAGTCCAGCGTCGCCGGATCGACATTGCCGTGAAGCGCCAGCCCCATGAACTGGTTGTTCGCGCTCCATCGGCTTACCTGGGGCGGGAAGGAAGATTGCGGCAGGTTCGAAATCGTATCGACACGGCGCTTCACTTCATCGACGAATTCGTCGACGTCGATATCAAGCTCGGTCTGCAGGTTGACGTAGCCAACACCCTCACGTGCGACGCCGGTCAGTCGCTTCAGGCCATCGATATCGGCAACAACTTCTTCAAGGCGTACGACAATCTGGTCCTCAACATCCTGTGGGGACGCGCCGGGCCATGCGATAGAGACGCTGGCGCCATTCCAGTCGCCTGCGGGGAAGGCTTCTTTCTCAAGACTGAGGAAGCCGAAGGTGCCGCCAATGAAGGCGACGACCATCAGAAGGTTGGCAGCAATGCCATTTCTGGCCCACCAGGCGACAAGACCGCTCATTGGGTAGCTCCTTCAGTTTCACCGGCAACCTGTGCAGCGGCGGTGTCCTCTTCTTCGTTCTCATCGGCGGATGACTTGCGCGGGGTGCGCGGAACGAGCGAGCCGTCGGGCATGCGCTCGACAACCTGGATGCTCATGCCATCGAAAGCAGCCTGGATCGGCGAAACGACAGCCAGCTCACCATCTTCAACACCGCTGGCGACAAAGGCCCCATCATCGGTGCTGTAGACCACGTCGACAGTACGGATATGCAGCTTTCCTTCAGGACCATCGCCAATGAAGACCTGATCGACGCCGCGCAGGGCCGAGCGGGGTACGCGGACGACGTTTTCTAGCCGGCGTCCATCAATCTCAGCATCGACAAAAAGCCCTGGCGCCATCGGCACACCGTCATCGGCGCCCGTGCCATAAGGGTCTTCGAGCTCTGCGATCACGTTGATAAGGCGGGTCTGCGGGTTGAGAGCCGCTGCAGTGCGCTTCACACGGCCAACCCACTCGCGCGGCTCGCCGGCGACATTGGTCGTGAAGACCACGCGCGGCCCCGGATTATCTGCTGTCTCAGCAAAGGCGAGCGGAAGACCCGTGCGGCCAAGCTCATCATCGGAAAGCGGCAGGGAAACTTCGACGACATCGGTTGCGAAAATCGTGCCGAGCGTCTGGCCCGGGCTCACGAACTGGCCAAGGTCGGCGCTTCGCTCACGCACACGGCCAGAGAAAGGCGCGGTCACCGCGGTCCGGTTGAGAGCGAGCTGCGCGTCGGCGAGTAGCGCTTTCGCAGAGTCGAGATTGGCTTGCGCTTCGGCGAGTTGTGGCTCGCGGCGGGCAAGTGGGCTTGCATCCTCAATACCAAGGTCTGCAAGGTCCTGCTCGGCAAGATCAGCCTCAGCGCGCTCTCGTGCCAGTGCCTGCTGGGCTGAAGCGACGCCAGACCGGGCGCGCGTCACGGCCAGCTCATAGTCGGCCGCTTCAAGGCGAACGAGCACCTGTCCCTGGCGGATAAAGCCACCGTCGACGAAATCTGGAGATACGTAAGAGATACGCCCTGCGATCTGAGGCGCGACGATGATCTGCCGCTTGGGACGAACTTCACCCTGCGCGCGGACCTTGAGGTCCAGATCTGTCTCTTCTGCGACTTCAGCAAAGACCGAGAGACCGCGAGGCTGCTCTTCGGCACGCTCCACCGGAGGCTTGAACAGTTGGGTCAGGACAAAGCCGGCCCCGACGATGCCAACGAGGACGATGACTGGCAGCAGGATTGTGATGATACGCTTCATGGGAGGTCTCTGTTTCGACGTCTTCTATATTTCTGGTTCAGAGGCCAAAGCCTCCTCGCTGACCGCACCACCTATCGCGAGATGGAAGGAAATACGGTTGGAAACGCGGGCTGACCGGGTTGCGATCAGATTACTCTCTGCGTTTAGTCTACGTGTCTGCGCGTCGATCAGATTAAAGATCGACACAAGGCCACTGGAGTACTGACGCGTAGCGATCTCTTCCGCCACAGTCGCTTCTTCCAGAGCGCGCCGTTGAGCCTCCACCTGCGTTGCCAGAAACTCATCGGCGGCCAGCGCATCCTCGACCTCACGCCAGGCCTGCAGGACGTCGCCAGCATAGTTCGCCAGCGCGCTTTCAGCAAAAGCGATGGCCGCGTCGCGGTCTGCACGCAGAGCGCCCCCGTTGAACACGGGCTGGGACAGGCTCGCGATGGCATTCGCGGCGATGCGGACCGGGTCGAACAGGTCGGCGAATTCAGTCTGGTTTGTTCTCAGCGACCCACTCAGGCTGAGCGTCGGGAGCAATGCCAGGCGTGCCTGTTCGGCCCGAAGCCCAGCGGCCGTCAGACGTGCCTCTGAAGCTGCAATATCCGGGCGACGCGACAGGAGAAGCACTGGCGTTCCGGCCGCTTCGATAGGTGCCAGCTCCGGGAGCAGACCCGGCGCTTCGATTTCGTCGGCAGGATAGCGTCCCACAAGAATTTCAAGCCGGCGCGTTGCGTTGCCAAGTGCCTGCTGACGGGCAGCGATTGCCGCTTCCGCCGTAGCGCGCGCACTGCGGGCCAGACGAACGTCGAGCGCGCTTGACAGGCCGCGCGAGAAGCGTCTCTCCGTCAGCGTCACGATGCGGTCGCGGGCCTCAAAAGTGGCAATGGCAAGACGCTCCTGCGCGAGCGCTTCGTTCAGATCGGTCCATGCAATGGCCGTCTGCGCAGCGAGGGTAAGGCGCAGCGATGCGAGATCGGCCTCACTCGCAGCGAGATCAGCTTCTGCAGCGTCAACGGCGGCCTGGATCCGTCCCCAGAGGTCGGCGGTCCAGCTCGCATCAACGCCAAGACCATAGGCTGGGTCGGTGAAACGTTCGTCCAGGGGCTCGCTGTAGGTCGAATTGACACCTGCTGAACCGGAGACCGAAACGTTCGGAAGCGAACGGCCATAAACAGAGCGCGCCTGCGCCCGGCTTGCCTGCACGATTGCATATTGCGAGCGAAGGTCAGGGTTTGCCGCAAGCGCTTCGGCAACCAGCGTCTCCATGACCGGATCGCCGAATTGGGAGATCCAGTCACCCGTCGGCAGCTTGCCGGAAACGCCGCTTTTCGCCCACGTCTTGGGGGCGTCAGGCGCCGCAGGGAACATGGCAACAGGCTCTCCGGCCAGGCTCTCGACGTTCGGCATGCTGCTACATCCAGCAAGCGCTACGGCAGCGATGATCAGGCCTTCGAACTTCATTCCATCCTCACTTGATGTGATCGCAGCTCTACGCCCCGACTACTCGACTGTCAACAAATGATTATCGAATTTCAATAATCATTCGCAGCAACTCGAAATATGGCGAAAACAGCTGTCTTTTCAGCCGCGATACAGCTCAGGCGACTTGCCGCACACCCGTTTTCTTGGTTTGGAGAAGAATGGCAAGCGCGCGCAAGCACCCTAAGCAATTGGCTCTACGCCGGGCGGAACGAATCCGGGATTTCGTCGTGCTCGGCATTTCAGCCAGCGGCTTGCTTGGCTTCATGGTGCTGACCGGCGCACTAGGTTTCTTTGAAGGCATCACAGCGATCATCGTGCTATCTCTGGGAGCGCTCGCCTATTTCGTTGGCTCGGCTCCGCCTGCGATTGATCTTGCTCCGGTCGATGACATCCAGGCCAGTGACGAGGCGATGAAATCGTCCGTACGCTCGCTTATTCATGCACTCCCTTTTCCAGCCTGTTACATTTCAGGCGAGGACCGCATCGATTCCGCCAACAAGAAGATTTCCGATCTCTTTCGGATCAATCATATCGAAGGCGCCCTCAAGTCTGTCATCATCAGGCAGCCAGACGTGCTTGCCGCGACCGACCGCGTCTCCCGCAGCCGCGCTGGTGAACGGGTTGAGTTCATGGCGATCGATGGCGACGAGCTATGGCTGGCCCACCTGACCCCGGGCCCAGAACCGGAAAGCGTATTCGTCGTTTTCGAAGACCGCACGGCCGTACACCGGGCTGAGCGGGCACGCGCAGACTTCCTTGCCAATGCCAGCCATGAACTTCGCACGCCGCTCACTGCCCTTGCCGGTTTCATCGAGACGATGAGAGGCCCTGCGCGCGATGACCGCGAATCCTGGGATGGCTTTCTCGAGATCATGCACAAGCAGACCGACCGGATGCGCCACCTCGTTTCCGACCTTCTCTCCTTGTCGCGCATCGAATTCAGTGAACATCGCGCACCTGACACTGTCATCGATCTCAGCGATGTTCTCAGCCAGACGGTACTCGCGCTCCAGCCCCTGGCAGCCGAACGCGCCATCGAACTCTCCATCGATGGGCTCGGACGGGAAATCCGCGTGACCGCCAAATGGGACGAACTCGCCCAGGTCATCCAGAACCTCATCAGCAATGCGATGAAATATTCCCCGAGAGGCGGCCGGGTCACAGTTTCCATTGGCACGGCGCGCAGCATGACGGATGCGGGAAAACTCGCGACCGGCTCGAATGAACAGGCGACGAGATCGATCCTCCTGCAGCCGCGCGCGTCCTCCGAAGCGGCGGCGGCCTGGATCAGCGTGAGCGATCACGGGGTTGGCATTGCTCGCCAGCACCTCTCTAGGCTGGGCGAACGCTTCTACCGAGTAGACGAAAGCCGAGGCGGCGACATTGAGGGCACGGGTCTTGGCCTCGCCATCGTCAAGCACATCATGGCCCGCCATAGAGGCGGCCTTGCAGTGGCCAGCAAGGAGCAGGAGGGCACCTGCTTCGGCGTCTGGCTTCCTTGCCTCGAAAGCCACGCCGCTCCGAAAAGTTGAAGCATGCCTGCTCCGCCAGAACCGGACTATGTCCCGCCTGGTCCAGACAGCCTGCATATCGTCTATATTGATGAAGCCCTGATCGTCGTAGACAAGCCGCGAGGCCTTTTATCGGTGCCAGGCCGTGGCAGCCTCAAGCATCCAAGCGTGCGCACCTACCTGTCTAACGCCTATGGATCCGTCTTCGATATTCATCGGCTCGACCTCGATACATCGGGCCTTATCGTGATGGCACGCACGAAGGCAGCCCAGTCAGAAATCGCCCGCCAGTTTGCCAGCCGCGACGTCATAAAAGTCTATGATGCACTGGTGAGCGGCACGATGGATGGCAGTTCGGGAGAAATCGACCTGCCGATCGGACGCGATTGGGATGACCGGCCGCGTCGCTGTATCGACACGAGCTCAGGCAAACCCTCGAGAACACTTTGGAAGCTTGAGACGCAATCAGCCACTCATGCTCATGTCAGACTGCAACCGCTGACCGGAAGGACACATCAGCTGAGGCTTCACATGGCGTCGATTGGCCACCCGATTCTGGGTGACAGGCTCTATGGCGAAGAATCGAGTGCTGGACGGCTTTGCCTGCATGCCAGCAGTCTTATGTTCAAGCATGCTGAATCAGATGAAATCCTGCAGTTTCAGAGCACTGCCGCATTCTAGGCGGTAGCTTCCAGCCGTCTCGCGCGCTTGTGATCAGTATGTGTCACATATGTGTCAATCAGCGACGTTATGAGGCCCCAAAGACGACTATTGGGTGCGCAGCGGAATGCTGGAAACTTTCGGACATCTGCCCGTCGCTTGGCTGCTCTTTGCAGTGCTCGCCGCGGCTGCTTTCATGGCCTTCTATATAGGCCGCACGCAGGCCGTGGGCATTGCCCGTGGGTATACCTCACAGCTGAATTCGCAGCCGAACTATCATGGCTATTTCGTTGCGATGGCGACCATCGCGCCGGCGGCAGTCATCCTCCTTCTCTACATGATGTTTGGCGAATCGCTGGTGCGCGCCCAGTTCGCAAGTGAACTTCCGGAGCGTATCCGCGCGCTCGGTGATCTGGAGCTCAGCCAGTATATCGACCGGATTTCAGAGCACGCGACACGCCGCGATGCGACGGCAACGGGCAATGCCTTGTTCGACGCAGCATCCGACCGTTACACCGACCTCGTTGGCCTTTCGCGCATCGCCGCTATCCTGCTCGCCGTTCTGGCAGCGACCGGAGGTTTCTTCTTTGGCCGCAGCCGCCTCAGCGGCGACTTCCGTGCGCGGGCGCGTGTCGAAGACGGCATCAAATTCCTGCTTTTCCTCTGCGCCGCAATCGCCATCCTGACCACGATCGGCATTGTGGCGAGCCTTCTGTTTGAAGCGCTTCGCTTCTTCTCACGCGTCAACATCTTCAGCTTCCTTTTCGGTACAGAGTGGAATGCGCAGACGGGTGCAGATTTCGGCGCCATCCCGCTCTTCTTCGGCACCTTCCTGATCGCATTCTTTGCGATGTTGGTCGCCGCGCCGATCGGCCTCTTCTCGGCGATCTACCTGTCGGAATATGCCAGCCCGCGCGTCCGCAGCATCGTCAAGCCGATCCTCGAGCTGCTCGCCGGCATCCCGACCGTGGTCTATGGCTTCTTCGCGCTGCAATTCGTCGCCCCGATCGTCCGCGCAAGCGCCACCTGGATCAACGGCCTCCCCTTCATTCCGGACGGTTTCCTGGCTGCGCAGCCAACCAGCGCGCTCGCCGCCGGCCTCGTCATGGGCATCATGATCATCCCGTTCGTGTCGTCTCTGTCCGATGACGTGATCAATGCCGTGCCGCAGACCCTGCGCGATGGCGCTTATGCGATGGGCGCGACCAAGTCCGAGACGGTCAAGCAGGTCGTCATGCCAGCTGCCCTACCGGGCGTGATTGCAGCCCTGCTGCTCGCGGTCTCGCGTGCCATTGGTGAGACGATGATCGTCGTTATGGCTGCGGGCCAGCGTGCCCAGATCACGCCCGACCCGACCGCTGACCTGACGACCATCACGGTTCAGATCGTCGCGCTGCTAACGGGTGATACAGAGTTCGACAGCGCCAAGACGCTGTCAGCATTCGCGCTCGGCTTCGTGCTGTTCATCGTCACGCTGATCTTCAATCTCATCGCGCTTCGCGTGGTCAAGAAGTACAGGGAAAAATATGAGTAGCCCGACTGAAGGCACAGCGAACACTGGCACCTTCGTTACCGAAGAAGCGCTGCAGCGCCTGAAGAAACGCCACGGCGCCGAGGCGCGTTTCAAGCTGTATGGGCAGCTTGCGATCGGCATCGCGATTGTCGCGCTCGTGACCCTGCTTATCTCGATCTTCGGTCAGGCAAGCAGCGCCTTCTCGCGCTATGTGCTGAGCTATGACCTCAACATAGAGGCGAGCTATGTCGACCCGGATGGCACGCGTGACCCCGAAGCGATCGCCCGTAATGTCAGCGGCTTTAACCTCATGCTGCAGGACCAGCTCGCCGACGAGTTTCTCTCCGATGACGCCGACCGGAATATTCAGCGCGAGCTTTATGGCATGTTTACCCGCCTTGCCGTCCTGCCCATCGCGCACGCAACCGCCGAATCCCCTGAGACCATTGGATCCGAGCAGATCTTCAATGTCGCGCTTGCCGACGATATTGATCTCTTCCTCAAGGGCGGCGTCAGCGCCCGTAAATCCGTCGAGATTGGCACTGTTGCAGCCGGAGAAGGCTCAACCGAGGATGGCGTGACGCTGACGATGGCCTCGCAGGACGCTGCTGAAAAGCTCGACGCAGCGCTTACCGAACTCACCCGGAGCGATGTCGATGATGCCCCGGCCGTCGCCCTGATCAAGGCTGGAAACACTTGGTACCGGATGGAAGCTTCCGAAGGCCGGGACCTCTCGCTGACCTATCTCGCCGGTCCGCGCGCGCTGCCGGCAGAAGGCGCCGATATGGAGGCCCTCGTTCTTGCGCAGAGCCAGGAAAACCGCACGGTCACTGACCGTCAGATCGCCTGGACCAGGATCCTGCAATCCCAGGGCCGCATCAAATCGGTGCTGAACACCAGCCTGTTCACCAATTCAGACAGCACCTATCCGGAGCTCGCCGGTACGGCCGCAGCTATCGTCGGTTCGCTTCTGACCATGCTGGTCACCGCGCTCCTCGCCATTCCGGTCGGCATCTTTGCAGCGGTTTACCTTGAAGAGTTCGCACCGAAGAACCGCCTGACATCGCTGATCGAGGTCAACATCAACAATCTTGCCGCGGTGCCATCGATCGTGTTCGGCCTGCTTGGCGCAGCTGTCTTCATCAACTTCATGGGGCTGCCGCGCTCTGTGCCGCTGGTCGGTGGTCTCGTGCTTGGCCTTCTGGTCCTGCCGACGGTGATCATCGCGTCGCGCGCTGCGCTGACGGCGGTGCCCCCTTCCATCCGGACGGCAGCGCTCGGTGTTGGGGCTTCGAAGACCCAGTCGGTTTTCCATCACGTGCTGCCGCTTGCCGCGCCGGGCATCATGACGGGGGCCATTATCGGCATGGCCCGCGCCCTCGGCGAAACCGCCCCGCTTCTGCTCATTGGCATGGTCGCCTTCGTTGCAGAAGTCCCCGACGGCCCGATGGACGAGTCGACGGTATTGCCCGTTCTGATCTATAAGTGGTCGACGGGTGCAGAACGCGCATGGGAACCGCAGACGGCAGCCGCGATTATCGTGCTGCTCATCTTCCTCATTCTCATGAACTTGATCGCGATCATTCTCAGACGCCGCTTTGAAAGGAGATGGTAGTCACCATGGACGGAAATATGGAACACTTCACCCAGACCAAATCCGCCGCTCGTGCAGACACCGCCTCTGCGCCGATCAAAGTCGATTGCCAGCACATCGACGTCTACTATGGCGACAAACGCGCGATCGAAGACATCTCGCTTGAGATCGAAGACCGGTCTGTGACCGCCTTCATCGGCCCCTCGGGCTGTGGCAAGTCGACCTTCCTGCGCTGCATGAACCGCATGAATGACACGATCGAGTCGGCAAAGGTCACCGGCAAGATCTTCATGGACGGCGCGAACATCAATGACCCGGCCATTGACCCGGTCCTGCTTCGCTCGCGCGTCGGCATGGTGTTCCAGAAGCCGAACCCGTTCCCGAAATCGATCTACGACAATATCGCCTACGGGCCGCGCATCCATGGCCTTGCCTCCGGCAAGGCAGAGATGGACGAGGTCGTGGAGAACTCGCTTCGCAAGGCAGGTCTCTGGGAAGAAGTGAAAGACCGCCTGCAGGCGCCCGGCACCGGTCTCTCCGGCGGCCAGCAGCAACGCCTCTGTATCGCGCGCGCCATCGCTGTCAGCCCAGAAGTCATTCTGATGGACGAGCCTTGCTCGGCACTCGACCCGATTGCGACCGCCAAGATCGAGGAGCTGATCGACGAACTGCGTGAGCGCTACTGTATCGTGATCGTCACCCACTCCATGCAACAGGCCGCTCGCGTCTCGCAGAAGACGGCCTTCTTCCACCTCGGCAAGCTCATTGAATACGGTGATACCGAACGGATTTTCACCAATCCTGAGCATAGCCGCACACAAGACTATATCACTGGCCGCTTCGGTTAAGCGGCAGAGAGACACCCGATATGCCTGACCATATTGTTACAGCCTTTACCGATGAGCTTGAGCATCTTTCGGCGAACCTCCTGCGCATGGGCGGTCTTGCCGAGAGCATGATCATGGATGCCAGCCGCGCCGTTGCGACGTTCGACCTTGAGCTTGCCCGCGACGTCATCAAGCGCGACCGCTCCATCGACGAGCTTGAAGTCGAAGCTGAACGCGCAATTATCCGCCTGATCGCCCTTCGCCATCCTATGGCGGGCGACCTGCGCGCTGTGCTCGGCGCCATGAAACTCGCTGGCGACATCGAACGTATTGGCGACCTCTGCAAGAATATCGCGAAGCGCTGCCTTGAACTGACCGGTGACGAAAACCGCGCCGCCGTCAAAGGCATTGAGCGCATGTCGCGCGCCGTGTCCCACCAGCTTCAGATGGCGCTGGACTGCTACCTCCGCCAGGATATCGAAGCGGCGAAGATGGTGCTCGATATGGATGACGATATCGACGACCACTACACCTCGCTCTTCCGCGAGACGCTGACCTATATGATGGAAGACCCGCGCCAGATCGGCTCGAACACCCATCTGATCTTCATGGCCAAGAACCTTGAGCGGATCGGCGACCACGCCACCAATATCGCCAAGGCCGTCTACTACATGGTCACCGGCGAGGCGACGACGGGCGCCAAGGTCGAATCCCGGCTTGCCAATGACGAGGGAGAGCAGCGTTGAAGCCATTCGTCCTGATTGCTGAAGACGAGAAAGCAGTCGCCGAACTGCTCCGCTACAATCTGGAACGTGAAGGTTACGACACTGCCGTCGCCCCTGATGGGGACGAGGCGATGCTCCTGCTCGAGGAGCGCCTGCCAGATCTCGTCCTGCTCGACTGGATGTTGCCAAAGGTGCCCGGCATCGAAGTGTGCCGCCGCATCCGCTCGAAGTCTGAAACCGCCAATCTGCCCGTGATCATGCTGACGGCCCGCTCAGAAGAAAGTGACCGTATTCGCGGCCTCGATACTGGCGCAGACGATTATGTCACCAAGCCATTCTCGACGACGGAGCTGATGGCCCGCGTACGGGCGGTTCTGCGCCGCATCCGCCCTGCCCTCGTTGATGACCGCGTCACCGTCGGCGACATCTCCATCGACCGGACGACCCACACGGTCAGCCGCAACGGCGAAGAGATCCATCTCGGACCAACCGAATTCCGCCTGCTTGACTACTTCATCCAGCATCCGGGCCGCGTTTTTTCACGAGAGCAACTCCTTGATGGTGTCTGGGGATCGGACGTCTATGTCGAGGTCCGAACCGTCGACGTGCATGTCGGCCGGCTCCGCAAGGCATTGATGAGCAAGGGCGGCGAGGACCCGATCCGCACCGTGCGCGCGGCTGGTTATTCCCTGCGATCGAATTAGGCTTCTGCCTGACCCGCCAAGCCGGGGAAATTATTGTCGCGACGTGTTCCTGCGCCGATGTGAATTGGCAAGACTTACCGCCTGACAGCGCATACCGTCCGCGAAATCTTATGCAGGAGACTGACGATGCGCATTGGTGTGCCGACTGAAATCAAGAAGCAGGAATCGCGTGTCGGCCTGACGCCAGAGAGCGTTGGCGACCTCATCAATTCCGGCCACGAAGTTTTCGTCCAGCAAGGTGCTGGCCTCGGCTCCGGCTTTGCCGACGAAGCCTACACCGATGTGGGCGCGAAAATCGTCGCGGATGCAGACGCGGTGTTCAAGTCTGCCGAGCTGATCGTGAAGGTGAAGGAGCCTCAGCCAGAGGAAACCGCGCGCCTCACGCCTGAGCACACGCTCTTCACCTATCTGCACCTCGCTCCCGATCCGGTTCAGGCAAAAGGCCTGATCGAATCTGGCTGTACCGCCATCGCCTATGAAACCGTCACCGAGCCTGCCGGCGGCCTGCCGCTCCTGCGCCCGATGAGCCAGGTTGCCGGTCGTATGTCCATGCAGGTTGCTGCCTGGGCCCTGATGCGCACAAAGCGTGGCCGCGGCCTTCTGCTGGGCGGCGTTCCTGGCACCCAGCCTGCCAAGGTCATCATTGTTGGCGGCGGTGTTTCAGGCACCAATGCTGCTGAGATTGCTGTCGGCATGCGCGCAGACGTTACCGTCTTCGACCGCAACAATAACCGCCTCGCTGAGCTCGACGCCCAGTTCAACGGTCTGGTCAAGACGATGTATTCCACCAAGGCCGCGCTCGATGCGGCCGTGAAGGAAGCTGACCTCGTGATCGGCGCCGTCCTGATCCCGGGCGCATCTGCCCCTAAGCTGATCTCCCGCGAGCAGCTGAAGACGATGAAGCCGGGCGCCGTGCTCGTCGACATTGCCATCGACCAGGGCGGCTGTTTCGAGACGTCGAAGCCGACCACGCACGAAGACCCGATCTATGATGTCGACGGCATCCTGCACTACTGCGTGGCGAACATGCCGGGCGCGGTGCCGCGTACCTCGACCTACGCGCTGAACAACGCCACCCTGCCTTTCGTTCTGCAGATCGCGAACAAGGGCACGCATGAGGCGCTGAACTCCAATGCGCACCTCGCCAATGGCCTGACCGTGGCCGAAGGCCACATCACGCATGAACAGGTCGCTCAGGACCTCGGCATGACCTACAAGCTGCCGGACTGGTTCAAACCTAAAGGCTAGACCCGCGTCAGATCTTCCGAAGCGCCGACAATAGCCCGTCCATATCGGGAGGCAGCGGCGCTTCGGCGAAGACGTCTTCTCCTGTCACTGGATGAACGAAGCCGAGGCTGGCGGCATGCAGGGCCTGCCTGTCGAACTGCCGTGCGCGCGTCGTGGCGTCGATGAAGGCCTCACCCGACCCATACGCCTTGATACCGCGCTGGCGGCCATAGGTTGGATCGCCAATGAGCGGCGCACCTATATGCGCCAGATGCACCCGTATCTGATGCGTTCGTCCGGTCTCCAGACGACATTCGATCAAGGCCGCGGCTGGAAGGCCAACGCCCTTGTCGAGTTCACCGAAAGTCTCTTTGGCCTTGTAGTGGGTCACAGCGTGACGCCCGTCTTCACTCTCCTCATCGCGAATGACGGCCATTTTCTTGCGGTCACTGGTGGAGCGAGCAATGCGCATGTCCACGGTGCCGACCAGCGGGCGCGGCGCCCCGCGCGTGATGGCGAGATAGGTTCGGTCAATATCGTGCGTCTTGAAAAGCTTCGACAGGCCTGCATGGGCAGGCTCGGTTTTGGCAACGACGAGGACGCCTGTGGTGCCCTTGTCGATCCGGTGCACGATCCCGGGGCGTTCAACGCCGCCGATACCGGGCAATTCTCCAGCGCAATGATGCAACAGGGCGTTCACAAGCGTGCCCTGCCAGCTGCCCGGCGCGGGATGGACCGCCATCCCCGCAGGCTTGTTCACCAGGATGAGGTGCTCGTCCTCGAAAAGAATATCGAGCGGGATGTCTTCAGGCTCTGGCGTCGCTGGCACCGGGTCCGGCATGTCGAGCGTGTAGGTATCGCCGGGCGACACGCCCGCCTTCGGGTCATCGGCGGTCCTGCCGTTGAGGCTGACGGCGCCCTCCTTGATGAGCGTCTTCGCGCGAGACCGTGAAAGTTCCGGCAATGCTTCGGACAGGAAGCGGTCGAGTCTCGTTCCCTTGTCCGTATCCGCCGCGGTGGCAGTGAGTGTGTTCATTGAGACAGCTTATAGACCTTGTTTCGCGGAGTCGTCATGATCGCGCTGTAGACAGGCGAAAATCGATTCCTGAGGAGCGGGCTACAATGAGCAAGATTTCCAGACGTCACTTTCTAGGGTTCAGCGCGGGCGCCGCGGGTCTTGCTGCCTGCGCCACCGAAACCACCGGCAATACGCCGCTCGTCGACAACCGCGCTGCATTCGCAGGCGAAGTGAGCTTTGACCATGGCGTCGCATCTGGCGACCCGCTCAGCGATGGCGTTATCGTCTGGTCACGCGTCACACCGGCCGATGAGGATACTCAGTCACCAGTGCCAGTGACCGTCCGCCTCTACCGCGATGAAGCGATGAGCCTGCTCGCAGCAGAAACCCAGCTCAACGCCACGTCCGCGCGCGATTTTACGCTCAAGGCGGACATTCAGGGTCTGCAGGCCGACACTGAATACTTCTACCAGTTCACGGCCCGCACGACATCCGGCGATGTCGTTTCCCCCGTCGGGCGGACGAAGACCGCCCCTGCCTCAGGCAAGCCGCCTGTAACCTTCGCCGTTGTCTCCTGCTCGAATTTCCCGTTCGGCTATTTCAATGTCTATGACGCCATTTCCAAGCGCACAGACCTCGACGCCGTCATCCATCTTGGTGACTATCTTTATGAGTACGGCGTCGATGGGTATGGCGGACAGGCTGGTCAGGAGATCGACCGCAACCACGAGCCGCCGATGGAAATCGTCTCGCTCGGCGACTACCGGACCCGGCACGCCCAGTACAAGCGCGACCCGATGCTTCAGGCCGCCCACGCTGCTGCCCCCTGGATCTGCACTTGGGACGACCACGAAAGCACCAACAATTCCTACCGGACGGGCGCTGAAAACCATCAGCCGGAAACCGAAGGCAACTGGACCGACCGCAAGCAGGCGGCCGTTCAAGCCTATCTGGAATGGATGCCAGTTCGCGACCCCGAAGCCGGACGCGCCACTGGCGGCATCTACCGCACCTTCAGCTTCGGCGACACTGCCAGCGTCTTCTGCCTGGAATCGCGCCTGACAGGCCGCTCAGACGAAATCTCTTGGGGTGCAGAACTGGCTGGGGTTGCCCCTGACGCTATCCCGGCCAAGGCGCAGGAAGTCATGGGGCGCGTCAGAGATGAGAGCCGCACCATGCTCGGCCGGGTTCAGGAAGAATGGCTTGATAGCGAGCTGCAGTCCTCTGTCGCAGGCGGCAAGACATGGCAGGTCCTCGCCAATCAGGTCATCATGGCCCGCGTACGCCCGCCAAACCTGATGGAAACGCTGACCGATGCGCAGAAAGCCGCGCAGAGCGGATACGTCGCCCAGATGATCCCGTTCAGCCAGCTTGGTCTGCCCTTCAACCTCGATGCCTGGGATGGCTTCCCTGCCGCACGTGAGCGCCTCTACGCATCGGCGGCGGCGTCAAATGCACGGCTTGTGACCCTGACCGGCGATACCCACACTGCCTGGGCCAATACGCTGCATGACAGCGCCGGCGCGCCTCGCGGGGTCGAATTTGGCTGCACCTCGGTCACCTCACCCGGCCTTGGCACCTACATCAAGGACGTACCGGACCTTGGCAACCAGTTTGCGGCCGCCAATGAGGATGTGAACTGGTACAAGGTGGACGGCCACGGCTATACGCTGGTGACGCTGACCGCGGACGATGTGACCTCGGAATATGTCGAAGTCTCTGGCATTCGCGACCAGTCCTACACGACAGGGTCTATCGCCCGCTTCCGCGCGGCGCGTACCGACGACGGCATGACGGCGCTTGAACGGGCCTAGCCGCGGCCGCGATATGTCGGCACACCTGTGTCCGGAACGATAAGGTCTTCTGGCGGGCGTCCTGTCTGCCAGAAGACATCAATCGGGATACCGCCGCGCGGATACCAGTAGCCACAGATCCGCATCCAGGTCGGGTCCAGTAGGTCTTGCAGGCGCTTGCCGATGGCAACGGTACAGTCCTCGTGGAAGGCGCCGTGATTTCGGAATGAGGTCATGTAGAGCTTCAGGCTCTTGCTCTCGACCAGCCACTCGCCCGGTGCATAGTCGATGACGATGTGCGCAAAGTCCGGCTGACCTGTAACGGGGCACAGCGACGTGAACTCCGGCACGGTAAAGCGCGCCAGATAAAGCGTTCCCGCATGCGGGTTCTTCACACGCTCGAGCTCTGCAGCTTCAGGCGAAGCGGGAATAGCGCTCGATCCGCCAAGCTGTTCAAGGCCGGTATAGATACTATCGCTCATGGATCAGAAACCTCCGATGCGCGGCAGGATGCCGAAGCTGAGCGACATGTAGACCGCATAGGCAAGAAGCAACACTGCGCCTTCCCAGCGCGCCAGCTTTCGCCCGGTATATGCAAACAGAACGAGCAGGAACACGGACAGGGCCAGCGCCCCCATGTCCTGCATCGTGACGAGGCTCGTCATCTCGCCATATCCCATGGCGCTGACGTCAACTGGCGTGCCCGCAGCAGGTTCTGGCGTGGACATGAGGCTGAACGGGAAGACCGCAGCCGACACACCCATGATGCCAAGAATGTTGAAGATGTTCGAGCCAATGACATTGCCAAGGGCGACATCAGCCTTGCCCTTGAGGGCCGACACGACCGAGGTCACAAGCTCTGGCAGGCTGGTCCCGACGGCAACGATGGACAGGCCGATGACGGTCTCCGAAATGCCGAACATGCGCGCCAGATCAGAGCCGCCATGCACAAGGAAACGCGCCCCGAAGATCACACCTGCAATGCCGCCCACAGCAAGCAGCAATGAGACGAGCAGTGGCTCCTTCGTTTCGATCACTTCCGCTTCGCCGGAATGGACTTCACTCGCGGCAGAGCCCTTGCGCCGGTCGAGCAGCACTGAAAGCACAAGATAGACAAGAAGGACGCCGATGAAGGCAAGGCCCGTCATCCGCGTGAAGCCGTCAATCCAGATGACAGCCGCGAAAACCGCCGTAACAGCCACCATGAAAAGACCGTCACGGGCGAGCGCGCGCGGGTTCGTGACGATTGGGCAAATGACGCAGGCCGCGCCAATAACGAGCAGCACGTTGGCGACATTCGACCCGATCACATTACCAATGGAAAGTCCGGTCGCCCCATCAGACAGCGCCTGAAGGCTGGTGACGAGCTCGGGCATCGATGTGCCGAAGCCCACCAGGGTCAAGCCGATCAGCAGCTCTGACATGCCGAGCCTGCGCGCGACGCCGACAGAACCGCGAACGAGGAATTCGCCGCCTGCAAACAGCAGGACCAGGCCGCCTAAGATAAGGGCAATCATCATTGTCATAGTCATCTAACTCCCAACCAGAACGGCATTCTGCTCACGCGCGGCGCTCAATATCTGCCGCGAATTCCCTTGCGGGATGAAACGGCTACACTGGTCGCGTGAATGGAAAGGAAAATCAATGCGTCTTGCATACCGTGCCCCACTTCTCGCAGCCTGTCTCTTTCTGGCGTCCTGTGCCTCACAAATGACCGCCGACACTTCTGCAAACTCGGCTTCGCTTCAGACCGAGCGTATCGAAGCTGTGATCCAGAAACAGGCTGACGCCTGGAATCGCGGCGATATCGACGCTTTCATGGATGGATATCTGCGTTCATCCGAACTGCGCTTTGCTTCAGGCGGCACTGTCACGCGCGGGTTTGAGCCAACGCTTGCGCGCTACAAGGCGCGGTACGACACGCGCGAGGCGATGGGCACGTTGTCATTCACCGAGCTCGAAACCGTCCTTCTATCCAAAGACGCCGCCGTGCTTCACGGCCGCTGGCAGCTCACCCGCGACAATGACACCCCCTCAGGCCTCTTCACGCTTGTCTTCCGCAAGATTGGCGGCGACTGGCAGATCATCAGCGACACAACGACTTCGGCAGACTGATTGCGCTTGGCGCCCGCTTCGACATAGACAGGCGAAGACGCCAGCAGGCATCATGAATGGGGGACGGACAGGATGGCGCGCGCTACGCTCGATCTTGAGACACATACATCGCGGCTGGAAGCAGCCATCGAAAGCATCTGGTTTCGTAACCTGATCACGGCGCTGATCATCCTGAACGCGATCGTACTGGGTGTCCTCACCTATCAGGAAGACTTACCGCCAGCGCTCGTCGTCTCACTCAACGGCATCGACAGGGCGATCACTTATATCTTCGCGGTCGAGATTTTCCTGAAGCTCGTCGTCTATCGCCTTCTTTTCTTCCGCTCCGGCTGGAACTGGTTCGATTTCATCGTCGTCGGCATATCGCTTGCGCCGGGAAGCCAAGCCTTCTCGGTGCTGAGGGCGCTGCGCGTCTTGCGGGTGCTACGGTTGCTTCACGTCGTTCCAATGATGAAGCGTATTACCGAAGCGCTCTTGAAAGCCCTTCCGGGTATGGGCGCCATCGTCGCCGTCCTGGCCCTGCTGACCTACGTCTACGCGGTCATGGCGACCAACATGTACGGGAATACCGACAATGAAGAGGTGCTGCAGCTTTTCGGCGACCTGCCGAGCTCTGCTTTCTCGCTGTTTCAGGTCATGACGATGGACGGGTGGCGGTTTGAAGTCGTTCAGAAAGTTATTGATGATGGCCATCCATGGGCCTGGCTGTTCTTCGTCACCTTCATCTTCATCGCCAGCTTCGCCGTCCTGAACTTGTTCATCGCCCTTGTTGTCGAAGCTCTCGCCGCTGAGCAGAGAGCGGCAACCGACGAGCTTCTGGAAGATATCGAGGAAGACGTTGAGCACGCCGAAGAAGAGCGTGACGAGATCCTGAAGCTGCTGACGTCGCTGCGCGAGGAAATTGCCAGCGTGCGCGCCGCCGTCGATCAACGTGAAAGCAGCGGGAAGACCAGCGAATAGCAGTGAATTCTCACGAACTCGTAATGGTTATTATTGCCATTTGTGAGTATAGGTCCCTGTCCCCACGGCCCAATCCGATTATACTGGCAGTCTAATGAGCCTTTGGCAGTTGCTCATCGATGGCGGAAAACGCCTCTTCGATCCCGATACGCCGGAAGAGCCGGTCGGGAGCGAACAGGCCTGCGCGCCTGATCCCAATGATGTCGGCTTCACCGCAGCGGTGATCGGTCTCAGCGCCAAGATGGCGGCGGCGGATGGCCGGGTCAGTGATGCCGAAGTGATGATGTTCTCGCGCATCTTCCGCGCTTCGCCCGAAGACGAAGCACAGGTCCGGCGCGTCTTCCGCATCGCCCAGCAGACGGTGCGCGGATACGAGGCCTATGCCCGCAAGATCGGCAAGAAATACTCCGCGCGCCCCTGCCTTCTGGAAGGTGTCCTCGACGGACTGTTCATGATCGCCGGCGCTGATGGCGCGGTCACCAGCGATGAGATGGAGTATCTGCGTACGGTTTCAGAGGCCTTCGGCTTTGACGAGACGACGTTCCGGCGCATCCGGGCGAGCCATCTCGGGCCGGACCGCGACGACCCCTATCATATCCTTGGCGTCGCCCATGATGCCGCCTTCGATGATATTCGCCGCGCCTATCGCCGCCTCATGGCCGATAACCACCCCGACCGGATCGTCGGGAATGGCGCCCCACGCGAGTTTGAGCTCGCCGCCCATGACAAGGCTGCCGCCATCACGGGCGCCTATGCGCGCATTCGGGCAGAAAGAGGCCTGATTGCGGCAAACTGAGGGTTTCCGCCGCAGAGAGATTGATTCCGGCGCTTTCAGCCTTCACATTCGTCTGCAGGAGACACGCACATGACATCAGCACGCACCCCGATTTCAGCAGACCTGTTCCTCAGCCGGATTGCTTACGCCTTTAAAGAGGCGGCACGCTGGACGCTAAAGGGCCTGCTTGCGATCGCGATCGTGTTCATGGCCGGTGTCATTGCAGTGATTACTGCTGCCGCGGGCCTGTTCATCGCAGCCGTTGCCGTGCTGCTCAAACTCACGACAGGCAAGGCAGCACCGCGTCGTCCGCAATACGCTGGCGGTGAAACCGACGAAAGCGGTATCACGCTGGAAGCCCACCGCACCGCACGCGGCTGGACCGTCGAACGTTAGAACCCGGCCGCTGCTCGCTCACCCCAGATCGTAAAAGTCACGTACCGAACACGCTTGCCTGCGCATTAAACGCATCTGCATCGACCTCGTGACGTAAAGGCTGTCCCGCCAGGAAACTCGACAGGTTTTCAAGAAACTGCTCGTCATTGCGGCGCTCGGTGCCTTCAGTTGTAGGCGCCGTATGCGGCGTGAGCGTAATGGACGGATGCTTCCAGAGCGCGCTGTCAGCCGGAAGCGGCTCCTGACGGGCAACATCGAGCGCCGCGTGTGCAGGACGACCCTGATCCAGCGCCGCCATCAACGCGGCTTCGTCGACCAGTGGTCCTCGCCCGACATTGAGGAACAGGCTGCCAGGAGACATGGCAGAGAAGAAAGCAGCATTCGCCAAATTCTCCGTGGCTGTTGTAAGCGGGCAGCAGAGAAGCACAGCGTCGGCAAGGCCTATGTCTTCCGGCGTCAGCTGATCTGGATGCAGCATGTGATCGGCGAATGGAGAGACCGCGCTGGAGCGGCGCACCCCGGTGACATGCGCGCCAAGGGCTTTCAGCCTGCGACCGACATTCTCACCGATATGGCCGAAACCATAGATCAGCCATCTCGTCTCGCCGACTTCACGAAAAGGGACTTTCTGCCAGTTTCGCTCTGCCTGAGCACGTCTGCGCGCAGCGCCTTCGCCAAAGAAGTCGAAAGCGGCCCAGAGCACCCATTCAGCGATGGCGTGGGCTTGTACATGGCTGACGGTGTAGATCTCGGCCTTCTGACCCACCGTCTGGAGAAACTCATTATCGAGACCTGCGGCGACCGACTGGAACCAGGCAAGGCGCTCTGCGGAATAGACGGCTTTCACGAAGTCACGCACCGCCGGGCTGAAAAAGGCATCCGTATTGCCGTAGACAATAACACCTTTGGTCCCTTCGCTGCCCCATGGCCGCCTGAATTGCGAACTATCGTTTAAGGTGTGGGGCGCTATTTGTTCAGCCAGCGGCTTGAGACGCGCCTCCAGCCGGGAGAAGGTTCTTTCATGTATAAGAAGATCGTACAAATCGCGCTCCCGTGCCTGCTTGGAGTGGCCTTTCTGCCAGTCCAAGCCGCCCATGGCCAGTATCAGGCCGAGGGAGAGTACGCAGATGTCCGAAGCCAGGACTATCTGCGCGACGTCGTGGCCCTCTCTTCGACGCTTGGCTCTGCCCACGCTCTGCGCGTGCTGTGTAATGGCCGCAATGACCAGTACTGGCGCAGCTATATGCAGGATCTGCTGAGCCTCGAAGCGCCCTACCAGGGCCGTCTGCGCACCTCGATGGTCGACGCCTTTAACACCGCCTATTCGGCCGAGGCCGCGCGCAGGAACTCCTGCGACGACAGCGCCGTTTCGGCCGAGCGGGTTTATGCTTCAACGGGTGAGCGGCTCGCCAATGCGCTTGTGCAGGCGAACCTTCCCGAAAGCGCGCGCGGAAACGAGAACTAGTCCTCGCGCTTGATCCTCGCCTTGCCACGGCCGATGGCAAGCGCCTTCACCGCACCCCTGAATGTCCGCACTTCCTGACTGGTCCACTGACCGCGAATGAACGCGTTGCGTAGATTCCGGGTCATGAGCGGCGTCTTGTCCGGCGGATAGAAATAGCCCGCGCGCTCCAGCTCATATTCGAAATGCTCGAACATGCCGATCAGCTCGGCGCGGCTGGCAACGTCGCTGACCCCTGCCTCGGCACCCTCAAAGCGGCCTTCCTGACCAAGCGCATCACCCCAGGCATGAGCGAATACAATGACAGCCTGAGACAGGTTGAGAGAGGCGAAAGCCTTGTTGACCGGATAGGTCATGATCGCATCGCTGAGCGCGACATGGTCATTGTGGAGGCCTTGCGCCTCATTGCCGAACATGATGCCGGTTTTCAGAGACTGCTGGCGGACGAGCCCCACGGCGCCTGCCGCCGTAACCACAGGCTTTTCCATACCGCGCGGCCGGGCTGTGGCCGCGATCAAGTAGCCTAGATCGGCGCAGGCGTCCTCAACGCTGTCGAAAACAGAGACTTCGACGCCTGCCTCAAACGCGCCTGCTGACATCGGTTCAGCCGCCGGGTTGGGCCAGCCATCGCGCGGCGCCGCAATGCGAAGTTCGGTCAGCCCGAAATTCAGCATGGCGCGAGCGGTAGAGCCGATGTTTTCGCCAAGCTGCGGCTCTGCGAGAATTATGATTGGCCTAGTGGACATAAGCGAAAGCCTATGCCGCGCAGGCTTTTCAGGAGCAAGCACCAAGCCGCATTTCGCACCCGGCCATGGCCCTAATGGTCGTTATCAATACACTGGGTCGAACAGGAATTCAGGGTCGATTGAAAAACAGAGTTGCACGGGCCATCAGTTCCACCATTCCCAAGACAATCGCTTTGCGCGGCCCGGGCATGGTCGAAACAGTGATTGTGGCATTGCTGAACTGTATGCTCCGGCGGCATATGGAAACCTGCCGTCAGGCCCCGCCAGTCACCATAAGTGCCCCAAGTCGACATTCCATTCGGCATCGTTGGTATGGCACTATCATAGTATGGGTCATCTGGGCACTGAAGTCCGAAACACGCAAATCCGCTTTCGGTTAGTCCGACACTGCCTCCTGTCGTACTTTGTCCAAAGGCGGCTCCACAGAATGTAGCGACACAGAATGCGGACGCTCCGATTATTTCCTTCACCATCTTCCTCCCCTTTCAGTTAAGCCCATAGGCTTTCATGACAGGGAAAAAAAAATCAACCCAAAGGGTAACCACGTACTTAAAGTTATTTTTCGGTCATTCGCCTGAATAGTCCGGCCAGCCCATCGAACGGAACTGGCCATTGGCAGTAAATTGCGGCTGGAGACCTGCATCCTGCAGAAGCTCGCGCAGCGCCCGGCGCGGCTGGCTCAGCTCATCTTCAACGATGGCGCGTATGCGTTCACGCTGCCCCGGTGTCGCGCCCATCAGCTGCAGCGACGTGAAATAGACTTGCTTATCGATGACACGGTCAGAACTGCGGGATGCCCAATCGCTAAGCCCGTCCCAGAACCCGAACAGGTTGCGCTGCTTCAGATAACCATCTGTCGCCAAGGCAATAAAATCGCCGCAGGCGAAGGGCCCGCTTGTCGCGCCGCGCTCAACCGCCGTCTCCAGCGAACCGCCCTCAAGGGTCGTGACGCAGTCCTCGAATGCATTCTGATAGACGGACGACAGGAAGCCTTCCGGCGCCTCCATCTTTGATGCGATCAGCTGGTAGGCGATGGAATTGGCAAAGCCGTCATGGATCCAGGCAGCTTCTGGACCGCCAAGGACAACACCGTTCCGGGTCTGGAACAAGCTGACGAGTTCGCGGATCGTATACCAGTGCAGATAGGCAAGTGCATCGCTATTGCGATTGGAGAAGCCCTGCCCGCCAAGCTCCAGCATGATCTGGCTGTCCAGCACGCTCCCCTCAACCGAAAGCCCGCGCGCCTGCGCGCCTTTATAGGCCACGATTACCGAAATATCGCGCTCCAGCTCAGCGTCCCAACTGGTTTCCAGCGTAGCGAGAAACCCTTCAATGGCGCCCGGCAAGCTCGAAGACAGCCATTCCGGAAGGTAAGGGTCTGCGAGGAACGACAATCCGTCATGAGCCTCATACTCGCCGTCCCCTATATAGATGTACTGGTCCTGCACACGGGCGCTCAACGTGTCTTCTGACACATCTTCGCTGGTCAGGACCGGCCCTTCCGCTTCGACTGTGAGGGTCATCGGCAGCACGTCAGATGACAGGGCACTCAGATCGCCGTCCAACGCTTCGACGCTTTCGATATCCTTGAACCCGATAAGTTCGAACTGCGCGTCGTGCACGGCGATGCCGCCACCAGCAAACGTGACAAACGGCGTCGGGTCATTCGGCAGCTGCCCGGTCAGGGGGATGATGCTGAACTCGATCTCATCGACTGGTTCATCCATGACGATCACATCGATGCCATCCAGCCGTCCAAGGCGGACACCTTCGGTCTCAGGCGACCAGGTCGCGGACCGGTAGCCCGTCTGCGAATGCGCGAGTGCATAGACAGGCTGCGGCGCATCGAAGCTGTAACGGACAAACCAGTTGCCATCGTCTCTCGGACCGACCGTGACACTGGCCGCTGAAGCGTCCCTGTCGGCCTGTCGTGACTGCGCATTTGAAGGCACGGCGAGCACGCAAAGGCTCAGCGCGGCGGCAAGACTTAGTCGGGTGAGTTTCATGGGTACGCTCAATCAGCTGTTGCAGGCGCGAATACCGCTTTTGACCATTCGACCCCTTCTGCTATAGCCGCCCGGGATACAGTGCAACTAAGAGGACTTTCACACGATGGCAAAGATCAAGGTCAAGAATCCGGTCGTCGAGCTCGACGGCGATGAGATGACCCGCATCATCTGGCAGATGATCAAGGACCGCCTCATCCACCCCTACCTCGATATCGATCTCAAATATTTCGACCTCGGCATCGAAGCCCGCGACGCGACCGATGACCAGATCACGATCGACGCGGCAAACGCCATCAAGGAACATGGCGTTGGCGTCAAATGTGCGACCATCACGCCAGACGAAGCCCGCGTTGAGGAATTCGGCCTGAAGAAGATGTGGCGTTCGCCAAACGGCACGATCCGCAACATCCTCGGCGGCGTCGTCTTCCGTGAGCCAATCGTGATTTCCAACGTGCCACGTCTGGTGCCAGGCTGGACCCAGCCAATCGTCATCGGCCGTCATGCTTTCGGCGACCAGTACCGCGCAACCGACTTCAAATTCCCTGGCAAGGGCAAGCTGACGATGAAGTTCGAAGGCTCGGACGGCACCGTCATCGAGCACGAAGTGTTCGACGCGCCGTCCTCCGGTATCGCCATGGGCATGTACAACCTCGACGAGTCGATCCGCGACTTCGCACGTGCCTCGTTCAACTTCGGCCTGTCGCGCAAGTGGCCTGTTTACCTGTCGACCAAGAACACCATCCTGAAAGCCTATGATGGCCGCTTCAAGGACCTGTTCCAGGAAGTGTTCGACAATGAGTTCGCCGATGCCTTCGCTGAGTTCGGTGGCACCTATGAGCACCGCCTCATCGACGACATGGTTGCAGCAGCCATGAAATGGTCCGGCGGCTATGTCTGGGCCTGTAAGAACTATGACGGCGATGTCCAGTCCGACACCGTTGCCCAGGGCTTCGGTTCGCTTGGCCTCATGACCTCTGTTCTGATGTCGCCAGATGGCAAGACGGTCGAAGCTGAAGCCGCACACGGCACGGTGACCCGTCACTACCGCAACCACCAGAAGGGCGAAGCGACCTCGACCAACTCGATCGCGTCGATCTACGCCTGGACCCGTGGCCTTGCCCACCGTGGCCGTCTCGACAACACGCCTGAGGTCACCAAGTTCGCTGAAGACCTCGAGCAGGTCGTCGTCGAAACCGTTGAAAGCGGCAAGATGACCAAAGACCTCGCGCTTCTCATCGGTCCAGATCAGGACTGGCTCACCACCGAAGGCTTCCTCGAGGCCGTGGCTGAGAACCTCGAAAAGAAGATGGCATAAGGCGCTAGCGCCCCATCACCACATTGCGAAGCCCCGGTCACATGGCCGGGGCTTTTCTTTTGGCCCTTTCCGCTGTGCTTTCGGCAAAATGCTGGTAGGAGCCGTGAGGAGCAGGGTGATCTTCGATGCCTGATATGCAGAAACATGCAAAGCAGCCAGGTTGCCTCTGGGCGATCGGGGCTTTCTTTGGTCTGCTCCTCGTCGGCTATATATCCACCCTCATCTTCCAGCCACACCGGCTTGGGCAGGTGAACCATTGCCTCGGCCCGATCATGAACGCCGAACCGCCGCTCCAGAATACCTGCATCTTCCCGATCAACGCTGAGCTCTGTCTCTATTCAAGGACAGCAGACGACATCTGCAAGACAAAACGGCTGGAGCCTGATGAGGGTTTCGAGCGGGCCGAGATCGAAGCCGATCTCGCGCGTCTCAGCGGGCTGCTCAGAGTGGAAACCTATGCCTGCAAGCTGCCTTACATGCCCGGCATGGTCGAGGATATGAATACAAAGCGGATGAAACAGGGCTGCCTGCCAGAGGGGGAAACACGCCAATGAAAAAGTTGCTCTCGAAAGTACCGAACTGGCTGCGCATCGTCCTGGTTGTCGTACTGGTCACGATAAGCGCCAACGTCCTGTCGCGCTTCACCAATCCCTCCGCGCATGCAGGCGCCAATGACTGCCTTTCGCGTGATGGGAATACCGGCCCTTACACCAATGCCTGCGAGAAGCCGATCAATGCGCGCTACTGCTTTCGGTCTGCCGGGCTGGAGAAGACATGCGGCGTCGTTGAGCTCGCTCCTGGCGAGATGATGAGTGACCTTCGTGAGGAGGCAGATGCCGCGCGCGAAATGCACGACTTCAACCGCACGACCGTGCATGCCTGCGCCCTGCCCTATGTGCCGCAGGACGTGCCAAGCACCAATAATAGCGCGCGTATGGTCGATGGCTGCCGCAAACCCCGCGACTGATCGCGGTTTTTTGGCGGGCCGAGCCTAACCGTTGATGATGATCGGGTCGCCCGGCTTGGAAATTGGCGCGGCCTCTTCGATCGCGATCGGCCCTTCACAGATATCGGTCAGCCGGCCACGCTGGCGCTCGGAGGCTGGCTGCGGAATGCGATCCTCATAGCCGTCGGCAATGAGGTCACAATTGCAATCCACGCCGTCGATCTTCTCGCCATCGATGAGGTGTTCAACAATCTTGCATCCGGCGTCGTCGGCCTTGGTCCACATACGCGTATTGAAGCTCTGCCCGCTTTCAGTGTCCCAGCTCGTGGAGATGGAGCGGCAGATTTCCTCAGCCGTTGCAGGCAGGCATACGGCGATGGCGGCGATAACAATAAGACGCTGTTTCATACTGCAAACCAAAGCATGAACTGGGCCAGTCTATCCAGCCCTAACCAATGATGACGTGTTCCTCATTGAACCAGAGAGGCGAGCGCGGCAAGTCGATAAACTTGCGCTCATCCTCCAGCAGCGCTGCGCCAGCTTCGGCATTGCCTTCATTCTGGCCTGCCTCGAACAGCGTGTCCCAGCTTTCGAAGTAGATTTCCGCGATGCCGTCATACATGTCCGGCGCGTCCCGGCTCGCGCGCATCACGCCGTTGAAGTCATGTGTCAGTGCATGCACCTGCACATAGCGCGCAATACCCAGCGTCTTGGCATGTTTGGCGACAAGCGGGGCGTGGTTCTCTCGCCAATAGGTCTGGAATTCATCCCGGCTGAGATGCGGCAGCCTGTGCAGGCAGAATGTAAGCTTGATCATTGAGGTCCTCCCTTATGTTTCGGGAAGACTAGCGCGGAAATGGCCTAATCGACCAGTTCGTAGCGATAGGATTCGATCACCGTGTTCGCGAGCAATTTCTCGCACATTTCCTTGACGCGAGCGTCCGCCTTGTCCTTGGCAACGCCTTCGAGGTCGAGCTCGATCACCTTGCCGATACGTGCGCTGTGCACTTCGTCATAGCCCATACGGCCAAGCGTGTCGGCAACCGCCTTGCCTTGCGGGTCAAGAACACCGGGTTTCAGGCCGACATGGACAATGGCTTTCATGACACTCGTCTCCGCTCGGAATCGACGCTGCTGCGTCCTTGTGATCTGACGTCCTATTGAAAGGCGAGCGCCGCTGCAACTGCGCCCGCCACAACAAGTGCACCGACGATCCACGGCGCGCGATTGAGCCAGGTGAAAGCCGCCACACGCTTCTTAAAATCAGCCCGGTCATTCACATTCGGAAAAGGGCTGTCCGGGATAGGCACGCCGAGAAACGCACACAGCGGCTCCCAGCCTTCCTTCGGGTGGAAAACGAGCAGCCGCTCTGCCGGAATCTCAGCCTTCACGGCCGCCTCATGTTGTTCGAAGATCTTGCGTGCATAGTCGCGATCCTCGAACTTGCCGTGAAACACCCGGTCCCAGATCGTGCTATAGGTCATTTCCTTGATCTTGCGGACCTTCGGAATGAACGTCATCCAGTTCGGGATTTTCTTGCTGACCGGATAGATCGTTTCCAGCGCGCTTTCATACCAGCTGTCAAAGCTGCGCGTCGTGAGGATCACCTTGGAGCCCGGAAAATGAACCGAAAGCTCACGCCAGTAGGCCGAAGATGGAAAGTCGACACTGGCGTGAAAGCCGTGAAACACTTCATCCCAGTCCGGCTTTTCACCGCGCCCGATTGAATGCCAGCTATTGAGCTGAAACTCACTCGGAAACACCTCCATCATGTGGTGGCACTTGGCAAAGCCAAGCTGTTCCAGAGCCACTTTCATTGAAAGCGTGCCGGTGCGGCCGAAGCCTGCGCCTACAATCTTGAGTGTCATGTTCCCGTTCCCCCACAGAAGGGAGAACGCTACTTCATGCCGCTGGTGAAGTCGATCACATCGCCGCCCTGGGCGCTTTCCTTGATGATGCCAAGGCGCCGGGCAACTTCTGCATAGGCTTCCGTCACGCCGCCAAGGTCGCGGCGGAACCGGTCCTTGTCGAGCTTTTCATTGGTCTCATAGTCCCACAGACGGCAGCTATCAGGGCTGATCTCATCAGCCAGGATGGTGCGAACCATCTCGCCTTCGAAATGGCGGCCAAACTCAAGCTTGAAGTCGATCAGGCGGATGCCGACGGCCGAGAAAAGGCCGGACATGAAGTCATTGATCCGCAAGGCGAGCGACACGATGTCGTCCATCTCCTGCTGACTGGCCCAGCCGAAGGCCGCGATGTGCTCTTCGGAAACCAGCGGGTCGCCCAGCTCATCCTTCTTGTAGCAGAACTCGACGATGGCACGCGGCAGCGTTTCGCCTTCCGGAATGCCAAGGCGCTTCGACATGGTGCCCGCAGCGACGTTGCGCACGATCACTTCCAGCGGAATGATCTCCACCTTCTTGATCAGCTGCTCACGCATGTTGAGGCGCTTGATGAAGTGGTTCGGAATGCCGACCGCTGACAGGCGGGTCATCAGGAATTCGCTGATGCGATTGTTCAGGACGCCCTTGCCGTCGAGCACGGCTTTCTTTTCAGCGTTGAACGCCGTCGCATCATCCTTGAAATACTGGATCAGGGTGCCGGGCTCTGGTCCTTCGTAAAGGATCTTGGCCTTGCCCTCATAAATCATGCGTCTGCGCGACATCGCTATCCCTCCGCCAAGGGGAGACGCGCTGCAGGATCAGCCGCTCTGCGCCCCCAAGAACAAGGCGGAGTGATAACGCGAGTGCTCTTGCTAAACAAATGATGATTCAGCAGGCGCCGTTGGGGGTTGCGGCACTGACGCACCGCTCTAGCGTCTTGCGCAGGCACGCCATGGCAATCTATATCCCGGCAAAGCCAGTCATGCCCAATCAAGAGGAGGGCTTACCATGAGCACATTCGACGATCGCGAGCGCGCCGAGGAAGCAAAGTACGCGCACGACAGCGCGCTGCAGTTCAAGATCATGAACCGACGCAACAAGCTGCTCGGCCTCTGGGCTGCAGACCTGATGAACCTGTCCGGCAGCGAGGCTGAAGCCTACGCCAAGTCCGTTGTCATGTCCGACCTCGAAGAACCAGGCGACGAAGACGTTTTCCGCAAGGTGCGCGGCGATTTCGATGCCAAAGGCGTCAACCGCTCTGACGCACGCATCCGCGAGCACATGGCAGAACTGCTGGCCGTCGCGCGCGAGCAGATCATGAAAGAAGTCAAGGACTAGGCCTGACGCTTACTGCTGCTGGGCCGGCTGCTACGGCCGGCCACAGCATGCATGCTGAGCGCGAGCAGGCCTTGAAGCAAGCGCCTGTGCGCCACACATTCCCTGCAGTTAACGGGAATTTCCGATTGGAGACGAGAATGAGCGACGACGTCCAGCAAGCCATCGACAAGGCCGTGAAGAGCAACGATGTGGTGCTTTTCATGAAAGGTACGCCCACCTTCCCGCAATGCGGTTTCTCGTCGGTCGTCGTTCAGGTTCTCGACTATCTTGGCGTCGACTACGCCGCCACCAACGTGCTCGAAGACCAGGCCATCCGCGAAGGCATCAAGGTCTATTCCGACTGGCCGACCATTCCGCAGCTTTACGTCAAAGGCGAATTCGTCGGCGGCTGCGACATCATCAAAGAGATGTTCGAAAGCGGTGAACTGAAAGAGTTCATGGCCGAAAAGGGCATCGAAATGGAAGCGGCCTAGGGCCCACCATCCTTCAGATTAGCAGGATCGAGGCGCCGGAGACGGCGCCTCTTTTCGTTTGTGTTGCCACGCCGCGCGCGGCCGCTAGTTTGCTTGCAACGATATGCCGGCAAGCAGGGAGCGCCCGATGAAACTATTTTCCGCTATCACCTTCGCTGCAGCATTGATTGCTCTGCCAGCCAGTGCCGAAGACTGGGCCGCGCAGGCGCAGAAGCACACCGCTCAACTCGACAACTTTGAGTTCGGCACCGGCGAAACCATGCCGATCACCATGACTTATTATACGCTCGGCACACCAGAACGGGATGCCGACGGCAAGATCACGAATGCGGTCATGCTTCTCCATGGGACGGGCGGCAGTGGCACCTCCCTTCTGCGTCCGCTCTTCGGCGACGAGCTGTTTGGCCCGGGCCAACCGCTGGATCTTGCAGACACCTACATCATCTCGCCCGACAATCTCGGCCACGGCGACAGCTCCAAGCCGAGCGACGGCATGAGGCTGGATTTCCCGCGCTATGATTATGACGACATGGTCCGCGCCCAGTATCGCATGCTGACAGAGGACGCAGGCGTCGATGGCCTCGACATGATCATCGGCACCTCCATGGGCTGCATGCACAGCTTCGTCTGGGGACCTGAGTATCCCGGCTTCGTAGACCGCTTCGTCCCGCTTGCCTGCAATGCCATCGAGATTGCTGGCCGAAACCGCATGTTCCGCCAGATGATCATCGACGGCTTCGAGGACGATCCTGACTATGACGCGGGTAATTACGAAGACGCATCAGACCTTGAAACGGGCCAGCTCATCTATGCGAACACGCTTATCCTGGCGGGTGGAAACCCTTACCGCCTTCAGGCTGAAGCCCCGACGCGGGAGGCGGCGATTGAGGCCCTGCACGCCTCGCAGGAAGGCCTGAGAGCCCGCGCCGTCGATCCAAATGACACGATCTACCAGTTCGATGCGTCACGCACCTATAACCCTGCGCCGCGCCTCTCTGAAATCGAGGTGCCCGTGCTCTGGATCAATTCGGCCGACGACTTCATCAACCCGCCCGGCCTCGGTGATCCTGAAGCCCTCGCCGCCCGAATGCCAAACGCCCGCTTCGTGCTCATTCCAGCCAGCGAAGAAACCCGCGGCCACGGCACACATACGGCCGCAGCCATCTGGAAGGATGAACTGGTCGCGTTTCTGGAAGAGCAGCCGGACTAGATGCTCGCTGCGGGATAAGGCTGCGCTACCGCGCTATCACGCTTTTCATTGAGCTCCGCCGCTGGTAAACGCGCGCCCCATGAGCACACTTGTGGAAAATCCGCCGATCGCGCCTGTGAAGCCCCAGCCGAAAGTAGGCATTGTCTCGCTTGGCTGCCCGAAGGCACTGGTTGATTCAGAGCGCATCATCACGCGCCTGCGCGCGGAGGGCTATGCGATCTCTCCGGACTATGCCGGCGCAGATCTTGTCCTCGTGAATACGTGCGGCTTTCTGGACAGTGCGCGCGATGAGAGCCTTGAGGCCATCGGCGAAGCGATCGAGGCAAATGGCAAGGTCATCGTGACCGGCTGCCTTGGCGCAGAACCCGAGGTGATCCAGAAGGCGCACCCCAAAGTGCTCGCCGTCACCGGTCCGCACCAGTATGAGCAGGTCATGGACGCGGTGCATACGCACCTGACTCCGCCGGCCAATGCCTATACCGACCTCGTGCCGGAAACCGGCCTGAAGCTCACCCCGCGCCACTATTCGTACCTCAAGATCTCAGAGGGCTGTAATAATCGCTGCAGCTTCTGCATCATCCCGAAGCTGCGCGGTGACCTCGTCTCCCGCCCGATCCACCATGTGCTGACGGAGGCTGAGCAGCTTGTCCGCGCCGGCGTGAACGAACTTCTCGTCATCAGCCAGGACACCTCCGCCTATGGCCTCGACGTGAAATACGCGCCGCAGATGTGGAAGGGCGAAGAGTATGACACGCGCTTCCTCGACTTGGCGCGCGGCTTGGGCTCACTCGGCGCCTGGGTGCGGATGCACTATGTCTACCCCTACCCGCATGTCGACAAAGTCATCCCGCTGATGGCTGACGGGACCATCCTTCCCTATCTCGACATCCCGTTCCAACATGCTTCGGCCAATGTGCTGAAAGCGATGAAGCGCCCTGCCAAGCAGGACCGCGTGCTGGAGCGTATCCAGCAATGGCGCCGCGATGTGCCGGGCATGACGATCCGCTCGACCTTCATCGTCGGCTTTCCCGGTGAGACTGAGGAAGATTTCGAGATCCTGCTCGACTTTATCCGCGAGGCGAAGATCGACCGGGCTGGCTGCTTCAAATACGAAAACGTCCAGCACGCCGAGAGCCGCGACCTGCCGGGTCATGTGCCTGAAGAGGTCAAGGAAGAACGCTGGCACCGCTTCATGGCCGTGCAGGCAGCCATCTCAGCTGAGCGCGCCGAAGCGCAGGTGGGCACGGTTCAGGACGTCATCATCGACGGACCGGGCGAAGCCGATGGCGAAATGTTCGCCCGCACCAAGGCCGACGCGCCGGAAGTCGATGGCATGGTCTATCTCGACAATGCCCGCCACCTGAAACCAGGCGACATCGTCAGCGCCCGTATCACGGACGCCGACGAATACGACCTCTACGGCGAACCAGCCTAGACCGGGCGGACCAAAACCGCCCTCATCCTGAGCGAAGTCGAAGGACGAGGGCGCCTTATGGCCTAAGGCATTCCAGCCTAGTTGCTGATATCGTTGCGGATGCGGACGGCAGCGTCCTGCGGAATGCCGAGCTCTTCGAACGTCCAGCTCAGCTCAACGCCTTCAGGCACATAGGCTTCGCAATAGTCCTGACGCTCGCGGTAGAAGCCGACGGAGAAGCGGTTGTCGCCCGTCTTGTCTACGTCTGCACCGATGAAATCCTTGGTCGTGCAGCCATTCGACGTCACGCGGGCGGTGATGATCCCATTGCTCACATCGGCGCCCATAAGCTCACCATAGGAGCGGTCGCCGCCCCAGTCCGCGCGGACATGTTCATCGGCATCGACGATCACGCAGCCGCCCAGAAAAAGGGCGGCACCAGCAGCCGCGATGGACAGGCGAAGGGCGTTGTTGAGTTTCATTTCGAAAATTCCTTATTGACTTGCGATAATTATTCGTATTGTTTTTCGATAATCAAGAGTCAAGCGAATAGTTCGCCAGCCCACACAGAAGTCAGACAGGACCACCAAATGACCCGCCGCATTGCCATCGCCGCCATCGCCCTCAGCACCGCCTCTGCCCTGCCCGCACTCGCCGAAACCCGCACTTACGACGTCGGCAATTTCGAAGGTATCGACGTCTCCGCAGGTATCGAAGTGATCTATGAAACAGGCACGGCCAAGTCAGTCAGCGTCGAAAACAAGGACGGCGATTTCAGCGACATCATCGTGGAATCAAAGGGCGGCGAACTCGTCCTGAAACGCCCGCGCAAAATGGGCTGGGGCCGTCGCCGCGCGCCATACACGGTCACCGTTGGCGTACCATCCCTCAATTCGATTGAAGCCTCATCCGGCTCCAGCGTCTCTGGCGATGGCCTCTCTGGCCCACGCGCCAATGTCGAGGTTTCCTCAGGCGCAGACGTGGAGATCCGCGGCATCAACGCTGAAACCGTGATCGCCCAGGCCTCCAGCGGCGCCAGCATGGAAATCGCCGGCACGTGCACGACCATTGATGCCGACGCCTCCTCTGGTGCGAATCTCGATGCAGGGGACCTCATCTGTGAGCGCCTGACGGCTGACGTTTCCTCAGGCGCGTCAATCGACGCTCACGCCAGTCAGAGCGTGCGTGCAGACGCGTCCAGCGGCGGCAGCGTGAGAGCTTTCGGCGGCGCAGGTGACGTGTCGGTCGAGAAATCGTCCGGCGGATCTGTCCGCGTCGTCAGCTGACCCCGGTCCCACCCCGGGGAATGCGAGAGGCCTTCCATCTGGAAGGCCTCTTTCTTTTGTGGTCCGGGAATCAGGACCCGCCTAGCTGAAATCATAATCCTCGGCGCGAAGCTCCAGCTGCGGCCAATCCAGCTTCATGTCTTCAAGCGTGCCGCGCACGATACGCGCGATGGCCGCATTCCGGCGGGTGCGGCTGTCAGACGGGATCACATACCACGGCGCCCACGGCGTCGAGCATCGGTCCACCATCGTCTCGTAAGCATCCATGAATTGCGGCCAGAGCTTGCGGTCATCAAGGTCACCCGGATTGAACTTCCAGCGCTTGTGCGGCTCGGTCACGCGTTCCTTGAGGCGTATGCCCTGCTCCTCATGGCCAACGTGGAGCATGAACTTCAGAATGGTGACGCCATTCTCACTCAGCAGCTTCTCGAACTGGTTGATCTGCTCATAGCGCTGCTCGACCATGTCGGCAGGCGCGAAGTTTCGCACTTTGACGACCAGCACATCCTCATAGTGTGAGCGATCAAAGATGCCGATGAAGCCTTTGGGCGGCACCGCCTCATGCACGCGCCAGAGATAATCGTGAGCCAGCTCTTCCTTGCTCGGTGCCTTGAAGGCTTTCACTTTCACGCCGAGCGGTGAGGTCTGCGCAAAGACATGCCGGATCACACCGCTTTTGCCTGACGTATCCATGCCCTGCAGAACGACAAGTAGCGCGCGCTTCTGCGAGGCGTAGAGCAGGTCCTGAAGCTCATCGATAGCCGCAGCGTCGGTCTCCAGCTGCTTGCGGGCATGCTTCTTGTCAGGGAAGAGCGCCCGGTCGCCGCTATCGCGCGATGAGAGATCAAAGCCCTGCCCCGGCGCAGCCAGGAAACGCTGACGGACCTCCTCGATTTCTGGTGACGACATCAGGGGTCTCCTACATTCCGGTCAAAGAAAAAGCCGCGCCCAGAGGAGCGCGGCTTGATCGTAACTTCAAGTGCCTGAAACGGCTTAGGACGAATAGAATTCGACCACCTGAGCTGGTTCCATCTTGACGGCGTAAGGCACGTCAATGAGCTCAGGAACGCGGACCAGCGTTGCGGTCATCGCCTTCGGATCGACTTCAATGTACTCCGGGATATCACGCTCTGGCGAACCCAGTGCTTCGAGCACCAGTGCCATGTTGCGCGACTTCTCGCGGATTTCGACAACGTCGCCCGGCTTCAGACGGTAGGAGCCGATGTTCGTTTTCACACCGTTCACTTTGACGTGGCCGTGATTGACGAACTGACGGGCAGCAAAAATGGTCGGCACGAATTTCGCGCGGTAGACAAAAGCCTCAAGACGGCATTCGAGCAGGCCGATCAGGTTCTCTGCCGTGTTGCCCTTTTGACGGTTTGCTTCGTCATAGGTGCGGCGGAACTGCTTCTCGGTGATGTCGCCATAGTGGAACTTCAGCTTCTGCTTCGCCATGAGCTGAAGACCATAGTCAGACGTCTTCTGACGGCGGCCCTGGCCGTGCTGGCCTGGCTTGGTCGGACGCTTGTTGACTGGTGATTTGGGGCGGCCCCAGATGTTTTCACCGACGCGGCGGTCGATCTTGTACTTCGTCGAGTGACGACGTGACATGGTAGTCTTCCTTTTACGACGTGGGCCGGTGAAGCGTCCCTAACGAGCTTCACGATTACAACGGCGGCGCCACACCATCCCGTCCTGAAGGCGCGGGTTAAATGCGAAAAGCCCCGTCAGGTCAAGAGGACGCGCTGCTTTGCTTTTGCCGGCCCTGACTGGCGTTTCCACCATTGCCGCGATTGCGGTTCCGGTTGCGCGAGCGAGGCTTGCGTTTCGCCCGCTCACCGCCGCGAGTCGGATCGAAATTCTTGCGCTCGCTTCCGCCGCCCTGTTCGTTGAACTCAGGCACTATGCCTTCGGTCGGGATCTTGGACCCGATCAGCTTTTCGATGTCGCGGAGCAGCTTGCGCTCCTCGCCGTCGCAAAGCGAGATCGCCGTGCCGCTCTCACCCGCGCGCGCCGTGCGGCCAATGCGGTGGACATATGATTCCGGCACGTTGGGCAGCTCATAGTTTACGACGTGGCTGACCTGGTCGATGTCGATGCCGCGGGCTGCGATATCCGTCGCCACAAGCACGAGAAGCTTGCGGTTCTTGAAGGCGTCGAGCGCCTTGATGCGCTGGTTCTGGCTCTTGTTTCCATGGATCGCCGCAGAGGCGAGGCCTGCCTGCTCCAGATGGCGGGCAACACGGTCGGCACCGCGCTTGGTCCGCGTGAAGACGATGGCGCTCTCGACCTTCTTGTCCCGGAGGATATCGACGAGGATATCGCGCTTCTGCGTATGCGGCACAAAGCGGACGGTCTGATCGATCCGGTCCACGGGCTTCGACACCTGCGCGACGGCAACGTTCACAGGATCGTTCAGGAACTGGTCTGCAAGCGCGCGAATATCCTTCGGCATGGTCGCGGACAGAAGCGCGGTCTGGCGCTCCTTGGGCAGTTGCTGGAGGATTTTCTTGATCTGCGGCAGGAAGCCCATGTCCATCATGTGGTCGGCTTCATCCAGAACCACGGTCTGGATATCGTCAAACCGGACGGCGTTCTGCGATTTGAGGTCCAGCAGGCGGCCCGGCGTCGCGACAAGAATGTCGACGCCGCGCTCCAGCGCGCGGATCTGCTTTGAAATCTTCAGGCCGCCAACGACAACGGTGGAAGACAGATGGCCATGCTTGCCGTAGGCGCGAACGCTCTCTGCAATCTGGGCAGCAAGCTCACGCGTTGGCGCCAGGATCAGCGCGCGGCAGGTCTTTGGCGACGGACGCGTACCAACACCCAGCAGGCGGTGAAGGATGGGCAGGGTAAAGGCAGCCGTCTTGCCGGTGCCGGTCTGCGCCGTCCCCAGCACGTCGCGCCCCGTCATCATGGCTGGTACGACCTGCGCCTGAATTGGCGTCGGCTGGTCATAGCCTTCAGTTGCGAGTGCACGAAGGAGAGGCTCGGCGAGGCCGAGGTCTTTGAAATTGGTCAAAAGAATATCTTTCAGTTGTGGCCTGACCGCGGTCATCTTCCGCGGAGGCGCAATAGGCTTGCTCGCAGCAGACCAGTCTGCCGCGTTCGGGTTCTGCGCTGATCAGGACTTGCTTTCGTCAAGGCAACGATCGGTTGGGAAAGTCGCTCGATCCGGGCTGTCTGGCTCTCGGATCACAAGATCGATGCCTGAGGCGTCTGGGGGTCGAGATAAGGCTTCCGCTAGAAAGCGCAACCTGAATTCACTGCAGTGCAGCAAATCTGCGTGTCAGACACCCGGCTCAGGATCGAGATAGTCAGCCATCTTGGTCTTGTCAGCCTTCTCCGAAACCCACGCCCAGGCGGTAAGCGTGATGAAGAAGATCAGCAGGCACGTGCCCAGGATAATGGCGAGCCAGCCCGGGATGGCGCCGATATGCGCGCGCTCCAGCGCCTGCTCGATGGAAGAGGCCTCGATCGGGTGGATCCAGATTTTCGCGAGATAGGCCGCATACTGGATAATGAAGATCCAGAGATAGTTGCGCCGCAGCCTCTGCCCCATCGCCCGGAAGGATGAGATGCGATGGCGCGGGTGGATGTAATCGTCTGAGAGCGCGCTGCCGCGGTCCTGCGGGATCATGGCGCCCCGGCCGCGCAGGATCGGCACCATCACGGCAAGCTCGAGCAGGCGCGCGCGAAACTTCCAGACCATGAAGTAGCGATAGCGGCGCGCCTCAAGGAACAGGAACATCACCGTCAGCATACCCACCAGAACAATCGGCAAGGGCGAGGCGGTTGCGCTTGCAAAGCTGACGGACAGGGCGATACCGGTCGAGACCACGGCCCAGTTCGTCGTCATGTCGAGACGCTGGCGCCAGATCGTCGAACGATAGACTTCAGCGCGGTAAAGGTGCGCAAGCGCGCCTATTTCCTTCGACCCGGCTATGGGCTCGCCTGATTTCTGCGGGACTTCATCGTCTGACATGATCGGACCATAGGCTGCTTCGCGCACTGCGTCACCATTGAGAAGGCGTCCATATGCCCCGATTGGGCCTACCCTGCGCACGGCGCCCCCTGCCTTGCAATTGTCATAATTTTTCTATTGACCACAACTGTAATCAGGAATATCGACTACATCCGTAATCAAAAGAGGCTGTATCATGCAGATCGCGCCTGCCGAACTCGAAATCATGAATGTCCTGTGGGACCAGCCCGGAATCGGTGCTGCCGAGATTGCGGACGTCCTTGCTTCCGACAAGAGCTGGAACATCCGGACCATCAAGACCATGCTCGGCCGCCTTGTCGAAAAGGGCGCGCTCGCGACCGAGGCTGAAGGCCGCCGCTATCTCTACCGGCCACTGGTCAAGCGCGGTGACTATCGCCGCAAGGAAGCGCGCCAGTTTGTCGACCGCATGTTTGGAGGACGCGCTGCCCCGCTGGTGGCGCACCTCGCCGACGGCAAAGGGCTCAGCGCCGAAGACATTGCTGAACTTGAAGCACTTCTGGGGGAACTGAAGAAATGACCTTTCTAAACGAGCTTCATCCGCTGCTGCTGAACAGCATTCAGACCAGCCTTGCCGTTGGTTTCCTGTTCGGACTGGTTCTCGTCGTCAGACGCCCATTCGCCCGCCAGTTCGGCGCAAAGGCGGCCTATGCCCTCTGGCTCGTGCCACTTGCACGCCTCGCCATGCCGCCGCTGCCTGCAAACATTTCCCTGTTCGGCTTTCTGGCCCCAACCGAGCCACAGCACACGACGACCGTTTCGAGCATCACCGAGCGCGTTCACGCGGTCGCCGTCGATGCGGGCACTGTTGCACATGCCCGTTCGTTCGAAGCGCCTGCCGCACCGGTTGCACCGCTCCCGGCCCCGGTCGAAGCCGCTGAGCCAGGCATGCTCGATGCGCTGATGCAAATCGCACCCCAGCTCATCCTTCCGGTCTGGATTGCCGGCAGCGTGCTTGTGCTCGCGACCGCATGGCGCAAGCAGGCGGTCTTTCACGGCCTCATCCGCGACGATTCCGAGCCTGCCTCGGACCGCGTTGCAGAGCTGACGGCCAAGATCGCGAACGAGCTCGGCGTGAAGCGCAGCTATGATGTGCGCTCCAGCCTTCTGAATGGCAGCCCGCTGGTCACGGGCCTCGTCAAACCTGTCATCCTCCTGCCAGCCTGGTTCGAGGACGACTACTCCCCGCGCGAACAGCGCGATGCGCTGACGCACGAGCTGACGCACGTGAAGCGCAATGACCTCCTTGCCCTGCAGGCCGCCCAGCTCGTGCTGGCCCTGCAGTGGTTCAACCCACTGGCTCACCTCGCCATGCGTGCATTCCGCGTGGACCAGGAGGCAGCCTGTGACGCCGATGTGCTTCGGGCGGGAACATCGTCGGCGTTCTCCTATGGTCAGACCCTTGTGAAGGCGGCGCGCCTTGCAGGTCCGGCCGATGGTGCCTTTCGCGGCGCCAACCTCACCCTGACGCATCCCATAAAAGAAAGACTTATACTGATGCAGAACACCGCCCCGACGCTCCGCCGCCGCCTGCTCGGCTCAACGCTTGCCCTGACCCTAGGCTCTGCCGCCATCGTCGCGACCGCTTCCTGCGCCGCAAATGCATCCCCGCAAGACGCTGCGAACAACGAACTGGCAGGTGGCGCCGAGACCACCGAGCGTCACGCAAAGGTCTATCGCTTCAGCTCGAACGGCAATGACGATGACCGCCAGTTCGTATTGCTGAGCGACCCATTCCAGAAGCTCAGCCCACGCCTCGAAAAGCTGGAGGAGCTGGATCTCTCCGACCTCGAATCGGAAATGAATATCCTCGCCCTCGAAATGAGCGATCTCGGCGAGCTTGAGGAGCTTAAGGAACTCGAAGGCCTCACGATCATGGGCGACCTGTCCAAGCTCAGCGGTCTTGCTGAGCTCGGCAACATGTCCTTCGATTTCGACCTCACGGTCTCGGATCTGGACGAGCTGGGTGTCGAAACGGTCGAAACCGAGAACGGCGTGAAGATCATCATCCCGGGCCGCGAACTCATGCTGTCGCGGAATGGCGAAGGCGCTCTCTCACTCGATGTTGAGGCGCTGGAATCCTTCATCGAAGCTCATGCCGAAAGAATGGAGCACATGGCAGAGCGCCACGCTGAGCGTGCCGAACGCATCGCTCTCGTTATCGAAGAGCGTGTCGAAGCCCGCGCAGAACGAATGGAAGAACTCGGTGAGCAGATGGAGCTTCGCATCGAGCGCGCCTTTGAGGACGGCCTCGAAGAAGACCTCGAAGCCGCCGGTGCAATCGTCGAGGAGATGGCTGAGCAGTGCGAAGAGCGCGAAGCCGACCTCAACACCCCGACCATCATTAGCTTCACCGAAAATGGCGAGACCTATCGCGCCCTGTGCGTGAATGGATCGAGCGATCGCCTCCGCGACGAGGACGTCACCGCATTCATCGCTGGCAACCCGGAACTGACCGAAGCTGAACGGGCCCGCTTCGACGAAGATCGCTCCTACAGCTACAGCTATTCCTGGTCCGAGAACTGATCTTTCTTCTCACACGAGCGAGATGTTCTCGTCAGGATAAAGGCCCCTGCTCCGACCCGGCAGGGGCCTTCTTTATTTCAGCAGTCTGCCGCGCAGAGCCCGCTGGACCAGCAAGGCAATGCCGAACAGGACAGTCGTCAAGCCAAGGAAAGCTGCCAGCTTCAGCCACCAGCTGTCGAAACGGTCCTTGCCGGTGATATCCATGATGTGGAAGCGCCAGAGCACGTCGAAGAGCCTCCACTTGTCAGTGCGTACCGCCCGCACCTCGCCGCGCGTTGCATCGACCCAGAATGTCGCCTTGTCCTGCCCGTCGAAATCGACCCGCCAGAGCGGCGATGAACTGCCCGCCTCACGCGGCGGCGTCTCGACCAGCACCGCAGAAACGATCTCCCCCCGTCCCCGCCAGCTTTCCAGCGCAATAGCACGCACTTCCGCTGCCCCGATGGGCGCCAGCGGCTCACCAGTCTCGAAATCATGAAGCGACGCGCCGGTCTCACCAGTGGCAAGCCAGACCGTCTCGCCGAGCACGCGGCGCACTTCGAGCTTGATCGGTGCAGCATCCAGCTGCGGTAGCGACGTCTCTTCCAGCGCAGCCATGTCGATCGGTTGAGGGCCCGCGCGCAGATGCTCGCCGCGAATGGTCTCGATCGGGAAAAGTGTGAAATAGAAGCCGCTCAGCGTCCAGAAGAGAAGCTGCGCCCCGACAACAAGCCCCAGCAGCTTGTGTGCCCGGCTGATCTGCCTTGCCCGCTTCGACATTCGGTAATCCCCTGCACTCTTCCCGCTCCCCAGAAACGGCGAAGTTGCAGCTATGTCGAGAGTAGGCCCTCAGCCCTTATTGACGCAGGAGGCTGCCGATCTCCTCTGGCAATTGCCCACGCCTTGCGCGTTCGAGTGCGGCAAACACCATGAGGTGCGTGAACGCGTCCGTGATCTCACCATCGAGACACATACCGACCAGGTCCGGGAAAGAGACACGTTTCACCGTCAACGCCTCAGAAGGCTCCGGCTGCGCCTCGCCCTCTCGCAGCCCCCAGGCAAGATAGCCAATCGCCTTCTCATCGCTCACGGAATTCGACACATCCCAGCGGCCCAGCGCCTGCCAGTGCTCGGCGCGAAGACCTGTTTCCTCAGCCAGTTCGCGTTTCGCCGCATCTAAAGGGTCTTCCGCCTTGGGGCCGCCGCCTTCAGGCAGCTCCCAGCTATAGGCATCAAACGGAAACCTGTGCTGGCCAACAATCCAGGTATGACCGCTCGCATCAATCGGCAGCACACCAATGGCGAGGTTGGCGTAGCGCACCACGCCATAGATGCCCGGACTTCCGTCTGGATGGGCGACCTGGCTGGTCTCCACGCGGATCCAGGGGTTCTCATAGGAGAGCGCGGTTTCGTGGACCGTCCAGGGGCCGTTGCGGCGGGGATGTGCATCATCAGACATGACAAAGCGATTAGGCCCTCACCTGCCTCTTGCAAAGGGAAAGGCCCGATAGGCCAGATGCTGGCGCACGCTGCGCAATCGGCGTATCGCAAGACCGCATGAGCCCGCTTAGCGCCGCCATAATCCTTCTTGCCACGCTCGTGACGGCTTTCATCTCGGGCATTTTCGGCATGGCGGGCGGCCTGATCCTGATGGGCGTCCTGACCGCTCTCCTGCCCGTGGCCACGGCGATGATCGTTCACGGCGCCATCCAGATGGTGTCCAATGGCTGGCGGGCCTGGCTGCTTCGCGGGCAAATCAACTGGGCGATCTTCGCCCGCTATGCGGCCGGCTCGGTTGGCGCGGTCCTGCTGCTTGCGCTGCTCGCCTGGCGCCCGGACAAGACCGTGGTCTACCTCCTGCTCGGCCTCACCCCGCTCATGGTCTGGGTGCCGCGAAAGATCATCGACGTCGACATCCAGAAGCGCGGACAGGCAGAGGCGGCGGGTTTCATTGTCCAGGCTCTCAATACGCTGGCAGGCGTCGCGGGGCCACTGCTCGACCTCTTCTTCGTGCGCACCGACATGACACGGCAGGCCATCGTGGCGACCAAGTCGGCAACGCAGGTGCTCGCTCATCTTATAAAGATCGCCTTCTGGAGCCTGCCCATCCTTGCCGCAGCAGGTGAGATATATATTCCACCACTCTGGCTCTTTGCACTGGCTATTTCGCTCTCCATGAGCGGCACCTGGCTCGGCGGGCTGGTGCTGGAGCGAATGAGCGACATCAATTTCAAACGCTGGATGCGCTGGCTCGTGACGGTCATCGGCCTTGTCTACCTCGCTCGCGCAGCCGGGCTTCTTTAGCGCAAAAGAAAACGCCGGCACCCAATAGTACCGGCGTTCCCTGTCAATCAAACGAGGCCAAGCCCTAGAACTTGTAGCCTGCGCTGAACATCGCAGCGTGCGTGTCCGTATTGCCGAAGCCATACCAGGTGTATTCACCCCGCAGATTCCAGTTCTCCGTCAGCGCATAATCGAGACCACCGCCAAGGGCTGCGCCGTCTTCAGAGTCCTCGATCGTGGTGATGGCGGTGCCACCCGGCGTCTGGATCTCAGCGTCTAGGTCGACAAAGGCGTAACCGGCGCGGCCGAAAGCATCGAGACGCTCGGTGACCGGCACTTCTGCCTTGCCGTAGATGCCGACAAGATAGTTGAGGCCAATGTCGCCGGAACCCGCGATCAGGTCGTTGAAGTCGCCGTCATTATTGTCATCGAGATTGAACTCGTCTTCATCGACATTGTAGTCGAACTCGCCATCATCGATGCCGGTCGTGATATCAGACTCAAGGCTGAACCAGTCATTGAACTGATAGCCAGCGCGCGCCGTGATGGCGTTCGTGTCGACGCCGCTATCGGCACCATCAGGCTGGATGTCGAGATAGCTATAGCCACCTTGCAGATAGAAGCCCTGTTCGTCGGAATAGGATTGCGCCGAAGCCGATCCGGCAGCGACGATCATTGCACCTGCTGCGGCGGTGCCAATAAGCATGGTCTTCAACATGGGAGGTATCCTTTTTACGTTCTGTAACTCTACCGCTCCGGTTTATGTCCGGAACGGGAAGGGAAACGACGCGAAAAGAACCCCGTTCCTGCCCTGCATGCACCCACATGCATGTGTGGCAATCAGGCATCACTTTCTGTAATTTAATTTAACAATTCCAAAGTGTTAACGGCTCTCTTCTGCCTCATTCCCGACATATTCCAGAAGGTCTCCGGGCGTACAGGAAAGCGCGTCGCAAAGCCGGATCAGCGTGTCGAATCTGACGCCTTTCACCTTGCCCGATTTGAGCAGCGAGAGGTTGGCTTCCGTCATACCGATTTCGGCGGCCACATCCTTGGCGCGGCGCTTCCTCAGCGCCAGCATGACATCCAGCCGGACAATGATCTCACCCGGGAGGGCATTCTCCTCAGACGAACTGGTCATTGTCATCCTTGAGCGCGATGGCATCCTCGAAGACACTCGCCAGCCCGTGCAGGGCAAATCCCATCAGACCAACGCCGAGCGCGAGATCGGTAAAGCTGAATATGTTGCGGCTGGTTTCATCACCGACCCAGCCGAGCACTGCCGGGATTATCACGGCGCTGGTGACCGCTGCCCAGATCAGGCTGTCCGCACCCTGACGCAAGGTCTTCAGATTCCGCGCCGTGAACACCTGACCCTGACCGCAACGTCCAAAGAAAGACGCGAAATCAGCCAGCGCAAACGCGATGAAAATTGTCGGCCCGGCTTTCAGGAGGCCGATCATGAAGCCATTGAGAAGCGGAAGAATGTCCGCGCCGCTCTCGAAATACTGACCGCCGACTTCCTCGCCGACAAAGTAGGACACGTTCACCGACAGAATGGCGACGGCCACCCACGCCAGGATTGAAAGCGTGTCATATGACCCCGCCTTGCCATTACCGCTTGAGTTTTTGTCGTGCGCCATGACCGCCCCCATCCAGAAAAGATGGATGCCTTATATCAAAGAATTATTGCTACACAATAATTATTTATCTTAACCTGTTTCCAGATCAGTGCATTCAGCCTCGCCAACCTTGAGGTCATACTGGCGTGGCCCGACCCAACCATCTGGCATGCGCTCGCCGGTGCCGGTGAGTTCCACGATCAGCGTACATTCGCCAGCCGTGACGATGTAGGTATCAAACCCGTCCGTCTCGATGGCGTCGATTGGCCGGCCATCCAGCGCATCGGACACTTCACCGCTCTCTATGATGCTGACCAGCTCGCGCTGGCGCTGATATTGCGGCGGCAGGGCCGCGCTCGCGATAAGCGGCAGGGCAACGAGCCCCGTCAGGATCAATGCTGGTTTCATGGTGTGGTCCCCCTTCAGAAGCGATGCTGCCCTGAAAGCTGCCACCCGATCAAGGCGAGATCATGCCCGGCGCGCGCGAAAGAAGTCGCGAAGCAACTGGCCCGCTTCCTCGGCATGGCCAAGGTCCTGATAGACTTCAGGCCGCCAGTGACAGGTCGGCTGGTCAAAGAAGCGCGGGCCGTGCACCACGCCGCCGCCCTTGGGGTCTTCCGCGGCATAGATCAGCTTGCCGATCCGCGCGAACGAGATCGCTCCGGCGCACATCGCGCACGGCTCCAGCGTGACATAGAGCCAGAGGCCTGTGAGCCTGTAATTGCTCCGGTTCATGCCTGCCTGACGGATCGCGACAATCTCTGCATGCGCCGTCGGATCATGGATCCCGATCGGTCCATTGCGTCCTTCGGCGACCACTTCATCGGTGCGCGGGTCCACGACTACGGCGCCTACCGGCACCTCGCCATCGGCGGCAGCCTCGCGTGCAAGCTCAAGCGCGCGCGTCATATGTCTGGAGTCTGGCACCATGCTTTCGCTCATACAGCCGCCCACGCTTTTCGCCACCCCTGCATGATGCTAAGCGCCTCGCCCATGCGGATCATATCTGGAAAATTCAAAGGTCAGGCCATCGCTGCGCCTGCGGGCCGGGACACAAGGCCAACCTCTGACAGAGCGCGCGAGAGCCTGTTCAACGTGCTGGCCCACGCGTCCTGGGCACCTGACCTTGAGGGCGCACGTGTCATCGACCTGTTTGCAGGCTCTGGCGCGCTCGGCTTCGAAGCGATCTCGCGCGGCGCAGCCTTCTGCCTCTTCGTTGAGACCGAAAGCGCGGCCCGCGGCGCGATCCGCAACAATATCGAAAGCTTCCAGCTTTTTGGAAACACGCGCATCCATCGCCGCAGTGCCACCGATCTTGGGCCGAAGCCCGCAGGCGTTGGTGAGCCATTCACCCTCGCCTTCATGGACCCGCCTTACAATAAAGGGCTGGTCGAGCCATGCCTCGCGACGCTCAAAACCGGCAACTGGCTTGCCCCGGACGCACTGGTCGTCGTTGAGACCGAGGCCCGCGAAACCTTTGAGCATCCGGGCTTCACAGAGGTCGATACGCGCGAAGCCGGCAAGGCGAAGATCACCATGTTGCGCTTTGGCGCCTAGGTCTTGAAGAAGACCTCCTCGATGTCGACGGTGGAGCTATAGCCCACCTTGTCTTCGCACTTCTTCAGCCAGTCAGCCGCCGCCTTGCGCCCCTTGTCCCGCAGCCCGGTCAGGAACTGCCAGCTTGTGTCGAACTTGGTATCGAGGCTCAAAAAGGACAGCACATCATCGCCCTGTATGGCGTGCATGAGTGGGCCATCGGATTTGGTCCTACCAAACGGCCATCTTCTTGGAGGCTTCGCCTCTTGGACGTTATCTTTGCGAAGCTGGTTCAGAAGCGACGTGTTGAAGATGATCTCGTTCAGCCTGTCCTGGATCTCCGCTGCACTTCGCGGCGTCGTCGTCCGCTTGATCGGGTTCAGCGTCACCAGAAGGATGTCGCGCGTATCTTTCCGCTTCAGCAGTGGTTCGAGGTTGGGATTACCGACATACCCGCCATCCCAATAAGGCACGCCTTCAATCTCGACCGCCTGAAAGACTTGCGGCAGGCAGGCCGAGGCCAGAACCGCATCGCAGGTCAGCTCGAGGCCGGTGAAGGTCTTCAACCGCCCCGTCTGCACATTGGTGGCAGCGACATGTAGGTCGACACCGCTCGACCTGACCGCATCGAAATCGATCGTTTTCAGGATATCGCGCAGCGGGTTTATGTTTGCCGGATTGAGGTCGTACGGGCTGAAGAAGGTCGTCATCACCTTGGCGACATTGGTCGTCCAGAACCCGAACGGACTGCCGATCAGTTCCTGTGCCATCGGATTGGACGGCGCGGACCGATAAAGCGCGCCCTTCTTTGAAATGTCGCTCCAGAAATTCTCCAGCGCGACGCGTGCGCCCTTGCGTCCGTTGTTCCGCAGACCTGAGAGATAGGCCACCGCATTCATGGCGCCGGCGGACGTCGCCGAAATCGCGCTGATCTCCAGCTTGTCCTCTTCGGCCAACCGGTCCAGTACACCCCAGGTGAAGGCGCCATGCGATCCGCCGCCCTGCAGGGCGAGACTTATCCGCTTTTTGCTCGACGATGAGCGCGCCATACTGTGTCCCCCAACCTCTGGAATTAGATTGCACTTCAGGTTTGCTCAATGCCATTCGTAGAAAATTCACCAAAACTTGCCGACGGCGTCCGGCCCCAGCCAGCTGCTGGCATTGTGTGCCTGCGCGGTGATCAGGTCCTTCTGATACGTCGTGGGACGCCGCCAATGACGGGGGAATGGTCGCTGCCCGGCGGGCGGATCGAAGCGGGCGAAACCGCGAAAGACGCCGCCCTGCGCGAACTGAAGGAAGAGACCGGGGTCGATGCGCGCATTGCGGGTCTTCTCGATGTCGTCGACGCCATTATCAGGAACCGCGAAGGCACGCTGATCACCCGCCACTATGTGCTGTGCGACTATCTCGCCATCTGGACGGCGGGCGAACCGGTCGCTGGCGACGATGCGGCAGAGGCGCGCTTCTTTGATCTTGCCGAAGTCCCGGGCCTCAAACTCTGGGATGAAACGAGCCGGATCATTGATGCAGGCGTCGCGCTTGCCGCCTCGCTTCCTCAGAATGGCAAATGATGGCATAATCTCCTGATCGAAGCGCTCCGCCAAAGAGAGCGCAGAAGGGAGACTTGAGGTGAAACTCACCTCCACCATCGCAGCTTTACTGACCGTGCTGACGCTCGCGCCGCTCAGCGCGCACGCCGCTGTCAGCGATGATATCCCGTTCGAGATCACAGACTCCGGCCATATGGTGGTTACGCTTCGCCTGAACGGGCGCGAAGATGTGGACGCCATCGTCGACACCGGCGCCACCTTTCCCATCATCGACAGCCAGTCCGCCGCGCTTATTGGCGTGGCCCCGCCCGCCAGCCCGGCTCTGATCGAGATCATCGGCCTTGGAGACGTACGCACCTTTCCGGTCATCGACGTTGACCGTATGAGCGTCGGCCCGGTCCGGGTGGACGCCGCGCAGGCGGCCTACAACAACAAGGTGAGGTTCCCCTCGACCGGAAATGTCATCCCGGCGAGCAGCCTGCCGCAGAGGACGCTCGATTTCGATTTCGAGAGATCCCGGCTGCGGGTCTATGACGGCGCGCCAGCCCATATCAGCCGGTCGCTTGTCACCCGTCTTGAGGTGACACGAATCGGCGGACTGCCCTTCATCGAGGTGAGTGTGAACGGCACAAAGGGACTGGCCCTCATTGATACCGGTGCCAGCGTCTCGGTCGTCAATTCAGCTTTTGCGGAAGGCGCAAGCCGCTCGCGCGATTCCGTCCGCGACATCGAACTCGTCGGGGCGACCGGAAACATCACCCCCGTCAAAGTCCTGTTCAGCCGCCGGTTTGAAATCGGTGACTTCGAAGTCGACCGCTTCAATGTCATCGTCTCGAACCCCGAATTTCTGGACCGTTTCGGACTGTTGGACACGCCGGTCATGATCCTCGGTCTCGATATCCTGAAAGCCTTCAGGCTTCAGATAGACCGCGAGGAAGACCTTGTGCGCTTCGCCCTGCCAGATCGTGGCCGCAGGCCCGGCGCTGGCATTTCCCTTCGCGCGCGATAGAAACCAGATCTCAGCGGCACACAACTTTCCCCCTCGTCATGATTGCATCCGGCAAGGCTCTGCAGCTTTATGCCGGTCAAACATTCAGGGAGAGTAATATGGCCTACGCACCTTTTGATCTGACCGGCAAAGTTGCGCTCGTCACGGGCGGCAATCGCGGCATCGGCTACGGCATGGCAGAGGCGCTGGCCGCGTCGAATGCACATGTCGCGATCTGGGGCCGCAAGGAAGCGGCGAACAAGGAGGCGGTGGAGGCACTGTCGAAACTTGGCGCAGGCGACGTAAAAGCCTGGAGCGTCGACGTTGCAGATGAAACGGCCGTGGTGGATGCCATGAAAGCGACCGTCGACGCATTTGGCCGCGTGGACACCTGTATCGCAAATGCGGGCGTCGGCTTTGGCGCCTCCAGCTTCATGGAAATGACCACCGAAACCTGGAACAAGAACATGGCTGTCAATCTCGACGGCGCGTTCTGGACCCTTCGCGAAGCAACCAAGCACATCACAGAGCGTGCGAAGGCCGGTGATCCGGGCGGCTCCCTCGTCGGTGTGGCTTCGCTCGCCGCAATCTCTGGCGCTGCGCGCAATCAGGCATATGCAGCAACCAAGGGCGGCCTTATCTCAATGCTGAAAGCGATTGCGGTTGAAACGGCGCGCTACGGCGTCCGCGCCAATGCGATCCTGCCGGGCTGGATTGCCACCGACATGACTGAGACCGCGCAGAACACCGAAGTCTTCCAGACCAAGGTGATCTCACGCGTTCCGGCCCGCCGCTGGGGCGAGCCGAAAGATTTTGGCGGTGTTGCTGTGTATCTAGCCTCAGATGCCTCGTCCTACCATTCAGGCGATACGTTCCTGATCGATGGCGGCTACAACATCTTCTAGATCTTACTGGGGGGTGGTTTCGCTGGTCGTTTCCGGCGAACCATCTTCTTCCATGCCATATTCACCGGTCAGGTCGCCCTCTGGCGTGGGCACAGAACCTTCGCTGTCCATGTTAGCGGGACCCGTGTCGACGCGGGTATCAACGACGGCATTGTCGTTCGGCTCCTCTGAACCGTCGCCATCAATCAGGTCTTCTGTCTCGGCGCTACCATCCTGCTCGCCGTAGACATATTCAGGCGTCCCGGTTTCTGCGCCAACTTCTTGCGACACATCCTGTTCGCGGTCGGTGCACGCGCCCATCAGAAGTGCGGACGCTGCGAGAAGTACGATCTTGAAGTTCATTCTAAACTCCTGTGGCGGTGGGCCACGGCTGCTCGGGTTAATCTGTGTAAATAATCGGTGAAGCGGCGATTGGTTCCGGGCGGCGGCGTTAACACTCTCGTCCTGCCGTCGCGAGACGACTTCACAAACCAGCCTGAGAGCGCATTGATGGCGCCCAAGATACTTTGGGAGATAGCATCATGAGCCTGCACACACCGCTTTGCGATTTTCTGGGCGTGAAATACCCGATCATGCTCGCCGGCATGGGCGGCGTCTCGTACGCTGAGCTTGCCGCCGCCATGTCAAATGCCGGTGGCTATGGCGTCCTCGGCATGGCTGGCACGACGCCGGATTTCATCGCCGAACAGATGAAGAAGGTCCGCCAGCTGACGGACCAGCCTTTCGGTGTAGACCTTCTGGCCGCCTCGCCCGAAAGCCTCGAGGAATCCGTCGATGTCATCATCAATGGCGGCGCAGACAGCTTCGTAGCCGGTCTCGGCGTGCCAATGCCGATCATGGAGAAGCTGAAAAAGGCCGGTCTGAAAGTCATGGTCGTCGGCGGCGCGGTGAAGCACGCCATCAAGGCGGAGCAGGCAGGCTGTGACGCCGTCATCCTGCAAGGCGGCGAAGGCGGTGGCCATACCGGTCTTGTCGGCACCATGCCGCTGGTCGCGCAGGCCGTCGAAGCCGTCGACATCCCAGTCATTGCCGCGGGCGGCATTTATGATGGGCGCGGCCTCGCAGCGTCTCTTGCCCTTGGCGCTGTCGGCGTCTGGATGGGCACGCGCTTCATCGCTTCGGAAGAGGCGCACGCGGCAAACCTCTACAAGCAGACTGTGGTTGGCGCAGGCGATACCGACACGACCCGCACGCGCTGCTATTCCGGCAAGCCGATGCGCTGCCGCACCAATGAGTATATCCTCGACTGGGAAAGCCGCCCGGAGGACATCCAGCCCTTCCCGCACCAGGCGATCCACTCCAACAAAACCGGCGTGATCGGCGGCATTGGCGGCATCACCGATGAAGCCAAGCTCAATGCGGACACGTCCTGCTTCGCCATGGGCCAGTCTGCAGGCGGCGTGAAAGACGTCCTGCCGGTGAAGGACATCGTCGAGCGTATCATCGCCGAAGCCGATGCCAGCATCGCAAAAGTCGCGGGCTACCGCTCAGAAGTGATAGCTTGAGCCTGATCCTTCCGGCGATTATTAGTACACGTTCTAATTTTTTGAACGGTGCCAATCGCCGGAAGGACAGGACCCATGCAGAAACTTAAATCGTATCTGGGCTGGAAAGTAGACTTCACCACGCCTGAGGGCGAAGCGGCGTATGCTGCGCCCGATTCCGTTTCCTGGCGCGTCTTCAAGAACCCGATCGCGCTTGCCATTGGCGGTGTTGCCGCTGTCCTGCTTGAATTTGCCGATGCCCGCATCCGCTCTGGTGTCTGGGATCACTCGGTCTTCAAGACCGACCCTATCGGCCGCTCACAACGGACCGGCATGGCCGCCATGGTCGGTGTCTATGGCCCGGCCAGCGCCGCACGCCGTATCATTCAGGGCGTGACCAACATGCATGCCAAGGTCGAAGGCACGACCCCGTCCGGTGAGGCCTACAAGGCGCTGGACGTGGAGCTGCTCGACTGGGTCAGTGCGACAGCTGGCTATGGCTTCCTGACGGCCTATGACCGCTTCGTGCAGCCGCTTTCCTATGAGGAAAAGTGCCGCTTCTATGAGGAAGGCGTCGACGTTGCCCGCCTCTACGGCGTTGAAAGCCCGCTGCGCAAACCCGAAGACTTCGACGCCATGCTGGCCAGCCTCCTGCCACGGTTTGAGCCGCACCCGATCAACACCGAATTCCTCGACATCATCAAATCCGGACAGGCCGCGCGCAACGTGCCAAAGGCGCTGCACCGGGCGCTCGCGAATGCCTCTGTCTCCATCCTGCCATCATCGGTCCGCGACCGTCTCGAACTTGGCAAGGAATACAACCTCAATCCCGTCTCATCCCTTGCCGTGAAGGCCATGGGCCGGGTGGCAGAGCACACGCCCGTCAAAGGCAGCCCGCCCGCCGACGCTGCCGTCCGGCTCGGCCTACCATGGAACTTCGCCTGGAAAAGCGAGAGCGCCAAGGCTCGCCTGATGGCGGAACATGGCGCCGCGCAGGTTGCTGCCGAATAAGCCTCTCTCCGAAGGAGAAATCGCCGCTGCAGCCCTGACCCTTTTTTGCCTGCAGCGGCGATAGGTCTCCCTCAATCGACTTGCCAAGTTTTGCCTGAGGGTGTTGGAACGCATCCAACCCTTTTGAACAAAGCGATTGAGGAGGAAATTCATGGGCGTACTCGACGGAAAAGTGATCCTGGTCACCGGTGGCGGTAACGGCATCGGCAAGGAATGCGCGCTGCTCGCAGCCAAGGAAGGAGCAAAAGTCGTCGTCAATGATCTCGGCGGCGGCCTCAGCGATGCGGGCAGCGATGCCGGCGATGCGGGCCCGGCCGAAAAAGTCGCTCAGGAAATCCGCGCCGCTGGCGGCGAAGCTGTTTCGAACTCTGACAGCGTGACGGACTACAAGGCCGTCGAAGGCATGATCGAACAGGCCAAGGATGAGTTCGGCGGCCTGCACGGCATCATGAACCCGGCTGGCATCCTGCGTGACGGCATGTTCCACAAGATGTCCGAAGCCGACTGGAAGGCCGTCATCGACGTTCACCTCAACGGCTCCTTCAACGTGACCCGCGCATCAGTGAACCATTTCCGCGACCAGGAAGACGGCTCCTACGTCCTCTTCACCTCGACGACGGGTCTTATCGGAAACATTGGCCAGGCAAACTATGGCGCCGCCAAGCTCGGCATTGCCAGCCTGTCGCGCATCATCGCCATGGAAGGTGAGCGCAAGAATGTTCGCTCCAACGTCATCGCGCCATTTGCATGGACCCGCATGATCGCGTCCATCCCTGTGAAGGACGAAGCCGGCCGTGAGCGCGTCGAGCGCATGAAGAACGGCATGCGCGCCGATCAGGTCGCCCAGCTTGCCGTTGCACTCTGCGCTGATGCTGCAAAGGATGTCAGCGGCCAGATATTCTCTGTGCGCGGCAATGAAGTCGTGCTCTTCGACCAGCCGCGTCCGGTGAAATCGGTTGCCCGCCTCGAAGGCTGGACGCCAGAGACGCTGCTCAATCAGGGCCTGCCTTCGATGAAGGGCAGCTTCATGGACATGGGCGCGACCACCTCGGTCTTCCCGTACGAACCTATCTAGGCATCAGGCTCTGGCTGCAGCGTCCATTCATTCGGGCGCTGCATAAGTCATCTGCCCAACACCCCATTGGCGCGGCAGCGATGCCGCGCCATTTCTGTGTCCGGAACACAAAACCGGAGATGACCCATGATCGATATCAGACGTTTCACAGGGCTCGGTGCATTCAGGAATGAGTGGCTCGACGCCCATTATCATTTCTCTTTCTCGCAATATTACGACCCGTCCCGCATGGGCCACGGCAAGCTGCGCGTCTGGAATGACGACAAGATCCGTCCCCAGACCGGCTTCCCGCCGCATGGCCACCGGGACATGGAAATCATCACCTATGTCCGCTCTGGCGCGATCACGCACCAGGATTCCATGGGTAATAAGGGCCGCACCGAAGCCGGTGACGTCCAGGTGATGAGTGCCGGTCGCGGTGTGCAGCATTCTGAATGGAATGCTGAAAATGAGGAAACCACCCTCTTCCAGATCTGGATTGAGCCAGCCACGGCAGGCGGCGAGCCAGGCTGGGGCGCACGCAAATTCCCGAAGGCGGACCGGTCGGGTTCGTGGGCTGTCCTCGCGAGCGGCGACGTGAGCGATGAAGCTCTGCCGATCCGTCAGGACGCAAAGGTGCTCGGTGCGACCGTAAAGGCCGGCGAGACGCTGGAATACAGCGTTTCGGCAGGCCGCCACGGCTATCTCGTCCTTGCAGACGGATCGGTCGACCTCAACGGCAAGGACCGCCTGAATGCCCGCGACGGCGTTGCGATCACGGGCCCCGAGAAAATCACCATTAACGGTGTGTCTGACGCAGAGATTGTCTTCGTCGATACCGTCTAGGCCGCCCCTCAAAGCTGCTGCCTGCCTCGGCGGGCAGCAGCTATATCGCAACCGCGACTACGCTGGGCGCGTTTCTCTGCTATAATAGGCAAGTGCCTTTTAGAGGAGGTAAGTTCATGAAAACCGCATTTCTCGCCCTTACAGCGATGGCGCTCTCCCCGTTTGCGTCCGCCACGGATATCGAAATCACCTATTCGCCTGAGTTTCAGGAAAAGCTTCAGGATGATTACGGCATCAAGGAAGGCGACAAGCTCAAGGACGACATTCGCAGCGATCTCGAACGCGAGCTGGGCAAGGCGAACCTCGATCCGGCGCGCGTCTCGGTGACGATCGTCGATGCGAAACCCAACCGCCCGACCATGGAGCAGATGGGACGCCGCCCTGGCCTCGACATGCTTCGTTCAAAGTCGCTCGGTGGGATGGAGCTTGCAGGTGTTGCCTATGACGCAAGCGGCACGCCCGTTGGCCAGCTGCAATATGACTGGTTCGAAAATGACATCACGCAGGTCGTCGCCTCTGGCGTCTGGAGTGATGCCTCACGCGCCTCGCGCCGCTTTGCGCAGAAATTCGCTGAAGAGCTTTCAGACCCGGAAAGCTAGGGCCTACTGACCAAGCTCCAGCGTGCAGCTTTCATTCAGGCTCGGCCGCGACAGCGTGATGCGGCTGAGCCCTGGAAGCTCGGCTTTGATTTCACGCGCGGCCCAGAGGCAGATGCGCTCCAGTGTCGGCACTGACAGCCCATCAATCTCATTCAGAAGCGAGTGATCGAGCTTCTCTGCCGTCGCCTTGAGCGCTTCGGTCAGCTTGCTGAAATCCTCGACCCATTCCTCGCCCGGCTTTACCCGTCCCTTGATGGCGGCCTCGAGGCGGAAGGAATGCCCATGCAGATTGCGATACGGGTGGCCTTCAGGCTTCCCGCCCATGAAATGCGCAGCCTCAAAGGTCACCGCCTTCGAGATCTCGAACACTTCGCCTGACGGGCTCAGGGCAGCCCGATCAGTTTGTGGGTTTGTAAGCTCAGTCGCCATTCCGGATGCTTCATACAGTAGTCGGCCGCAGCCGCGATGTTTTCGGCCTGCCTGTTATCATCTTTGGGCTGAAGGAAGAAGTGTTCGAACTGCAGCGCAGCAAAACGCTCTGGCTGCGCTTCTGGCTCGGTCTGCGGATAGACGAGTTTCAGTTCATTCCCGCTAAGCTGCACGATGTCCGAATTTGCCTTGGGCGACACGCATATCCAGTCGAGGCTCGCTGGCGCAGGCAGGGTCCCGTTCGTTTCCACCCCAACCTCGAAGCCGCGGGCATGCAGCGCAGCAATCGCCGCCTCATCAAGCTGCAGCAGCGGCTCACCGCCCGTGCAGACCACATAGCCCGCGCCGCTTTCGCCCGTCTTCTTCCGCCATACGGAAACAACATGATCGGCCAGCGCATCTGCGCCTTTGAACTTGCCGCCATTCTCGCCGTCCGTGCCGACAAAATCAGTATCGCAGAACTTGCAGACCGCGCTTTCGAGGTCGCGTTCCAGTCCGCTCCAGAGATTACAGCCCGCAAAGCGCAGGAAGACGGCCGCACGCCCGGTCTGTGCGCCCTCGCCCTGCAAGGTCACATAGGCCTCTTTCACGGAATAGGTTTTCAACTCTGGCGCTCCCGCCACTTTTCATAGCCCTTGGCGCGAAGGTCGCAGGCAGGGCAGTTGCCGCAGCCATAGCCCCAGTCATGGCGGGTGCGATGGTCGCCCATGTAACAGCTATGGGTCTTCTCGACGATGAGATCGACGAGCGCCTCGCCGCCAATGTCAAAAGCCAGCTGCCATGTTTCCGCCTTGTCGAGCCACATGAGCGGCGTCTTCAGGGTGAATTGCCGGTCCATGCCGAGCGACAGCGCTTTCTGCTGCGCATCAATCGTGTCGCGCCGGCAGTCCGGATAGCCGGAATAGTCCGTCTCACACATGCCTCCGATGATCACATCAATCCCGCGGCGCCAGGCCAGGGCGGCCGAAAGCGTCAGGAAGATGAGATTGCGCCCCGGCACGAAGGTCGACGGAAGACCGTCCTCATTCTCCGTGATTTCAGTCTCGCGGGTCAGCGAGGTTTCGCTGATCTGGCCGAGGACGCCAAGGTCGATCAGATGGTCCTCGCCGAGACGGTCTGCCCATTGCGGAAAGTCCTGGCGAATCGCGGTCAGCACATGCTCCCGGGCATCCAGCTCCACGCGGTGGCGCTGGCCATAATCAAATCCCACAGTTTCAACGTGGCGATAGCGCTTTAGCGCAGACGCGAGACATGTTGTGGAATCCTGTCCGCCGGAAAACAGGACAAGTGCTGATGATGACTGGCTCATAGCCCGGGCAGATAGCAGACGGGCCAAGTCGCTCCAAGCTAAACCTTCCTTAAGGTCAGCCCCCAGTTACCCAAAAAACACGGCAAATATTCAAGTTCTCGTGTACCGAGTAAGTTGTTGACAAATTGTCACATCTACCGATCAACTATCCAGCGGGGCACGACCAAAAACAAAAAAGTCGGCCCGTGAGGAAACGCAATCAATGAGACGGTCGACCAGAATGGCCGCTCATCTGGGAGGAGTTGAGATGACTAAAAAGACACCCGAAAAGTATCTAATGCTGGCGGGCGCCTCGGCGATCGCACTCAGCATGCTTGCGCCGGTCGCGACCGCGCAGGACGACGGCGGCGATGTAGAAGTCCGCCGCACGCTTGGCACGGTTCTCGTGACCACGCAGAAAACCGAAGAGTCCATTCAGGACGTTCCAATTGCCGTGTCGGCCTTCGATGAAGAAGCGCTCGAAAAGCTTCAGCTGACCGGTGGCCCTGACCTCGTCCGCTCGATCCCGAACGTGTCGTTCACCAAGGGCAACTTCGGCGGCTCCTATAACTTCAAGATCCGCGGCATCGGTGCCGACCTCGTTGCCCAGTCCGGTGACGCTGGTGTGGGTGTCCACCAGAACGACGTGCCTCTGACGGCCAACCGGCTCTTCGAAGCTGAATTCTACGATGTGGAACGCGTCGAAACCCTGCGCGGCCCGCAAGGCACGCTTTACGGCCGTAACGCAACGGGCGGCGTGATCAACGTCATTACCGCAAAGCCGGTCTTCGAAGAATTCCAGGCTGACCTGAACCTCACCTACGGCAACTACAACACCTTCAAGGCGAAGGGCATGTTGAACGTCCCGCTCGGTGAGAAGGCCGCATTCCGCCTCGCTGGCTCGCTGCTTCAGCGTGACGGCTATGTGGACAACGTCGTCACCGGCAACGACATCGACGACCGTGATCTCTACGGCTTCCGCGCCACGCTGGCCGTTGAACCGACAGACCGCCTCCGCGGCTTCATTTCCTATGACTATTTCGAGGAAGACGATTCGCGTCTGCGCTCGGGCAAGCAGCTCTGTGACAAGGATCCGTTCCTGACGAGCTTTGCGAACATCCCAATTTCCGGCGCTGACCAAGTCTACACCACGCTGGGCTGTCAGGAAGCACCTCTCAGCCAGTCTACTGACCGCGTGAACTCTGCTGGTACGCTCGGCGGTGGTCTCGGTATCGCGGCGGGCCTCCTCAACGGCGACGCCTTCACCGATCCGCTGATCCAGGATCTGCGCACCATCGAATCGGCTTTCGATCCTGTCTACAAGGCTGACCAGGAGCTCTTCACATGGAAGGCCGAGTTTGATCTCACTGACTCTCTCTTGCTGACCTATCTCGGCAGCTATAATGAGACGTCTGCCGTGTCGGTCGAGGACTATAACAAGATCGCACCGAACGTGACGTTCAACGATCTCTCCGGTATTCCTCCAGGTATCAGCCCGACAGCGGACCTCTACAACGCCCTCTTCCCTGGCGGGGTTGTGAACGATCCACAGCTGGGCGCGTCGAACACGTTCCGCACGTTCGACATCTCCGGCGGCGGCAGCGAGCAGACCACCCACGAACTGCGCCTGCAGTCGGACTTTGATGGCCGGTTCAACTTCAACCTCGGCGCCATCTCCGTCGACTTCGAAGCTATCGACCCGAATGACCCGACCGCTGGTTATGTCGTTCTGTCCAACACGCTCACCGCGCTGACCCAGTTCAACAACGCGACCGGTGGCGGCGTCTTTGGCGGTCCGGTTCCGATCGACACCTCTGGTGGCTCGGTTGGCCCGATCAGCAACTTCAGCGGCTTTGGCGGCAACTATTTCCGCTCGCTCTCGCCGTACCGTCTGGAATCCTTCGCTGTCTTCGGTGAAGGCTATTTCGACCTGACGGATAACCTCCAGCTGACCATCGGTCTTCGCTACACCGATGACCAGAAGGAGCAGGACAACATCCCGACGGCCCTGTTCGTGCCTAACCCGAACCCGACAGCCAACCTTTCACCACAGCCAATTCCTGGCAACGACAATGACGATGCCGGCGACGGCAGCTACAATGTCGCTTTCGAGGAAACCACAGGCCGTATCGGTCTCGACTGGCAGCCTGATCTCAGCTTCACCGATGATACGCTGATCTACGGCTTCTACTCGCGTGGCTATAAGGGCGGTGGTATCAACCCGCCACAACCAGCCGGTGCGTCGAACTTCCCGCAAACCTTCGATCCGGAGTTCATCGACTCCTACGAAATCGGTACGAAGAACACGCTCGCCTCAGGTGCCCTGCAGCTGAACGCAACGGGCTTCTACTACAACTATGAAGGCTACCAGATCACGCAGATCGTGAACCGCTCATCTGCGAACTTCAACATCGATGCAAAGCTGCAAGGCTTCGAAATCGAGACGATCTGGAACCCGGCGTCGACCTTCGTGATCAACGCCAACCTCGGCCTTCTCGATACCGAGATCCAGGACACCTTCGCGATCGACGTGCTTGACCGCACCAATGGCCGTGCTGACCTGATCACGCTGAAGAACGCACAGACCTATTCGAACTGTGTTGTCTCGGCGCAGGGTTACGCCACCGTGCTCGGCGCGATCCAGGCCGGCCTGCTGGCACCTGGCTCTACCGCAGGCCTCTGCGTCGGCGCCTTCGCCGGTCAGGAAGCCGCCTTCGGTGTGCCAAGCGTGACCTACACGGACTCGACCGGCACGACCCGCACGATCGGCGGCCTGACGCCGTTTGATGGTGAGGCCAAGGATCTCGACGGTAACTCCATTCCAGGTGCGCCGGAAACGACGCTCAGCCTGGGTGCAGAGTACACCTTCGAAGGCATCTTCGGCGGCGCCTGGGATGCTCGCATCCGCGGTGACTACTACTACCAGGGCGACAGCTTCAGCCGCGTCTGGAACACCGGCGGTGACCAGCTGGAAAGCTGGAACAACCTCAACCTCGCTGTCGTCTTCTTCAATGACGAGAACGGCCTCGAGTTCGAGATCTTCGGCAAGAACGTCACCGATGAAGAGGTCATCACCGGCCGCTACCTCACCGATGACAGCTCGGGTCTCTTCTCCAACATCTTCCTGACCGAGCCACGCCTCTACGGTGTGCGGGTCCGCAAGAGCTGGTAGTCAGGTCTGATACAAATCCTGAAAGGGCGGCCCTCGAAAGGGGCCGCCCTTTTCTTTTGGGCAGGTCAATTGCGTTGCCCGGCCAAGCCCCTAGATTACCGGACAGACAATCGTGGGAGAGATCATGAGATTCCTGGCACTGACAGCGAGCGCCCTTATTCTAGCGGCCGCCTGCTCGCAGCCCGACACTGAGGCGCCTTCGCAAACTGCCGAAACCGACACGCCGGCGGCAGAAGCAAGCGAAGGAGAGACCGGCGAGACCGCGGCTGATGCGCTTGTCAGCGAAGACGGCTTCCGCCTGACGCCCGTCGCCACTGGCCTCGAATTTCCCTGGGACATGCTCTTCCTTCCTGACGGCACAATGCTCGTCACAGAACGCAGCGGCGCCATCCGCCTGGTTCGCGATGGCGAGCTTCTGCCAGAGCCGGTCGCCGGGACGCCAGAAGCTCATGTGAATGCGCAGGGCGGGTATTTCGCCATGGCGATCGACCCGGACTTTGCCAGCAACCGCAAACTCTACCTCGCCTTCGCCAAAGGCACCGCCGAAGAGAATACGACCGCCGTCGTCTCCGGCGTCCTGTCGGATGATGCGAGCGAACTGACCGATGTGCAGGAAATCTTCACCGGCGCGCCGCGCGAAACCTCCCACCATTATGGCGGGCGGCTGGCCTTCCTGCCCGATGGCACGCTCATCGTCACGCTCGGCGAAGGCTTCCGCTATATGGAAGAAGCCCAGAACCCGCAGAATTATCACGGCACAATCGTCCGCCTGAACACGGACGGCTCCTTCCCGGAAGACAATCCTTTTATCGATGGCGAGAACGGCCTGCCCGGCGTCTGGAGCTATGGCCATCGCAATGTGCAGGGCCTCGTCTGGGATGAAGCCCGCGAAACGCTCTGGGCGCATGAGCATGGGCCAAAAGGCGGCGATGAGCTGAACCGTATCGAAGCCGGCAATAATTATGGCTGGCCAGCCATCACCTATGGCGTGAACTATGACGGCACCATCATCACCGATGAAACCGAAGCGCCCGGCATGGAGCAACCGGTCATCAAATGGGTGCCCTCCATCGCCCCGTCAGGCATGGCGCTTGTCAGCGGCGACGTCTGGTCTGAATGGGACGGCGACCTCATCGTCGGCGCCATGAATGGCCCGCGCGGCCAGAAGCTCGTCCACATCATGCTGGACGAGGAAGGCAATGTGACCGGTCAGGCCGACCTCATGGCCGATCTCGAAATTCCCTTCCGCGATGTCGCCATCGGCCCGGACGGCAATCTCTATGCGGCGACCGCCAATATGGACGGCGTCGTCTACCGCATCGACCGAAACGAATAGGCCAAGGAAGCCACTCTTATGATCATTCTCCACCACCTGCGCATCGGGCGCTCGATCTTCACTGTCTGGCTACTGGAAGAGCTCGGCCTCGACTACGAACTCAAGGTCTATCACCGCCATCCGCAGACCTTCCGTGCGCAGGAAGACCTGAAAGAGGCCACCCCGCTCGGCAAGTCGCCGACCCTCGAAATCGACGGCGTCATGATGACCGAGTCCGGCGCCATCGCCGCCTATCTCGTCGATCATTACGACCCGGACGGCAAACTCGCCCCGCCGCGCAGCGACAAGCAGGCCTGGGCCGAATTCCAGCGCTGGCTCCACTATCCGGAGGGCTCTGCCTTCCTGCCGCTCTTCATGCGGATGCTACAGGCGCGCGAAGGCGACAATCCTTCTCCGGTTCACAAGGCGTTTGCAGATGGCGAGGTGCCGCTCCATCTCGGCCTGCTCGACAAGCAGCTTGAAGGCCGCGAGTTCATCCTGGGTGACAAGTTCCAGGCGCCAGATATCGGAGTCACCTATATCTGCAACATGGCAGAACGGCTTGGAGAGCTCGGCCCCTACAAGAATCTCCAAGCCTATTATCATCGCAACATGGAGCGCCCCGCCTGGAAGCGCGCCAAGGAACGCGCGGTCGAGTAGCGCACTCAGTTCCCCACCCCGACCCTCCCCGCTCGCGGGGAGGGGGCGATGCTCACAATGGGAAGCGCAAGTTCAAAGCTCGGCGAAACTGTATCCCCTCCCCTCTAGGGAGGCTTAGGGTGGGGCCTTCCTAGCGCCGCGAGCGCATCGCCGCCGCCAGCGTACCTTCGTCGAGATGATCAAGCTCGCCGCCATGCGGCACGCCCTGGGCAAGCCGCGTGGTGGTCACGTCCAGCCCTTCCAGCTGGTCGCGCACATAGTCGACGGTGATCTGCCCATCGAGCGTAGCGCTGAGCGCGAAGATCACTTCCTTGACCTCGCCGCCTTTGACCCGGTCCACCAGCATGCCGATGGTCAGGTCTTCAGGTTCCACGCCGTCTAGCGGCGACAGCACGCCGCCAAGCACGTGATAGCGGCCGCGAAAGGCGCTCGCGCGCTCCAGTGCCCAGAGGTCCGGCACATCCTCAACCACGCAGATGACGCTGTCGTCCCGGCCCGTATTCTGACAGACCGCACAGGGCTGCAGCGTGTCGTAATTCCCGCACGTCTTGCACTGCTCGATCCGGTTACCGGCCTCGGCCAATGCGTCCGCGAGCGGCATGAGCAGCTGGTCCTTGCGTTTCAACAGGTGCAACGCCGCTCGCCGGGCCGAGCGCGGGCCCAGACCGGGAAGCTTCCCGATCAGCTCAATCATTTTCAGGATTTCAGGTCCCGCGCTCTTCTGGCTCATTGAAGCTTAGAACGGCATCTTGAAGCCGGGCATCATGCCGCCAAAGCCGGAGGTGGCTTCCTTCATGGCCTTTTCCATTTCCTCGTCGAGGCGCTTTCGCGCATCGCCGTGCGCTGCCTTGACCAGGTCTTCGATGATCTCGGCTTCGTCTTCCAGAAGGGACGGGTCGATGTTCAGGCTGACCATTTCGCCCTTGCCGCGCAGGCGAACCGTCACGAGGCCAGCGCCAGCAATGCCTTCAGCTTCGATCTGTTCGATCTTCTGCTGGGCTTCCTGCATCTTGGCCTGCATCTCTTGGGCCTGCTGCATGATCTTTGAGAGGTCTTTCATACCCACGGGACCTAGCCTTTCCTTTGATTGGCAACGCGCAAGGGGACGACATTGTCCTCTGCCACGGGCTCTTCAAGTGTATCGCTGCCGCGCACGTCCAGAATCGTGAGGCCGGGAATGGCGCTGATCGCGGCGGCGACGTCCGTGTCGGCCTTTACCGCTTCGATCCGTTCGCGCTTCAGCCGGTCTTCGCGCTCGCTGATCGTTTCGCCCGGCGTCTCGCCCCGCTTGGTGCTGACGTCCCACTCATGGCCGGTGGCAATCTCGAGGAAGTCTGTCAGCCTGCGAAGCAGATCGACCGGCGCGCCATCTTTCAGGTCGCAGCTGATCGTGCCGTCGGCAAAGACGAATGGGCGGATATAGGCCTTCGCCTCACCCCAGAGGACGGGCTCACGCTCTTTCTCCAGAAGGTCGAGCACATCTTCAAACTTAGAGAGGCGCGCGCCCGGGTCGCCGCCGACAGGCACGACATTCGGGTCAGACTTCCCGCCCTTGCCGCGCGCGCTGGAACCGCTATTGCCGCCGCCTTCGGCGATCATCCGGGCCGCATCTTCCGGGGAAGGCAGGCCCGCCGCCGTTACAAGGCGCAGGATCACCATGCGCAGGGCGACGTCCGCCTCCGGCGCACTTTGCGTGTCGCGATAGCCCGATAGCAGGATCTGCCAGTTGCGCTGAGCCTGCGCCGGGGTGACGCTGTCAGCGATCTGACGGGTCCGTGTCGTCCAGTCGGACGGGCCGGGCAGCGTATAGTTGTCGCCCATGGCCTGAACCGTCGCGACATCGGCAGCGATCTCCAGCAGGTCCTTCATCAGGATCAGTGGGTCGGCACCGATCTGGATCTGGTCAGTGATCTCGCTCACCGCCTCGCTCGCCTTGCCGGTCACCGCGTACTCAAACGCATCGAGCAGGCGAAGCCGGTCGCCGAGACCCAGCATGTCGCGCACCGCTGCGCCAGTAATCTCGCCGCCATCAAGGCCCTGCACGATAGCCTGATCGAGGATGGAAAGACCGTCGCGGACAGAGCCTTCAGCGGCCCGCGCAATCAGTGTGATGCCCTCTTCGGAAATCTTCGCGCCTTCGCGGCCAGCGATCTTGCCGAGGTGCGCAGCAAGCTCGCCCGTATCGAGGCGTTTAAGATCAAAGCGTTGACAGCGCGACAGCACCGTCACGGGCACCTTGCGGATTTCGGTCGTCGCGAAGATGAACTTCACATGTGGCGGCGGCTCTTCCAGCGTTTTCAGGAGCGCGTTAAAGCTCGCCGTCGAGAGCATGTGAACTTCGTCGATGATGTAGACCTTGTAGCGCGCCGAGACGGGCGAATAGCGCACCCCGTCCAGCAGGTCGCGCATGTCTGCCACACCAGTGCGGGACGCCGCGTCTAGCTCCAGCACGTCCGGATGGCGGCTTTCCATGATGGCCTTGCAGTGCTCACCCGGCGGGTCGAGCTTGAGGCTCGGGCCCGGATGATCCTCACCCTCATAGTTGAAAGCGCGCGCCAGAAGCCGGGCGGTCGTCGTCTTGCCGACCCCGCGCACGCCGGTCAGCATGAAAGCGTGGGCAATGCGATTGAGCTCGAACGCGTTGCGCAGCGTGCGGACCATCGCCTCCTGACCGATCAGGTCAGAGAAAAGCTTCGGGCGATATTTGCGCGCCAGCACCTGATAGGACGGCCCCCCCGAACCGGGGGCAGCTTCTTCCTCCGCAAACATGGAGAAAGTCGCGTCATCGCGCTCATCGTCGCCGGGAAGATCAGTTTCGTCGCTCATGCGCGTTTACTAATGGCAGGGACTCGGGGGTCTCGGCAATGGCGCGCCAGCGGTTTTGCAGCCTTTGCCTGTGAACCGATCGACCTAGCTCTAGCCAGCGATGACCAAGGCACTCCTGATCTTTCCGCACCATCTGTTCAACCACCATCCGGGGCTCGACAAGCGCCCGGACCGGATCTGCCTCGTCGAGGACACGCTGTTCTTCGGCGACCGGCAATATCCGATGAGCTTTCACAAGCAGAAGCTCTGGCTGCACCGGGCGAGCATGGCGCGCTATGCCAAGCGGCTCGAAGGGCTGAAGCCGGAATTTGAATATGTCCGCTATGAGGCTGGCAAGCCTTTGCTGAAGCCCCTTCTAGCACGCCTTGCCAAGGCGGGGATCAAGGAGATCGTCACCTGCGACCCGTCTGACTTCATCTTGGAAAAGCGCCTCAAGGCCTATTGCGAGGCCCACGACCTCGACCTCACCCTGATCAATACGCCGCTCTTCCTGAATACACCGGGCGAGAACCGGGCGTGGCGGGAAGATAACAAGTCCTGGTTTCAGGCGGAGTTCTACAAGCGCCAGCGCCGTCATTTCGATGTCCTCATGAATGGCGACAAGCCGAAGGGCGAGCAGTGGAGCTTTGACGATGAGAACCGCAAGAAAGTCCCGAAGAAGCTGAGGGACAGCGTTCCCCAGCTCCCTGCCAAAGAGCCGGACGAGATCGAGGAAGAGGCCCGGCGGTCAGTCGAAGAAGATTTCCCGGACAATTACGGATCGCTCGACACCCTCTACTGGCCAACCAGCCATGAGGATGCCGAAAGCTGGCTCGGCGCCTTCCTGAATGAGCGGTTCGAGCTGTTCGGACCTTATGAGGACGCCATTCTGGAGGGCGAGAGCCTGCTCTGGCATTCGGCGATCACCCCTATGCTGAACATTGGGCTCCTCACCCCGCAGCTGGTTCTGGATGCGGCCAAGGCCTTCATCGAGACGAAAGACATCCCGATGAATTCCGCCGAAGGCTTTATCCGGCAGGTCATTGGCTGGCGCGAGTTCATGCGCGCGACCTATGAGGATATCGGCGTGCCGATGCGCACGACGAACCATTGGGGACATACGCGCAAACTGCCCGAAAGCTTCTGGACCGGCGAGACCGGGATCGACCCCATAGACGATGTCATCAAGCGCATCCTCAGGACTGGATACTGCCACCATATCGAGCGGCTGATGGTGCTCGGCGGGTTCATGTTCATCTGCGAGATCGACCCCGACGATATCTACAGATGGTTCATGGAGATGTTCGCCGACTCCTATGACTGGGTCATGGTGCCGAACGCCTATGCGATGAGCCAGAATGCCGATGGCGGGCGCATCACGACGAAGCCTTATTTCTCCGGCTCAGCCTATATCCGGAAGATGGGCAACCATGAGAAAGGCGACTGGTGCGATATCTGGGACGGCCTTTACTGGCGCTGGATCTGGCGCAACCGCGAGCAGCTGGCAGGCAATCCCCGCTGGGCGATGATGGTGTCCATGGCCGAGAAGATGGATGAGGGAAAGCGGGACGGGCATTTGAAGACGGCGGCCAATTTTCTGAGGGGCTTGGGGTAGGCCCCACCCCGACCCTCCCCAAGGGGGAGGGGGATGGCGTCGTGCAGGGTTTTGAAGCAAGCGCCTTTGCTGGAAGGTCTGCGCCCCCTCGCCTTAAGGGGAGGGTCGGGGTGGGGCCAGCACCAGCAGCCGCAGACCCGGTTGGGTGCGGCTTTTCAATCGATTTCACCTGGGGTCAGCGCGTACGCCCGCGTCCTTCGACTTCGCTCAGGATGAGGGCGTTTGGGATTGCAGTCTAGGGCGGCAATATCACCTGCGGCAGGCCAGCGATGGCATCGCTCTGCCCGGCCAAAACGCCGCCAATACCCATCATCAGCACTAACAGCGCAAGGCCCTCGCCGGCACGCGCCATCAATGCGGCCGCGCGGGCATCAGGGTCGAGCTTTTCCCATGGGGTGCGGGCGGCATAGGCCGTCCAGTCGCATGGGTCCTTTGCGTCCTCGCGGACATCGAGCGTGATATAGATCCGCCCATTGCGGGCGACCGCATAACCGACAAGGCCGGAGCCGCCTTCGGCGCGGCGCGCCTTCAGATAGGCCTCAAGCCGGTAAAGGTCCCAGAAGAAGACCGGCCAGAGCCAGACTTCCAGGACCGCAAGCGTGCTGAGGATGAAGGAGCGCTTGACCATGGAGGCGACCATAGTCGGGCCGCCAGAGGGGCGGACAAATTCGGTGCAAGGGCGGTGTATCTGCCGGTGTACTGGCGGTGCAGCCACGGTGTTTTGAGGGAAGCTGGTGCAGACGCTGGACTTTCGCCCCGACGGGGTGAAAAATCAGGCGGGACAATTTTCCAAGGCTTTTGTGGTGGGAGGCCTCTTCATGCTCAAATGGCTTCAGGCAGCGCTTCTGGCCGCCTCATTCTTCGGGGCGGCGCATGCCCAGAATTTGGTGATCACGCCAGTGCCCGAAGCGCCGTGGGCAGAGCCCGGCAGCGTCACCTACCTCCAGAATGAGCGCGCCAAGACGCTCTATGCCAGCGGGCAATATGAAGAAGCGCGCCAGATCTGGGAGAGCCTCATCCCCTATGGGAGCCTCGAGGCGCACACCAATCTCGGCGTCTATTATCGCCAGGGCAAAGCCGTCACACCCGACTATGACAAGGCGGTCGCGCTCTGGCAGGTGGCGGCGGCGCAGAATTTCCCGCCGGCGCTCTACAACCTCGCCGCGCTTTACCGCGAAGGCTGGCCGGGCCATCCCGCAGACCCCCAGAAGGCGTTCGAGACCTACGTCATGTCGGCGCGCGCGGGCAATGAGACAGCCGCCTATGTCGCCGCGCAGATGGCTTTCAATGGCGAGGGCGTGCCGGTGAATTTCGAGGATGGCCACAGGCTGCTGCGGCTTGCTGCAGACCTTGGGCATCCGAACGCCTTCCTCACCATGGGCAAGTTCGATGAGCTCGGCCTCAACCCGGAAGGCGACCTCCTCTCTGCCCGCGAATGGTATGAGAAGGCCCAATCGATGGGCCATCCGATGGCGGCGAGCGCCATTGCCTCCCTGCCCCCGCTCGACATTGAGTTTGCGACTACGCTGATGCGTCAGGGCCGCCACCAGAAGGCGCGCTATCTTGCAGACCGGCTCTGCTGGGAGATGAATGACGCCTATTCGTGTGAGCTGGCGGGCCGCTATGACCTCCTCGGCGCGGACGGTGTGCCGCGCAATTATGAGCGCGCCGCCATGTCACTGGAGCGGGCCTGTCTCGCTAATGTCCACAAGGCCTGCGTGAACTTTGCCCATGCAGTGGCCGAGGGCAGCCAGATTGCGCCGGAGAAGTTCACGCCGCTGCAGTTCCGCCGGGCCGAAAACAACTATGCCGCCGCTTGTGACCACCAGCAGGACTATGCAGCCTGCGCGGGTGTCGTCTTCTTCAACTATTACCCCTATTTCGGGCTGAACAGCCGCGAGCGGATCATGAAATATGGCGCGCGAGGCTGCATGAATGGCGGCAACCAGTTTGCCTGCGATGTCTGGATGCCGATGTTCAATGCCTCGCTGCCGCCTGTGCCGCGCGAACGCTCCAGTTCCGGCTTTGGCAATTTCCTCGGCAATACGCTGACCGCCGTGGTGGGCGGGCTGGCGGCCGGGGCAGAGGCCTATGCGGCGAATAGCGGGACGTCGAGCGGGTATTCCGGCTCATCCTACTCAAGCGCATCAAGCAGCCAGAGCTCCACCGGCAGCATGCGGGACTTCAACCAGTATCTGCGGGCAGTGAACTCCATCGGGACGGCTTATTCGGCGCCATGCCCGGCGAGTAATCCTTATTGTTGATGGGTGTTGCTCCCTTCTCCTTGGGGAGAAGGGCCGGGGATGAGGGGGCCTGCGTGTTCGGCCAGTCACGTACGTGTCAGTGATGCGAGATGATGACATCACTGCCGGGGAACCACTTTGCCCAAACGTAGCGCCCCCTCACCCCTAGCCCCTCTCCCAAGGGAGAGGGGAATGCCGTTACCAATGATAAACGCCCTCATCCTGAGCTTGTCGAAGGACGAGGGCGGTGAGCGGAGCGCTTTAGAAGAAACACATGCCCCACCCCCTGCCCCTCACCCTGATCGCAACCCTCTGCCTCACCGCCTGCGCCGCCTCCCCCGCCGTGGCCGACCAGAATGCGGCGGACAGGGCGGCACGCGACCTCATCGAACAGCTCGGCGCCCAGCAGACCTTTGCGATGCTCGGCTGGCAGCAGAACGCCGACTACAAACCGGCGGAGACCTGTTTCGAAACGTGGGCGGCGGCCGCCGATTTCACCGCGCCGGGCCTGCCAGATTGCGACGCCCACGCCGACGACCTCGCCCGGCTCTATGCCTCCTATGGCACTGAGGTAGACCCGGTGGTTTTCAAGTCAGGCGCCTACTGGGCCGCGTGGGCGGATTTCGGCCTGGCGTTTCCGGGCCTCGTCGCGGACTGGGAAGCGGCTGGTGGCAGCGAAGGTGATGCGAGCTTTCTGGATCACCCGGTCTGCGCCGCGCCGCTGCAGCAGGGCTGGGAAGGCTCGGCCTATTTCTATGACGGCGCTGAGCATCCGCTGTGCCGGCTCTACAAGATCGATCCGGTCGCGGCGGCGCAGTAGGGGGCGTTTCTCCCTTCTCCAGAATGCGGGGGAGGGAATAACTCCAGCTCTTGAACGTCATCCCGGAATTTGCGCCAGCAAATATCCGGGACCCAGAGCACTTTGAGACACTGGGTCCCGGATCGCCTACGGCGTCCGGGATGACGATTTTTGAGACGTGAGCCGTATGACCGCCCTGTTTCAGGCGCTCAAGGCCGGGCGGCTTGCAGCCGTGCCTGCGGCAGCCTTGACCGCCTGAAACCGGCCTGTCCTTGCTGGCTATGGCCGAATGGCGGGGTCCGCCATTCGGCCAGCACTAGAAACTTGCTGGCCCGGCACGAACACCTCAATGTGCAATTGGTGAAGCGATTAAGGAAGCACTGTGGTTAAGGCTGTTTTCGTGCAGGGCACTGCGTCCAAGTACGACGATCAAATCGGTAAGTATTACCATTTTCCGCGCCGATATCTGCAACGCGTGCAGGAAGCCCTCGGCGATTGGGTCGTCTTCTTTACCCCGGTAAAAGATCCGGGCGTCGCACCAGAAGAACGTGGCACTTATCGCGGCACGGCCCGACTGGTAGACATTCAGCCAGACCCGAATATCGCCGACCATTTTTATGTCAGCCTTGAACGGCCCACTGTTCAGGACTTTGCTATTGGCGTGCCGCGCATTGTCGATGGTGAGTTTCTGGAACCGCGCCTGGCTGGAAAAGCCGGACGCGTGAACACGGGCGTCGCTCTTCAGGCGGTGCGTCATATCTCGGATGAGACATTCGATAAAATCATTGCCCAAGCCGTGAAGCGCGAAGCGATTGAGCTTCCCCGCTATGAGGATGTTTCCGAAGATGAGCGCCCCGGCTTTGCCGACGCGCCCACTCCATTTCTTTTTGACCATGATCGTCAGACGATTGCATCACTCACAAACAAGCGCGTTCGCGATCGACGGTTCAGGCTGGCAGTCTTGATGGCTTACGAAAAGAAATGTGCCATTACCGGCTGGGACTTCGTGAACGGTGGCGGGCGCGCGGAAGTCGAAGCCGCTCATATCATACCAGTAGAGAACGACGGGCGAGACATCGTCAACAATGGCCTGGCGCTCTCTGGAACTGTCCACTGGATGTTCGATAAAGGGCTGATCAGCGTTGCTGATAATGACGAAATTCTGATCTCTCGAAAGGTCAATGACGCATCAAGCATCGAGCGAATTATCAATCCGTCGGGGCGTCTTATTCGACCAAAGCGCCGCGCACACCAGCCACACCCAGCGTTTCTGGACTGGCATCGCCGCAGGCACGGTTTCGCTGCTTAAGGGTTTGGGTGAATAAAAGCGGAGACTGGACAGTGACCCGAAGCGAAACTCGTTAGGGCTGCTTCGTTCCCGACCTGACCCGGTTGGCGAGGACTTCGTCCACCGCCAGCCTCCTGACCCCCATATCGCGTTTTGAAAGCGGGGTGACAAGGGGGCGGATGCTGATAGGGATATCGGCATGGCTAATACGACCAATTCCGATTTCATCCCGCTGGGCGCTCGCCCGATTGACCGCGCCGGCCATCACCGCACCGATGCTGACTGGCTGGCCTCTGCCTATGCGCGCGATGATGTGCTTGTCCTGTTGATGCAGGGGGGCCTGCCGCTGCTGGCGAAGGATGGCGGGCTTGTCTGGCTGGGGCCGGAGGCGGCGAAGCTCGCGCCCGGGTCTGAGCCGCTGTTTCTGGGCCTCGACAAGAATGGCACGCCTGTCTTCGCGGTGGAGATGCCGGGGGACTTTGATGTCGAAGCCTCGCTGATCGCCGGGACGGGGGAGTTTACTGATTTTCGCCAGGCCATGGGCCTGATGAGCGAGATGGAAGCCAACCTCGCCTCTACGGCGCGGTCCCTGTTTGAGTGGCATCGCTCGCACCGATTCTGCTCACGCTGCGGGGCAGAGAGCGCGCGCGCCGAGGCAGGCTGGAAGCGGGCCTGTACCGAGTGTACGGCCGAGCATTTCCCGCGCACCGACCCGGTCGCCATCATGCTGGCAGTGAAGGGCGACAAGTGCCTGCTGGGCCGTCAGAAGATGTGGCCGAAGGGCATGTGGAGCTGTCTGGCGGGCTTTATCGAGCCGGGCGAGACGCTGGAACAGGGCGCCGCGCGCGAGGTGCATGAGGAAGCGGGCATCCACTGCGACCCCGCCAAGACCGAATACCTGTTCTGCCAACCCTGGCCGTTTCCGTCGTCCCTGATGATCGGGCTGATCCTGCCCGCCGAGAGCGACGAGATCTCCGTCGACAAGAATGAGCTGGAGACCGCGCGCTGGTTCTCGCGCGAGGAAATCCGCCGCGTGCTGGCCGGCAAGCATGACGAGATGTTCGCGCCCCCGCCCTTTGCCGTAGCGCACCACATCATGAAGGAGTGGGCCGAGCGGGACGAGTAGTCTGGTGGTTCGCCCCCTCCGCCCTGCCGGGCACCTCCCCCGTCCACGGGGGAGGATGGCGTGACGCCGATGGTGGTCCTTCTTCCCCCGCATGCGGGGGAAGTGGCCCGCGAATGCGGGTCGAAGGGGGCAAATTCATCACACCGGAACGAGATGCCTGAGCTGGCGTTTGTCTGTTTTTAGACGAGGGACCCCATCATGGACGTAATCCGTATTCTTCTGGCCATCCTGATCCCGCCGCTGGGCGTGTTCCTGCAGGTGGGTCTTGGCCTGCACTTCTGGCTGAACATCCTGCTGACGCTGCTTGGCTATGTGCCGGGCATCATCCACGCCGTCTGGGTGATCCTGCGCAAGTAGTGAAGGCGTCGAAGCGAGAAAAAAGGCCCGGCTGAACGATCCCAGCCGGGCCTTTCTGTGTTCAGGTCTAAGCTCTGCTCAGCCTAGAACTTGAAGACTGCTGCGACGGTAAACGCGTCGGCTTCGATATCCTCGATATCGTAGCGGGTATAATCGCCGCGGACGCCGAACTGCGAGCTGACCATCAGCTCTGCGCCTGCGCCATAGCCGACGCCGCTATCGCTGCTGCTCTCGGCGAAATTGAAGCCGCCGCCCGTTGCAGACCCTTCGACTTCGGCATTCACGGCACCAACGCGGCCATAAAGGCGGAATTGTTCGTTGATGGGCAGGTTGGCGCGCGCAAATGCGCCAACGATGTAATTGAGCTCAAGCTTCGCATTAACGCCTGCAATGCTAGCTTCCTCGTCGCTGACGCCAACAGCGGCTTCGCCCTCAAGCGCAAACCACTCGTTGAAGTCATAGCCCACGTGCCCGCCGACAGCGCCGAGGTCGATCTCACCGGACTGACCCGCGACGTCGTAGTCTATATTGACGAAGGTGTAGCCGGCATCGGCGTAGAAACCTTGAGCGGATGCTGGAAGAGCTGCAGCTGCGAGGGCAGCTGCGGCGATGATTTTCTTGGACATTCTGATATTCCTCTACCTACGCCGTCCACTCGGACAGCGCTCGGCCAGTGGCCGGTTCTCTACAAAAATTACAGCCAGCCAGCGAGTACCAGCCGACCGCGGCGGACCCGTAAATCAGCTCACCTTAAGATGGAATTAAGAGGCAGAACGAGGAAGACCCCGCACTGAGGGGAGGTGCGGGGTCTTCGAGCCGGAAGTGACAAGGCGGGGTGAGGGGAGGAGGGATTTTGCCTTGTTACTTCAGAACCTCCGGCCAGTTTACATTCGCTCTATCAATGTGCATCGCGCGGTCTTGTTCCCAGAGATTCTGAACATTTTTGTTGTAGTTGAGATAGAGCTTTCCATCGACGATCGCCCAGTGGTCTGCGTCGCCTTTCGCGGTGTAGCCTTCGGACACGGCCCAGGCGCAGTAACCGCCGAATTGTGGTGCATATTTTTCCGGATCGGCGAGGAAAGTGTCGAGGTTTTCCTGGCTCGCGAAGCGGAACTCTGCGCCCTGGTACTCAGTCGAAAAATCACGGCTGCCTTTGACGGGCCGGCCTTCGGTAAAATAGGCGACCGGGTCGTGGCCTTCGACGGCGGTGTTGGAGAAGGTGCCTGTATAGACTGGCGCCTTGTCGGCATGGGCGGGCGCGGCGAAGGCGAGGCCAGCAGAAGCGAGCATGAGCGCGGCGGCAGCGTGTCTGATCATTGGGTTGAACCTTTCGAGGTAGTGAGGGAGGGCGCAGGGCCGGTCAGGGCAGCGGCGACACCGCCCGCAATGGCGGCGATTTCCCGGCGGCGAATGAAAATGAGGAGAAGCGAGGTCGCGAGCACGACGCAGGCCATGAAGAAGAGCCCACCGCCATCATTGTTCGGGTCGATGCCAAGCGGGGTCCAGAGGTGGAAGTTCACCGCGCCGCTCATCACCGCGAAGGCGATCAGTGCGCCGAGGCCCTGCAGGCGTCGGAGGGCGGGGAGGATGCCAAGGAGGAGACACGCGGCGGCCGCGAGCTCTGCCGTGCCGATGACATACTGGCTGAAAAGGCCGGTCTGCGCGAAGAGGCCCCCCGCCCCGAAACTCTCTGCCCAGGCATCGAGCTTGCCGAAGATGACCTGCGTCTCCGGTGCATTGGTGAATTTGAAGCGCAAACTGTCGAGAAAGACGAGCGATGCGATGACCGCGATAATATGCGGTGCGAGTGATTTGATACGGTCCAGCATTGTGCGCCCCCTTTGGCATGCGGCCTGTGGTGGCGAAGAGGTATAGACGAAGTCTCTCAACTGCGAATGACGCCTGCGTGACGGGGCGTCACGAAAGGGTGAGCCTCGGCGTGATTTGCGCTGCCCCCTCGCGCAGCGGAAGCCTATTGCCTATATGGAGGGGCGCGCGGGCAAGATGGAGACGAGCGGCGATGGACAGGCTGGACGCAATGCGGCTCTTCATACGTGTCGCCGACACGGGAAGTTTCTCCAAAGCGGCCGCTGATCTCGAGATTGGCCAGCCGACGGTGTCGCGGCGCATCCAGGACCTTGAGGCCCAGCTTGGCGCGGACCTGTTCCTGCGCACCACGCGCGCGCTGAGCCTCACCGAGGCAGGTCAGACTTTCTATGCGCGGGCAAAATCCATCCTTGAGTCTTTCGAGGCGGCAGAGGCCGAGGTGCGCGGCCTCGACAATGAGCCTGTCGGCCAGCTGCGTATCAGCGTGCCGCATTCGCTATCGCGGGTCGTGATCGCCCCGGCGCTGGCGAGCTTCATGCGGCGCTATCCGGACCTGTCGCTGGATGTGATTTCAGACGATTCCTATACCGACCTCGTCCAGGAGGGCGTCGACCTCGCCTTCCGGCTGGGACAACTTGCCGATTCCAGCCTGATGGCGAAGCGTATCGCGCTCAGCCCCCGCAAGCTCTGGGCCTCGCCCATCTATATCGCGCAGCAGAAGTCCGTGACGCGGCCGAGCGAACTGGAGCCCAATGACGCGCTGTCGCTTCGCCAGCAGGCGGGCGCCGCGATGTGGGAGCTGTCGCATAAGGAAAGTGGCGAGACCGACAGTCTGCGCGCCGCAGGCCGGTTTCGCGCGTCGTCCGGTGACATGCTGATCCAGTGCGCGCAGGATGCGCTCGGCTATATTCTCGCGCCGGACTGGCTGGTCTGTGAGAAAGTGCGAGAGGGGCAGCTGGCGCGCCTGTTGCCTGACTGGGAGGCCGAAGCCCTGCCGCTGAACGTCGTCTGGTCAGGCGGCAAGCTGAAAGGCAAGGCGCGGCTTCTGGCAGATCACATCGCCGAAGCGATGAAAGCCAAGGAGCTGCAGGAGCCGGAGGCGGTCTAGTAAAAAGCCCCGCAGGTGTTACTGCGGGGCTTCGCTCATTTCGATGGCATGGTTCGACTTCGCTCACCATGCGGGAGTAACCTGAAGGCCTACTCCTCTACGTCCATCGTTTCGGTTTCGGTCTCGGTTTCCGTTTCGGATTCGACCTCTGTCGCTTCCGGGGTCGCGGTTTCGCCGGCCTTTACGTCTTCGATCCAGGTGTTGACGCGGCGCTCGAGCAGTTCGAGCGGGAGGGCGCCGCCGCCGAGGATGGTGTCGTGGAAACCGCGAATGTCGAAGTCATCGCCAAGCTCCTCACGGGCCATTTCGCGCAGTTCGAGGATCTTGATCATGCCGATCTTGTAGGCGGTCGCCTGGCCCGGCATCACGATGTAACGCTGGATTTCAGAACGGGCCTGCTGGTCGGTGACGGCAGCGTTCTCGGTGAAGTATTCCCAGGCTTCCTGCTCGGTCCAGCCCTTTGAGTGGAGGCCCGTGTCGACGACGAGGCGGATGGCGCGCCAGATTTCAGAGCCGAGCCGGCCAAACTCAGACTGAGGCGTCTGGAAGGTGCCGGGCATCTCGCTGGCGAGGCGCTCTGAATAGAGGCCCCAGCCTTCGGAATAGGCGGTGAAGCCAGCCTGCGTGCGGAATTGCGGGATGTCCTGCAGTTCCTGCGCGATGGAGATTTGCATGTGGTGGCCCGGAAGCCCCTCATGATAGGCGATCACTTCAAGCTCACGCTTCGGCATGGAAGTCATGTCGGAAAGGTGAGCGTAATAGGTGCCGGGGCGCGAGCCGTCTGGCGTACCCGGATAGTAGTGCTGGGCGGCGCCGTCCTGCTCACGGAATGGCTCCACGCGCTTCACGATGAGATCGGCTTTCGGAAGGATACCGAAATAGTCCGGCAGCTGGCCTTCGATATTGTCGATGGCAGCAGTCGCATCGGCGATGTACTGGTCAGCGCCTGCGTCATTGTTCTCGTAATAGAGCTCACGGTCGTCGGTGTTCTCACGCAGGTAGACGAAGAACTCCTGCAGCGTGCCGTCGAAGCCGAACTCTTCCTTGACCGCTTCCATTTCGCCCTGCAGGCGCTCAACCTCTTGAAGGCCGATTTCGTGGATTTCGTCTGCGGTCAGGTCGGTCGTGGTCGAGACCTTGAGGCGGTAGTTGTAATACTCCGCGCCGCCCGGCTGTGAGGTGAGGCCGGTCGGATTTTCCGGGGCGTCTTCAAGCTCCGCCTCGGCCCATGCGATGAGGTTTTCATAGGCAGGCTGGAAGTCTTCGGTCAGCGCGGTTTCAGCCGCGGCCATCAGCTCTTCAGCGCGCGCTTCGTCGATCTCGCCGGCTTCCTGCAGGTTCGAAATTTCCATCTGGACGTCGGCCCACAGGTCAGATGGCTCGCCATCGGTGAATGGCGCGCCGGTAATGACCTTGCGGGACTGGTCGATCACGCCTTCGAGCGCGAAGTCCGGGGTTTCGACGCCGCGGCTTGCGCTTTCCTTGGCGATTTCGAGAAGCTGGTTGCCGGCGCGGGCGCCTTCGCTGATCCGCGAGATGTAGGCTTCCATGTCGGCTTCATTGTCGACGCGGTGGAACTGGATGAGGACGGTTGGCAGGAAGCTCTGCGCGCCATTCATCTGGTCGAAGGTGAAGCCGTTATAGAAGTACTCCATGCCTTCTTCGGCCTGCTCGGTCTGGTACTTCCAGATGTCCCAGGAGTTCTTGGCCTCTGGTGTCAGCTTGTCATAGTCGAAATTGGCTTCCATCTCGGCGAGCGTGTCGAGGCGCCACTGGAGCTGTTCCTGCGCGGCCTCATAGGACATGTCGTCGATTTCGTCATTGCGTTCTTTGCGGCCAAGGAAGGTGAGCTGGATCGGGCTCATCATGACCTGTTCTTCGTACTTCTCGTCGAACCAGGCATTCAGGCGGGCGGTTTCCGCCTGAATTTCAGCTTCGTCAGCGGCGGCAGTTTCCGTCGTTTCGGCGCCCGCCTCCGGACTGGTGCCCTGCTGGGGCGCTGAGGTCTCACCACAGGCAGCAAGGATGAGGGCAAGGGCGGTGGCAGTCGCTGACAGCTTGACGCGCATGAAGAAAACTCCTGATCTTATCGATTTTCGCTAAGAAGCAGGAAATTTGCCCGGACGCAAGGCAGGAGGGCGAATTCACCCTCCCGCCCCGCCAGATCAGGCATAGCGTGTGCGCAACATGGCCCAGATGGCGCGCAGACCGCACGCGGCGCCGCCTTCAGGGCGGCCATATTTGGAGACGCGCCAGCCCCAGACATCAAGGTGCACCCAGCGGCGCGCATCGACGAACTGCTTGAGGAAGATCGCCGCCGTGATTGAGCCTGCAAAGCTGCCGCCCGAATTCTGAATGTCGGCGACAGAGCTTTTCAGCATGGATTTGTACGGGTCCCAGAGCGGCATGCGCCAGACAGGGTCACCGGAAACCGCGCTGCCCGCATTGATGGCGTCAGCAAGGTCGCCGTCATCGGTATAGAAAGGCGCAAGCTCTGGCCCGAGAGCGACGCGGGCGGCGCCGGTTAGCGTGGCGAAATCGACGAGAAGGTCCGGATCGCTTTCACAGGCACGCGTGAGCGCGTCGCCGAGGATGAGGCGGCCTTCAGCGTCTGTGTTATCGATCTCTACGGTCAGGCCCTTGCGGGTCTGCAGGATGTCGCTCGGGCGGAAGGCGTCGCGGCCGATCGCGTTTTCCACCGCGGGGACGTAAAGCTTCAGGCGGACCGGCAGGTTCGAGCTCATCACGAGCTTGGCAAGCGCGATAACATGGGCAGAGCCGCCCATATCCTTTTTCATCAGCTTCATGCCGGCGCCGCCCTTGAGGTTCAGACCGCCTGTGTCGAAGGCGACGCCCTTGCCAACGAGCGCAAGCTCTGGGTGGTCCGGATTGCCCCAGGACAGCTCCATGAAGCGCGGGGCTTCAGGCGCGGCGCGGCCAACCGCGTGCACCATCGGGTAGTTTTCCTTGAGCAGGTCATCGCCGGTGATGACTGAAAGGTCGGCGCTGAACTGTTCGGCAAGCACGCGGATCGCAGCTTCGATACCAGCCGGTCCCATATCCTGGGCCGGAGTGTTGATGAGGTCCCGGAGGAGCGCGATCGCGTCAGCTTCGCGGTCGAGTGCTTCGGCGTCGCCGCCATCACCGATAACGAGGCGCGGGGGGTTGGCCTTGTCCTTCAGGTAGCGGTCGAAGCGGTAGGCGCCATCGGCCCAGCCCGCCGCGATGTTCGCCATTTTCATGTCGCCATCGCGTTCAATCTTGTAGTCGCCTGCAGGCAACTTGGCGGAGAGAGCCGCAACGGCCAGCGCATCGGATGTCTCGCCGAGGCCGAAAAGGACATCGGCAATCTCACCTTCGGGGCCGGCGGCAATGACCATGTCGCCGCTGCCACCCTTGAAGCCCTGGGCTCTTGCCTGTGCCTTGATGGCATCAGAGAGACTGGCGGAAGCTTCACTCCATTCGCCGGACCGGAAGAGGTGCAAGCGGGCGGGGCTGTCGGCGCTGGCAGTGAACGCTTTGTGCATGGGTGATCGATACTCCGAAGGTCTAACTGGTTAAGGCAATCAACATCTCAGTTAACTGATCCTTGAGGCTTGGACGCGCAAGGTGGCAGCGTGAATCAGTTTGGCGGGAGGTTGCCCGATGTCTGTCCAACGCGCAGCTCTTTATCCAGTTTCTCTTTGTGTCCTGTTGCTGGCATCTGCTTGCGCATCGACCGGGGCGAGTGACAGCACGGCAAGCGCGGAAGCGGCGCTGCAGGCGGCTTATGAACAGGAGCTTGCGCCCGCGACACCTGAAGAGATCGCAGAGGTCCAGCGCGCCGATGCGCTGACACGTGCGAACTTCTGGGCTGGCGAATTCCGCAAGGACCCGACAAATCTTGAAACGACGATCCAGTTTACCCGCGTGCTGCGCGAGATTGGCAGCCATGCACGGGCGATCGATGTCCTGTCCGGCGCTATTCCGGCGCATCCGCAATCGGCCGAGCTCCAGCTGATCATGGGCCGCGCGCTGATGAGCGAGGGCCGCGTGGGCGAAGCGGCAGAATCCTTTTTCCAGGCGAGCGTGATCGCGCCGCAGGATGCGACGGCGCATGCCGCGCTTGGCCTCGCGCTCGACCGGCTGGAGCGTCACCGCGATGCGCAGACCTCTTATCTGCGTGCGCTGCAACTGGATCCGGAGCGGGCGTCGACGCTGGCCAATTATGGCCTGTCGCTGGCGCTCACCGGTGATCTTGAAGGCGCCGAGGCCCAGCTTCGCAAGGCCTATGACCTGCCGGACGCCGACGGGCGCGTGCGCCAGAACCTCGCGCTGATCCTCGGGCTGCAGGGCGAGTTTGACGCGATGCGCGCGGCCGACCCGCATGCACCAGCGCGGACGATGGAAGCGAATGTGACCACGATGCGCGGCCTGCTTGCCCCAGCGCGCAATTATGAAGCGCTGGTGATGGATGAGGCTGAGACCCCTGCCCCGCAGATCCAGCAGGCGCCTGAACAGCAGGAGCCAGAGCGCCGCGGCGTGCCGCAGCTGCGCGGATCACTGAGCAGCAGGTAAACTTTTACCCAGCCAAGCCGGGGCCACCGGCACTCTTCAAAAAATGATCTGACTGTCTGGGCGATGTGCGCCCTGCGCGGGCCCGCTATCGCGTCTCTGCGTTGATATTGTTCTGTGCCTGCATCTCTGAGTATTTGATGTAGGCCGGGCCGAGCACGACGAGGAAGAGCACCGGCAGGAAGAACAGGATCATCGGCACGGTCAGCTTGGCTGGCAGGGCGGCGGCTTTCTTCTCGGCTTCGGACATCCGCATGTCGCGGTTTTCCTTGGCCATGGTGCGCAGCGCGTCGCCGAGCGGCGTACCGTAGCGTTCTGCCTGCATCAGCGCGAGACAGACAGATTTGACGCCCTCATGGCCGGTCCGCTTGGCGAGGTTTTCGTAGGCCGTGCGGCGTTCCTGGAGATAGGCAAGTTCCGCAGTCGTCAGCTGGAATTCTTCAGCGAGGTCCGGAGAGGCTGCGCCGATCTCGCCGCCGACCTTTGCGAAGGCGAGCTCGATCGACATGCCGGACTCGACGCAGATGAGCAGCATGTCGAGCGCGTCCGGGAAGGCCTGCATGATAGATTGCTGGCGCTTCTGGGCGATATTCGAGACGTAGAGGTTCGGCGCGTAAAAACCTGCCGCCGCGCCGAAGACGACGGCGCCAATCTTCATTTGCGGGTTGAGGCCCATATCGTTGACGAAGAAGATATAGAGGAAGGCGACGAGCGCCATGACCATCGGCAGGACGAAACGGCAGAAATAGAAGATGGCAAGTGGGCGCGGCCCGCGCAGGCCCGCCTGGACGAGCTTCTGCTCGACATTCGGGTCCTCGAGCATCTTCTGCAGGTTCAGCCTGCCGGTGATCTCGCTGATCCTGCCGGAATTGTCTTTCTTGAGGCCGCGGCGCTCCAGCGCATCGCGGTTTGCCCGGCGCAGGCGTTCACGCTGGGTGGTCACCTGCTTGAGGCGTGTTTCGAGCTTGTCGCCCTTGAGCAGCGGCATGCCGACAGACAGGATCGTCGCAAACATGGCGACGGCAGCCAGAACCGAAGCCAGCATTGCTGGCTGCGTCAGGGAAGAGATGAAGTCGATCATGCGCCCCTCCCCTAGATATCGAAGCTGATCATTTTGCGCATCACGGTCACGCCGGTGATCATGAGGCCTACGCCCATGAACAGGATGGTGTGACCGGTCGGCTTGATGAACAGCTCCATGATGTAGCTGGGCGTCGTCATGAAGACCATGAAGCCGACGGCGAAGGGAAGACAGGCGATAATGCCTGCGGACGCCTTCGCTTCAGACGACATCGCCTTGATCTTTTCGCGCATCATCTTGCGCTCACGGATCACCTTGGACAGGTTGCCGAGCGCTTCAGAGAGGTTACCGCCGGACTTGGCCTGGATGGTCAGCACGATGACGAAGAAGTTCACTTCCGGCAGTGGGACGCGTTTGTAGAGCTGCTGCAGCGCGCGCTCTGTCGTCATGCCCATTTGCAGATTGTCGGTCAGCGCCTTGAATTCGGTGCCAAGCGGAGCCGGGCTTTCCTTGGCGATGATGCGCAGACATTCGGTCAGCGGCAGGCCGGACTTCACACCGCGCACGATGATGTCGATGGCGTCGGCGAACTGGGCCGTCATCTTCTTGTAGCGGCGCTTGGTCAGAAAACCGATGATCCAGCGCGGAATGCCGAGGAAACCTGCGACAGACGCAGCGATAATCATGGCGGGACGCGACTTGATCTCGATACCCGCAATCGGCGGCGGGCCTTCTGCGCCAGAGATGAAGGTCACGAGCGCCAGGGCGACACCGAGGACAGCGGACAGCGCCCAGAAGGTTTCCGGCTTTATCGTGAGACCTGCCTGAAGAAGCTTGCCCTGGATATCCTGTGGGACGAGCGACTTGCGGCGCGCTTCATCCTGCTCACGCAGTTTGTCCAGCATCTGCTGGGTCTGGCGGCGGCGCTGTGAGGCAGGGTCCTGCTTCTGATTGTTCTTGCCGCCCGTGCGGCCTTCTTTCAGCTGACGCGCACGGCGGGCCGCGTTGTCATTGTCACCGCCGGTAAGCGCAAGGCCGATACCGGCCAGCGCCACGAAAGCGAGGCCTGCAACGAGAAAGATGAGAAGGTCGCCGCCCAGCATCAGGTGTCCAGCGCATCGATCGCCTTGGCGAGGTCGCGCTCCATGTTGAAGTAGGAGGCCCGCTCCCAGAAGCGTGGGCGGCCGATGCCGGTGCCGCGGTGGCGGCCCTTGACCCGGCCATCCTCGTCTTCGCCCTCGACCTCGAACTTCATGATATCCTGAAGGATGATCGTATCACCCTCGAGGCCCATGACCTCGGTGATCTGCATGATGCGGCGCGAGCCGTCGCGAAGACGGGACGCCTGCACGACGACGTCGATAGAACCGACAATCATTTCGCGGATCGTTTTCGCAGGCAGCGAGAAGCCACCCATGGTGATCATGGATTCAACACGGCTGAGGGCTTCGCGCGGCGTGTTGGCGTGCAGCGTGCCCATGGAGCCGTCATGGCCGGTGTTCATGGCCTGGAGAAGGTCGAACGCTTCGGGCCCGCGAACCTCACCCACGATGATACGCTCAGGGCGCATACGCAGACAGTTCTTCACGAGGTCGCGCATCGAGATCTCGCCAGAGCCTTCAATGTTCGGCGGGCGGGTTTCGAGGCGCACAACGTGCGGCTGCTGAAGCTGGAGTTCGGCAGAGTCTTCACAGGTGATGACGCGCTCTGTCGGATCAATGAAGCCGGTCAGACAGTTGAGAAGCGTCGTCTTACCTGAACCCGTACCGCCGGAGATCAGGATGTTACAGCGCGAGTGACCGATGATGCGGAGAATCTCGGCGCCGGCCTCTGAGATCGAGCCGAACTTCACAAGGTCAGCGAGGCGCAGCTTGTCCTTCTTGAACTTACGAATGGTGAGCGTCGGGCCATCAATCGCCAGTGGCGGGGCGATGACGTTCACACGAGAACCGTCAAGGAGACGCGCGTCACAGATCGGTGAGCTTTCATCGACGCGGCGGCCAACCTGGCTCACGATGCGCTGACAGATGTTCATCAGCTGGGCATTGTCGCGGAAGCGGATATTGGTGCGCTCGATCTTGCCGTTGACTTCGATATAGGTCGTGTCGGCGCCGTTCACCATTATATCGGCGATGTCATCGCGGGCCAGAAGCGGCTCCAGCGGACCATAGCCGAGCACATCGTTACAGATATCGTCGAGCAGGTGTTCCTGCTCGGAGATCGACATGACGACGTTCTTGATACTGATGATTTCCACGACGATGTCGCGGATTTCCTCGCGCGCGCTTTCAGCATCGAGCTGGGCAAGCTGGCCAAGGTCGATCGTGTCGATCAGCGCGTTGAAGATGGTCGTCTTGGTCGAGTAATACTCTTCAGAGCGCGTATCGACGCGGTGAACGCGCTCTTTCGCCATATCCGGCGGCGGTTTTAGCGCGACCGGCTTCTGGCCCTGACCGGGCGCGCCAGATGGCGGCGGGGCGCCTGCAGGCTTTTGCGCTGGCGGCGGCGCAGCCGCAGCTGGCTTCGGCGCTGGCGCCGAATTTGGTGCTGGCTTTAGAGCGTTTGCTGAGCGTTTGCCGAAGGACATGGAATTGTTCTAGCGCCGTTTACTTTCCGAGAAGTTTCTTGAGCAGGGACTTCTCCGGCTGAACTGTCTCTCGGCCCGACAGCATGCTGGCGAGCTGGTCGATGGCGACAGCCGGTTTGGACTGTGGGTCTGCCTCTGAGATCATCTGGCCTTTATTGGACGCCGTGCCGAACAGCTGCGGGTCAAATGGCAGGACGATTTCGGGCTCTGCCTCGATGGCGGCGGCGAAATCCTTCACCGGGATCTCAGGACGCTTTGGTACGCCCATCATGTTGATGACGAGGCGCGGCGCGCGGTCATTCGGGCGCTGGCTTCTGAGCTTGTCGAGCATGTTCTTGCCGTTGCGCAACGACGCGAGGTCTGGCTGGCAGACAAGGATGACTTCGTCTGAGCTGATCAACGTGTTGTAGATCCACTGCGACCAGCCATGCGGCAGGTCGAGAACCACATAAGGCATCAGGCGGCGCACGCCCTCGATCACGGTCGAATAAGCGGCGGCGTCAATGTCCATGAGCTGGTTGACGGTGGCGGGCGCTGTGAAAAGCGAGAGCCGGTCGGTCGCCTTGGCAAGCAGGCGCGAGATGACGGCATCGTCGGCGCGGTCTGGTGCCAAGAGCGCGTCGGCCACGGTCTGCGGCGTCTCATGGTTGAAGTCGAGTGACGTCGTGCCGAAGGAGAGGTCGAGGTCGACGAGCGAGGTGTTCACCCGCGCATTCTCTGCCAGTGACCAGGCCAGATTGTGCGCGATCGTCGAGGAGCCGACACCGCCCTTGGCGCCGACCACCGAGATGGATTTGCCGACGAAAGGCGATTCCGGGTCGGTGAAGATGTTGCCAATGGAGCGGACCATCTGGACCGGCTCGATCGGTGGGACGAGATATTCGCTGACGCCGCGCGCCACGAGCTGGCGGTAAAGCGCGATATCATTGGTCGCGCCGACCACCATGACTTCGACGCCTTCCTCGCAATGGCCAGCAAGCTGGTCGATCTGCGCGATCATCTCGCTGGAGGGCGCAGAGGATTCAACGATCAGGAGGTTAGGCGTCTGATTGCTGGACAGGTGTTCGATCGCAGCCGGAATGCCGCCCGGAATGATGCTGACGGACGCATTGGCCATGCGCCGGTCGCTCTTGACCCGGTCGATGATGGACGAGACGCGCTTGGTTTCGCAGAAGGCCAGAACGGAGATTGCCGGGATCGCCCGGTCGCCGCCTTCGAAAGCCTGCATCGACGGGATGCTCACCTGCGGGCCAAGGTCATCTTCCTCACGCGCGCCGGTCAGCTGACCGACAAGATCGTTATGGTCATCGGCGCCGTCGCCGAAGTCGAAGTCGTCATCGAAAAGTGCGTTTTCTCTGCTCATCGTCTTTCAGGACCTTCGATCGTCACTCAAATTCAGTTCACTGCTGTCGAAACAGCGCTTGTTTCAGCCTCGCCGCGCTCTGCCCCGGTCGGCTGGCCTTCACGGAAGAGTTCCAGCTGCGCCTGGCGACGCAGAACATCCCCTTCGTCCAGCGGGCGATTGCCGAGAAGGTCGGATGGGTCAGCAATCATCGCCGCCTGATTGACGCGGATGGAGCAACCGAGGGCTGGCATGTCGTTATTGCTGCGGATGTCGGAAAAGCTGACTTGCGACTTCTCAGGGCAGTATGGCGCGATGGCGACATAGGACTGATAGGTCATGATGAGCGGAGCATCGCGCCGCCCGCCTGCATCATAGGCGCGGGCACGGACATCATCGAGCGCCACGCCGCCAGCCCAGGCGATTTCGCGGGCCTCTGAAACAGCGGCGACAGCATAAGGGTCAGCGCCATATGCCGATGGCACAGCGACGATCAGCAGGCCATGTCCATTGCGACGATATTCGGAGACGAAGGAACGAACGCGGTCTTCCTGTCCGGCGCGCAGCCATGAGCTGCGGCTGTCGATGGCAAGTTCGAGGCGCTGGCTGGTTTCGCCGACGCCGATCTGGTTGCGGTCGAGCGTGGTGCCCGTCTGATAATCCGCAGGCACGAGATTGTTGGGGCTGGTCGCGCAGGCGCCGAGCATGGCGGCGGCTGCAAGGGCGCTGATCAGGCCAGAGGTCTTGAGATGATGCATCGGAAGCTCTCCTATTCCTCTATGAAGCCGACAGGCGCGTTGTAGTTTTCGCGGCTGAGGCCTTGGCCATCGCGGGCATAGACAGCGTTCAGCGCGCCGAAGAAGACCGACTGGGCGTCGGTGGCGTTCACATAGCCATCAGCAGGCGTACGCAGATTGCCCTTGTTTGTCGGGTCGATCAGGTATGGCGTGATGATCACGACAAGCTCGGTTTCCTCGTTGAGGAAGTCACGCGACTGGAAGAGCGCGCCTAGAATTGGCAGGCGCTTGAGGCCGGGAAGCTGGTCGAGCGACTGGCGAGACCGGCTCTGGATCAGGCCAGCAAGCATCATCGAGCCACCGCTAGGCAGTTCGACCGTGCTTTCGGCGCGGCGAACCGTGAGGGCCGGAATGGTCAGCGCTTCGGTGGTAACGACATTGCCGTCGCCATCGACGCCAGCGACCGACTGGCCCTGGAACGCGCCCTGATTGGTCAGCTCGGAAACCTCGGTCGAAACCTTGAGCGAGATACGGCCTTCGGAAAGGACGACCGGGGTGAAGGCGAGGCCCACACCATATGGCTTGAACTCGATCGTGACGCGGCCATTGTCGTCCTGGCCGACCGGGACCGGGAACTCACCGCCCGCAAGGAACTTCGCGCTCTCGCCGGAGATGGCAGAGATGTTCGGTTCAGCCAGCGTGCGTACGATGCCGATACGCTCGAGCGCGTCGATCCCTGCGCCGATGGTCGTCTCACGGCCATTTGCGTCGAAGGTGGAATAGCGCGGATTGAAGTTGAGACCGCCGAGGGAGGCGCCCTGCACGGCGAGGCCTGTTGCAGATGCGATATCGAAATTGATGACGTCTTCAAGGCTGCCAATGGAGCTGCCGGCAATATCGATGCCGAGCTGTTTGACGACCGAGCGCTGCATCTCGACGATGCGCACTTCGAGCATCACCTGATCCTTGGCGGCGACGCTCAGCATGTTGACGGGCTCAAACTCCTCATCGCCGGAATAGGCCTTGATGAGGCGCATGACCTGGTCGGACTGAAGGACGCTGTCGACATTGCCGCTGACGACCATGTTGCCGCCGATGCTCTCGATTGCGACGCGTGCGCCGGGCACGTAGCGCTCAACCAGTCGCTCCAGCGCGGCGGTATCGGCATTCACGACGATTTCGAGGTTGAGGATCGGACGGCCGTGACGGTCGAACAGGAAGGCGTTGGTTTCGCCGACTTCAACGCCGCGGAAAATCAGGCGCTGGGCCGTCTGGACAACAGCGTCAGCGATGGATGGGTTGGTGATGACGACATCGGCGACCGGGCGGTCGAGCTCGATCACCGTGGATTTGTTCAGGCCAAGGCGGATCGTCTGCGAAACGCTGGTCTCGCCCGGCTCCATGATGGAGACGCCAGAAATACCCTGTGCTCCGGCCGGGACCGGAGCAGTAAGGAGCGCTAGCGAACACACCGCTCCAAGGCTGCGCAAGATCGCGCTCATCAGCTTCCCCCGCTCACATTACCGTTCTTGAAGACACGCACACCGCTGCCCCCTGCCCCGCTGTCGCCGTCGAGAAGGCTCGTATTGGCAACCGGAACGCCCTGGTTTTCATCAGCATCGGCAACACTGCGCAGAGACAGCGCGATGGAGCCGAGGCGGCTGGAATGTGCGAGCAGCTCTGCCTGACGTGGCTCAAGCTCAAGCGTTGCGGTCGAGCCGGTCAGCGTCGGGACGCCGTCCATCTCACCGAACATCTGGTCGATGGCGAGGACGCGGGCATTGCGGATCACCGTCTTGGTGAGCGTGGTGTCGCTCATGCCGCGGTCGCTCATCACTTCGACGTCATAGGTCAGGATCACGTCGACGCGGTCATCCGGAAGGATGAAGCCGGCAGACGCGGACTCTGGTGAAATCTCGACCGCAATGGCGCGCATGCCAGGTGCCAGGAGCGCGGCCATGAAACCGGTCTCGCCCTTCTTGACGATTTTTTGGTCGACAATTGGCTCGCCTTCGAGAAGCGGGGTTTTCACGACGCTGCCGGACAGCTCTTCAACCGCGTCAGGAGACTGTTCCTGAATGAAATAGGCCGAGTTGAGGGCGCGCTCTGGCCAGTCGGCCCAGCGGAAATCATCAGGGGTGAGCAGGGCGCCGGTGCGCATGCTGCTGCGGGCGACAAGAACCTTGGTGGACGAGACCTCAACTTCGCGCTCGATAACCTGCGGCTCCATCTGGACCTGCTGGACCGGCGCGCTGGACATGCCGCGTACGAGAAAGGCAGCGCCGATCGCAGCAATGGCGGCGACGATCAGGATGATCAGACGAATGGGAGACATCGGATACCTTTCCGGCTCGAACCAGCCCCGCGAACCGGAGCCCCTCATCCGACAATTTTGCATCCACAGACTAAGGCATAGTTAACTTGCCGAAATCGCTATGCGCCCAGTCCTGACAGCAGCGGGGAGAAAGGGATGGCATAGAAAGCGCCGCCTGCGATCGCGACGCCGTAGGGCACGCCTGCACCATGCTGCATCGTGCCCCGGGCAAAGCCAGGCGCGGCATCAGCCGGGACAAGTTTTCGCGCGACGATTACTGTGGCGGCAAGTAGACCGCCGACGACGGCCATGGCGGTCACGAATGGCATGGCCGCTTCCGGACCGAGCCAGAGCATGACGCCCGGGATCATCTTTGCATCGCCGCCGCCAAAGACGCCGAAAGTGAAGAGAAGCACCGAGACGACGAAAGCAATGACGCCTGCAAGCAGGTGCTCGCCCGCAACGTCCCAGCCCGGCGCAGAGATGATGACCGCCGGGACAAAAAGGAAAGCGATGATTGCGTTGAGGCCATTCGAAATGGTCAGCGTCTCGATATCGCGGACCGCCGCGTAGACGCAGAGCAACAGGAAGAGAATGGCAAAAAGCTCAGCGATCATAAGAGTTTGCTCCCGTCGGGATCTTGCATTGCCATTCTGAACTAGCGGGTAAAGTTTGACACCGCGCTAATGAAAAGAGCCGCCCGGGCGCCCGGGCGGCTCTTGTATCGTTCGTCCGGTCAGGCCGGACGTCCCTTCACGGGCCAGCCTTAGAGGGCGTTGGCGACCGTGTTGAAGGTGTCGGAGGTGCTGGTGCCGAGGGCGGAAACAGCGCTGATGATCGCGACGGCGATCAGGGCAGCAATGAGACCATACTCGATAGCGGTTGCACCCGACTCATTCTTGAAAAAACGTACAAGCTTTTGCATTTGGAGGCTCCATCATCATGCATTTATGACGTTCCGAATTGCATTTGTTTTTGCCGGAACATGGATGCTTCTACAGCGTGCAAATAAATATCACGTAAACCGGTCAATGAAATTTCTGAACACTTCGAACAGAGCCGTTAACCAAGTTCAGAACGCTTGAGGCGGACCCGCCCCCGCAGACCCGTTAGGCTTCGTGAAACCTTCTACAGGGTAAGTCTTACCAAAGACACTATACCTTATAGGAGCGTCTGCAATGAAACTGATTTCCAGGCTCGCCGCCGCCTGTCTCATGGCTGGCGCAGTAACCATGACCGCAGCTGCACAGCAAATGACGGTCGAGACCGGTACGACCAAGCCGCTGCGCCTGTCGCGCGCCGCTGCCAATGTCGTGATCGGCAACCAGAACATTGCCGATGTCGCCGTTGCGGACCCACACATGATTTTCCTGACGGGCAAGAGTTTCGGCACGACGAACCTCGTCGTCCTCGACGCCAACAACAACATCATCGTCGAGACCGATGTGGTCGTGACGACGAATGCCGCCAATCTGGTAACCATCAATCGCGGTGGCAGCTCTTTTACCTATGACTGCGCGGGCGATTGCCGTGATGCGCCGGTCCTTGGCGACAATGAGGATCACTTCTCCCGCTCACTGGACCAGGCAGAGCAGCTGAAGCGCCTCACGAACTAGAGGTCGCTGCTCCAGTATAGAACAAAAGAAAGCCAGCCTCCTCGTGGGGCTGGCTTTTTCGATTTACCTTAAAGGAATGGGCCTAGCGGCTCGGCCGGCTATTGGTCGCCGATGCGAGGGTTGGCTGGCTCTGGGCGGCCGCGACAGCAGCGGCTTCATCGATGCTGGCAGAATAGACGGGCGCAGCGATATCCGACAGCGTGCCGATTGCGCGTCCATCGACCCGCCACTCAAATGCGGTGCCGTCACGCACGGTCACGGTCCAGTCAGCGCCGACGCGCGGGTAATAGATTTCACCGCGTGCCATCGTCCGGCTACGGAAGATCGTGCCATCAGGCCCGCGCACCTCAATCCATTCAGGGCGGTTCGCGATGATGGAGAGCTCAGGGGCATCAATCTGCGCTGTCTCAAGCGGCGAGCGCGCAAAGAGGCTTTCCTGCGCGGTATTCACTGCAACAACGCGCTCGGCGACGGACGGGGCAGAGCGACCTGTGACGCTGTCACCCGGCGCCATAAGGAAGGCAATACCAACACCGGCTGCGACGACGCAGGCCATGACAGCGGCCGGGATAGCCACCCGGCTGCCGCGGCGCGGCTGGACTTCAGCGACAGACGAACGCGGGACGGCCGTGGCCAGCTTCGGATTGTCATCCATCGGGAAGTCGGCAAGGACGTTCTCTGGCGGGATACCGAGATATTTGGCGTAGCTTTTCGCAGCAATCCGCGTACGGCTCATATCGTAGCCGGGCGGCTGCATTGTGCGCTCAAGGCAATCAATGGCCCGCTGGTTCAGGTGGAGCGCGCTGGAGACAGCCGCGATGCTCAGCTCCTGGCGTTCGCGCGCCGCGCGCAGAATGCCGCCAGCAGTGAAATTGTCGATCAGGCTTTCGCGGGGTGTCGAGGCGACGGCGGCGTCTTCGATGACGTGCGGTTCGCCTGAGGTTTCGCTAGCTTGGGAATCAGGATTTTCATCGCCAGTTGAAACTGGTTGGTCCGAAATTTGTTCGGCTTCGGAAGACGCAATTTGTTCTTTACGCTCGTCGTCGTTCATGACGCGATTATCCAATCGGTGACTGGCGGATGAATTTTGGAAACTGCATACCCCGTGCCATGCAGCCCTTAGGGTATACGCTGCCTATCCATGATCTTTCAAGGCAATTTTCTGTATCGCGGCAATGGATAATACTTCGTTACGCAAATTGGCATTGGATTCATAAATTGCGGCGCGAAATTCAGGACCAAAGGTAGAAATATCGAGGCTTCTGAGCATGCGCTTCACCGGTCCGATGCCCGATGCGGGCATGGAAAGTGTATGGAAACCAAGCCCGATCAGGCACAAGGCTTCCAGTGGATGGGAGGCAATTTCTCCGCATACGGATACCGGAAGTTGATATCGCTCGCACTCCTGGCGGACCATATCGAGGAACCGCAGAGCAGGCCGGGAGATGAAATCGTATCGTTCCGAGACAGCTGGAACCATGCGGTCTGCCGCAAAGAAGAATTGTAGAAGGTCGTTCGTCCCGACCGAGATAAAGTCTGCTTCTGAGGCAAGCTCGCCGAGCGAGAAGGCGAGTGCAGGCGCCTCGAGCATGGCGCCGGTACGCACTTCGCACGGTGCCTGAAAGCCGCGCGCCGCGCTCCACTCAATTTCTTCCATGAGGAGCGCCTTGGCCTCGAAGAACTCTTCGGCCTTCGTCACCATAGGGAACATGACGCTTAATGGACCGCCATCGGCGGCCCTGACAAGCGCGCGCAGCTGGCGGCGGAAGAGGCCCGGTCGATCCAGCGCAAAGCGGATGGACCGCCAGCCGAGGGCGGGGTTTTCTTCCTCACCCTTGTTCGCGTTTGGCAGCATCTTATCGCCGCCAAGATCGAGCGTGCGGAAATGGACCGGACGGTTGCCTGCATAGTCGAGGATCTGCCGGTAAAGGCCGATCTGCGATTCCATCTTTGGCAGCGTGTCAGAGACGAGGAACTGGAATTCGGTGCGGAAGAGACCGATGCCCTCGGCGCCCGTCTTGTCCATCGCGTCCATATCGAGGGCGAGACCGGCATTCAGCATCAGCTTGATATCGACGCCGTCGCGCGTGCGGGAGGGCTGGTCCTTTAAGGCCTGGAAGGCGGCCTGACGCTCTGTGCGCATCAACCGCCGCGTCTCATAGGCCGTCAGCAGGTCCTGGTCGGGACGCACATGGAGCGTGCCCTGCTCCGCATCGACGATCACCTGATCGCCCTGCGCGACCGCATTGCTGATCCCGGCCACGCCGCCAAGGGTGGGGATCCCGAGCGCGCGGGCGACGATTGCTGCGTGACTTGAGGGGGCGACCTCCTCAAGGATGATCGCGGCCAGACCGGAATTGCGATATTCGAGGAGTTCAGCCGGGCCGAGCCGGCGCGCGATCAGGACTTCGCTTGCGGCGCCCGGCTCTGCTCCATCATCGCTTACCGCCGAGCCGTCACTGCCTGCCAGGACACGCAGGAGCCGGTTATCGAGATCTTCAAGGTCATGCAGGCGTTCGCGCAGATATGGGTCGGCAGCGTTCTCTAGCTTGACCCGGTGCTCGCGGCGCGAGCGGTCCACCGCAGCCTCAGCCGAGAGGCCCGAGCGGACGGTTTCTTCCAGGCGGACCGCCCACATCGGATCGCTGGCGAGCATCTTGTAGGCTTCCAGAACCTCACGCGGTTCGCCGAATATGGCGCTCACATCATTGGTGAGCATGCGGTCGAGTGAGGCCTGCAGCTGCTTGAGGGCCGCGCGAAGGCGGCGCGCTTCGGCGTCCGGGTCATCTGTGAAATAGCGCGCTGGCGAGACGATTGGGTCATGCAGCCGTGCGGTGCCAAGGCCAAGGCCTTCACCGAGGATGCGCCCTTTCAGCGTGATCGGGCGGCTTTCGCGCGGGTCGGACGAAGATGGCTGCGTCGGCACATCAGAAGCGACGACCTCAGCCAGCACCATGGCGATGGTCTGCAGACTGTCGACTTCGTCTTCGTCGTAAAGCCGCTCTGTCCGGTTTTGCACGGTGAGAACGCCGATGACGCGTCCGCCGCGCAGGATCGGCACACCGAGAAAGGCGTGATACGGGTCTTCGCCCGTCTCCGGCCTGTAGGAGAAGGCTGGATGGCGCGGCGCATCCTGAATGGAGAGCGGCTCTCCTGACAGCGCAATCTGGCCGACAAGACCTTCATCGAAGGCCATGCGGGTTTGGTGCACAGCGCTTGCGGCAAGACCTTCGGTGGCGACAAGCTCTAGCTCATCAGTGTCGGTGCGTTTGTAGATGGAGCACACATCAGCGACCATCGTGCCCGCAATAAGGGTCACCACCTTCTGGAGGCGGGTGTCAGCCTCCATGTCGCCCGCCATGACATTGCGCAGGCGATTGATCAGGAGTCGAGGGACCGAAAAACTTTGGGGCATAGCAAGCCGCTCTTGGCGCGCGTGGCTACGTAGCGTCAAGTCCAAAGGCAGTGTGGAGTGCACGTACGGCGAGTTCGGTGTAGGCCGCATCGATGAGGACCGAAATCTTGATTTCGGAGGTGGAGATCACGTCAATATTGATCCCCTTCCTGTAGAGGGCATCGAACATTGTGCCAGCAACGCCGGTATGGCTTTTCATGCCGACGCCGATCACCGAAACCTTGGCGACATCGCGCGACACGCTGAGCGATTCAAAGCCAATATCTGCCTTGGAATTGAGCAGCAGTTTCTCTGCGTTTTCGCTGTCAGCGCTGGTGCAGGTGAAAACCATGTTGGCGCGCTCAGGACCGCGCGCATTGGCCTGCACGATCATGTCCACATTCACGCCTGCGTCTGCCAGCATGGAGAAGATGCGGGCCGAGACGCCCGGCTTGTCCTCTACGCCATAGAGAGTGACCTTGGCTTCGTCGCGCGAATAGGTGACGCCGTTGACGATCTGTTTTTCCACGATTTCATCCTCACTGCAGACATAGGTGCCTGGATTGTCTTCTCCGGGCTGCGCGAAGCTCGACAGCACACGCACGCGCACCTGGTGGTTCATGGCGAGCTCGACCGAGCGCGTCTGGAGGACCTTTGCGCCCAGCGACGCCATTTCGAGCATCTCTTCATAGGAAATCTTGTCGAGCCGGCGCGCCTGCGGAACGATGCGCGGGTCCGTCGTGTAGACCCCGTCCACATCGGTATAGATATCGCAGCTTTCTGCACCGAGCGCGGCGGCAACCGCCACGGCGCTGGTATCGGACCCGCCCCGGCCGAGTGTCGAGACACGGCCTTCATCGGTCACGCCCTGAAAACCGGCGATGACAGCGATCTCGCCGCCATCGACAGCGTCCAGGAGGCCTGAATTCTCAAAGCCCATGATACGCGCCTTGCCGTGGGCAGAGCTGGTCTTCATGGCGAGCTGCCAGCCGAGCCAGCTGCGTGCCTTGAGGCCGCGCTTGCGGAGGGCGAGCGCAAGAAGTCCGCTGGTGACCTGCTCTCCAGAGGAAACGACGACGTCGTACTCATCATCGAAAGACGGGCCGCTGAGATTGTCGCCAGCCGCGCCGCGCGCGAACCCGACGAGCTTGTTTGTCTCACCGGCCATGGCCGAAACGATCACTGCGAGCTTCTCGCCCTGGCTTGCCCGCCAGGACACAAGATCGGCGACATGCGCGATCCGATCAAGATCGCCCACCGACGTACCGCCAAATTTCAGAACCGTGCGCTGCATTGCCTCGCCGCCTGGCCCTCCCAAATAGAGATAAGACCGATCATATGATCGGGGGCATCAGGATATGCCCGGATGTCCCGCGCGCAGCTTTAGTCGTGTCAGGATGCGAGCGCAAACAGGATTGCTAAAGAGATGGATGAATTCTCAGAGAATACCGTAGCGGAACCCCGCCAGCCGAGCATCGACCCCGACGAGGTCGCCAAATTCTCTGCCATGGCGGCAGAATGGTGGGACCCGAAGGGCAAGTTCAAACCGCTGCACAAGTTCAATCCGGTGCGCCTCGGCTTCATCCGCGATACGGCCTGCGCCCATTTCGGACTGGATGGAACGGCGCGGAAGCCGCTTGAGGGGCTGCGCGTGCTTGATATCGGTTGCGGCGGGGGTCTCGTCAGTGAGCCTATGGCCCGGCTTGGCGCAAGCGTCACAGGCGTCGATGCCAGCGAAGCAAATATCAAGACAGCGCTGACCCATGCGCGCGAAGGCGGCCTCGACATCGACTATCGCGCGGGAACCGCAGAAGGTTTGCTGGAGGCAGGCGCCGAACCCTTCGACATCGTGCTGAACCTTGAAGTCGTCGAGCATGTCGCCGACCCGGCGCAGTTCATGAAGGACACGGCCGCGCTGCTGCGTCCGGGAGGGCTGATGATCGCTGCGACGCTGAACCGGACCCCGAAAGCGTTTGCGCTGGCCATTGTCGGAGCTGAATATGTACTGCGCTGGTTGCCGCCCGGCACGCATGAGTTTTCGAAGTTCCTGACGCCTGCAGAGGTCGCCGCACCGCTGCAGATGGCAGGGCTTGAAACCGACCGCCCGCAGGGTGTGTCCTACAATCCGGTTTCGGACAGCTGGCGCCTTTCGAATGACACGAAGGTCAACTACATGCTCGTCGCGCGGCGGCCTGTATCGCCTGGAGGCGGTTAATGATCACACCTGAAGATGTCCTGTCTTACTGGATCGGCGATACGGCCACATCGACCGGACAGCTGAAGGAAAAGAACAAGCTCTGGTTCGCCAAGAGCTTCGAGACGGACGAGGAAATCGCGAGCCGCTTTACCGATATTATCGGCGCGCTTGCAGCAGGTCTCGCCGCCGACTGGGCAAATCGCGGCGCACGAGGGCGACTGGCGGCCATCATTGCGCTGGATCAGTTCAGCCGGAACATCTTTCGCGGTCACCGCTACAGCTTCATGCACGATCCGCTGAGCCGCCACCTGATGCAGGTCGGCCTCGACCTTGGCCAGGACAGGACGCTGTCGGAAACCGAGCGCGTCTTTTTCTACCTGCCGGCTGAGCATTCAGAGAAAATGGCGGACCAGAATCTCTCTGTCTCTCTGTTCGAGAAACTCAGCGAAGACGCCCGCCCGGACTATAAAGAGTTCTGCAAGACGACGCTCGATTATGCCTACAAGCACCGCGAAGTGATCGAGCGGTTTGGTCGTTTCCCGCACCGCAATAAGCTTCTGCAACGCACGTCTACGCCGGCTGAAGAGAAGTATCTTTCTGAGCCGGGCGCAGGCTTCTAGGCAGCCAGACGGGCGCCCCTCTCGCTAAGTCAGACTTGCAGCTATGCGCGAGCGGTGGTTGCAATTGAAACCTGGCGGGCCAGATAGCCGTGCTGGACGATGGACGAGTGGCCCGATGCAGAGTGAAACAGTAAAGACAATCGCACCGGCCGTCCGCCCTGCCCTCCCAATGCCACTCTGGGAATTCGTTGGCATGATTGCCGCGATGATGGCGCTGAACGCGCTGGCCATCGACACGATGCTGCCTGCGCTGCACGACATCGCGCAATCCTATGGGCTGCAGGAGGCCAATGACCAGCAGCTGGTGATCTTTGCCTATGTGCTTGGCTTCGGGGCGCCGCAACTGGTGTTCGGGCCAATCTCCGACAGTGTCGGGCGCAAGAAGATCGTGCTTGGCTGCATCGCTTTCTACACGATTACGGGCTTTGCCTGCATGGCGGCGACGAGCTTTTCCATGCTGCTGGTGACGCGCTTCCTGCAGGGGATCGCAGCCTCTGGCATTCGCGTCATCGCGGTCTCTGTCGTTCGTGACCTTATGGGCGGGCGGGCCATGGCGCGGCTGATGTCGCTTGTGATGACCGTGTTCATGGTGGTGCCGATCCTTGCGCCGTCTCTCGGCCAGGGCGTCATGCTGTTTGCCCCCTGGCAGTGGACCTTCGGCGTCCTCGGGATTGCAGGCCTGCTCATGATGGTCTGGATCAGCCTGCGCCTGCCCGAAACGCTCCCGGCAGAGAACCGCCCTCCCCTCAATCTCGGTGGCTCGTTCAAGGCCTACAAGCAGGTCCTGACCACGCGCGTCACGCTTGGCTATATGTGCGCGAGCGGCGTCATCTTCGGGGCGCTCTTTTCTTATGTCGCATCGTCCGAACAGGTCTTCCGTGACGTCTTCGACAAGGCTGACACATTCGTGCTCTGGTTTGCGGGGATCGCAGGCGCGCTCTCCATCGCAAACTTCATGAACTCTCGCATTGTCGAGCGGATCGGCATGCGCCGGGTGAGCCATACGGTCCTGCTTGGTTTCATCGTGCTTGCGGGCATCAACACACTGGCCATGATCCAGTTCGGCGAGCGGCTTATCATCTTCTACCCGCTCTTCGCCCTGACCTTTGCCTGCTTTGGTCTTATCGGCGCGAACTTCTCGGCGCTCGCCATGGAGCCGCTGGGCAAGATCGCCGGGACGGGCAGCGCCGCCTATGGCTTCATGACGACCACCGTGGCGAGCTTTTTCGGCTGGCTGGTGGCGAGCCGTTTCAATGGGTCGGTCGTGCCTATTCTTGAAGGCTATGTCGGGCTTGGCCTTGCCTGCCTCCTGATCGTCCTCTTCACCGAGAAGGGCCGCCTGTTTGGCAGCCGCGACGATCCCGAATACGAAGACTGATTTTCTCAAGCTCTGCAGAATCGGGACAGGTTATTAAAAATCCGTCCCGCCAGAGTCCGTGAGGCACGCCATGGTTGCAGGATTTTCGCTAAGCGAAAGAATCCCGGCGAAAATTTGAACTGACGCCTCGTTCAACTATTGTGTGGGTATGCATGAGAAAGTTCGCATTAGCTTGATAGCTGGCGCGACGATCCTGGCAGGGCTTAGCACAACGAGGTGTAACTCCGCGCCAGAGACGACCAATGTCGTTCAGGGCGGGTCTGTCGAGACCATCCGAGAGGATGGAGATCTGATCGTTTTGACGCTCGAAGGCCCGACGACGTTCAGCGCATCGCGCGCCGGCGCGATCGGCTATGAAGCAGACCTAATGAAAGCCTTCGCCGAAGACCTCGGCGTGACGCCCCGCTTCATCCAGATGGACAGTATCGATGAGATACTGGATGCCATGGAGGATGGCCGGGCGCATCTGGCCGCTGCCAATCTGACAATTACGGACGCCCGCAAATCGAGGCTGTCCTTTGGTCCGGCCTATCGCAACGTTGAAGAGAGCGTGGTCTGCCACCAGAGTGGACCTGCCCCGCAGACGCTTGAAGCGCTATCGCAAGTCAGCCTCTCGGTTGTCCGGGGCTCCACCTATGCCGAAACGCTCGAAGGCCTGAGTGAAGATTATCCGGCCCTGTCCTTTGAAACAGAAATTGCAGGCTCGGCCCTGCCTATGCTGCGCGATGTAGCCGAGCAGCGGGTGGATTGCACGGTGGCTGACTCCCACCTCGCCGAATATGCAAGGCGGCTATATCCCGACCTCGTGATTCCAATGACACTGACCGAGGCAAGGCCGCTCGGCTGGGTCTATAATTCAGAGATCGCGGGCATGGATCAGGCGCTGGCCGGCTGGTTCATGGAAGCTCACGCCAACGGATATCTGGAAGAGCTGGACGAACACTGGTTCGGCCATCTGGATGAGTTTGACTATGTCGAAGTCCTTCGCTTCGTCGAGCGGGTAGAAGATCGCCTGCCACTCTATCGAAATTATTTCGAAGCCGCCGCTGAAGAGAAGCCGTTCGACTGGCTACTCTTGGCTGCGCAGGCCTATCAGGAATCGCACTGGAATCCTGACGCCGTCAGTCCAACAGGCGTTCGCGGTATCATGATGCTGACGCGGCCGACGGCGCAGGAAGTCGGTATCCAGGACCGGACTGACCCTGCCCAGAGTGTGGATGGCGGCGCACGCTATCTTGCGCGGCTTTATGACAGGCTGCCCGACGCCATCCAGGGCGAGGACCGCCTCTGGTTTGCGCTTGCGGCATATAATGTCGGGATGGGCCATGTTTACGATGCCCGCACGCTGGCGCGAAGGCAGGGTCTCAACCCGAATGACTGGCAGAATATCGAGCGGATGCTGCCGCTTCTGACGCGCCCGAAATACTACAACTCAGTCAATCACGGCTATGCGCGCGGCTATGAGCCGGTGCGCTATGTCGAGCGGATCCGCGACTATTACAACATGCTGCGGGCGAACGTGCCGGTCTGATCGACCGGCACTTTCCCACTCTGCTGGCCTAGGTCGACTTCTTCGATGCGTCGTCGATCAGGTCAGCATTGATGCCCATGCTGCCCATACGCTCTTTCCAGCGCTGGCGGGCAAGCTTCTGCATGTCTTCGACGACATCCTGCTCATCAATGATTTCGAGGCCGAGCAGGGTCTCGACAATGTCTTCGAGCGTGACGAGGCCGAGGACGGTGCCAAACTCATCCACGACAACGGCGATATGACTCTTGTCCTCCATGAGGAGACCGAATGTGGCCGATGCCGTTTTGCTGTCCGGGATGGTCAGGATATCGCGCTTGAAGGTGCCAAGCGCGGCGTCGAACTCATCGCGGGCCTGCGCCACGAGAAGATCGTTTTTCAGGACATAGCCCGTCATGTCATCCGTATCGCCAGCCGATACGAGGATGCGCGAAAATGGCTTTTCAGAATGCTTCTGGAAGAACTCGTCGACATTCATGGTCGCGGGGACCGAGAAGATGACCGGGCGCGGGGTCATGATATCGCGGACCGACAGGCGGTTGAGCTTCATCACATTCGAAAGGATGCGGTGCTCACGCGCATTGATCGCGCCTTCTTCTGCGCCGATGCGGGCCATGGCCTGCAGCTCGTCGCGGCTGAAAGTCGGCTGACCATGTGCGCCAGCCGAAACTAGTTTGGTCAGCTGTTCGAAAATGATGACGAAAGGCGTCAGCAGGATGGTGAGCCACCAGATGAGCGTGCCCATCAGCGGAGCCAGCTTCTGCCAGTAGGCCGCGCCAATCGATTTCGGGATGATCTCAGAAAAGACGAGGATGAGCAGGGTCAGAACGCCCGACGTCACACCGAGATAGGCGTTGCCGAATACCACGGCCGATTGCGCGCCAACACCCGCCGCGCCCACAGTGTGGGCAATCGTGTTAGCCGTCAGGATGGCTGCAAGCGGCCGGTCGATCCGCTTGCGCAGCTTGGCGAGCACCTTGCCCCCCGGCTTCTTCTGCTGCTCCAGTGTTGCGATGTAGGACGGCCGGACTGAGAGAAGGACGGCTTCGGCCACCGAACAGAAGAACGATACGCCGATCGCAATCGCGAGATAAACAAGAAGTAGGGTCATGGTGCTGTCGGGCCGTCAGGCCCGTGAGGTCTCCTTTGTCAGGCTGGGTTTTGAGATAGGTCCCTGCGCGTAACGCGCAACGTGCGCGCCGCGTTGCACCTAAACCTTTTCCAGCCAGGCATCCTCTACCGTGTCGACGACATCGCTCATGATCGACGTGATCTTGAAGTCTTTTGGGGTGTAGACGCGGCGCACGCCCATCTGTTTCAACGCGCGCTCATCCTCTGGCGGGATGATGCCGCCAACGATGAGGGGCACATTCTCAAGGCCAATCTTGCGCAGCTCTGAAATCGTGTCGCGGACGAGGTCGAGATGGCTGCCCGACAGGATGGAGAGGCCGACGACGTGGGCGTTGGCCTCCTTGGCCTGCGCGGCGATATCCGCCGGCGTAAAGCGGATGCCTTCATAGACGACATCCATGCCGCAGGCGCGTGCGCGGCTGGCAATCTGTTCGGCGCCATTCGAATGTCCATCAAGGCCGGGCTTGCCGAGTACATAGGTGAGCTTGCGGCCGAGCGCTTCGGACACTTTCTCAACCCGCGCGCGGGTCTTTTCGATGTCCTCGTCGCCGCGCGTCTCGACGGTCAGCGCGACGCCGGTCGGCCCGCGATACTCACCAAAGACTTCGCGCAGCGCGCCGCCCCACTCACCTGTGGTGACGCCTGCCTTGGCGGCGGCGATGGACGGCTCCATGATGTTTTCGCCGGACCGGGCCGCTTCCTGAAGGGCTGAGAGCGCGGCCTGAGCAGCGGCCTCATCACGGGATTTGCGCCAGTCCTTCAAGGCTTTTACCTGGCCCGCCTCAACCATCGGATCGACGGTCTCGATCATTTTCTCGCCTGCGCTAAGCGGGCTGTCGGCTGTTTCCTGATAGCGGTTCACACCGACCACGGTCTGCGCGCCGCTTTCAATGGCGAGGATGCGCTCAACATGGGCGCCGACGAGGCTTTCCTTCATGTAAGGCACGGAATCGACAGCGCCGCCCATCTCATCGAGGCGGGCAAGTTCGGCGCGCGCGCCCTCTTTCAGCTCATTGGTCTTCGCATCGACGACGTGGCTGCCGTCGAACAGGTCCTCGAATTCCAGAAGGTCTGTCTCATAGGCGAGGATCTGCTGGAGGCGCAGCGACCATTGCTGGTCCCATTCGCGCGGCAGGCCCATCGCCTCGTTCCAGGCGGGCAGCTGGAGCGCGCGGCAGCGGGCGCGCTTGGAGAGGGTCACGGCGAGGGCCTCGAGCAGGATGCGGTAGACATTGTTCTCCGGCTGCTGCTCCGTCAGGCCAAGCGAGTTGACCTGTACGCCATAGCGGAAGCGGAGCGCTTTCTCGTCATCGACGCCGTAACGCTCGCGGCCAATCTCTTCCCAGAGATCAGTGAATGCGCGCATCTTGCAGAGCTCTGTCACGAAGCGCACGCCTGCGTTCACGAAGAAGGAGATGCGGCCAAAGACGGTCGGGAAGTCCTCATCAGGCACCTGGCCGCCAGCCTTTACCTTGTCGAGCACGGCGCAGGCGGTCGCGAGCGCGTAGGCGAGCTCCTGCTCTGGCGTCGCGCCGGCCTCCTGCAGGTGGTAGGAGCAGACGTTCAGCGGATTCCACTTCGGCACTTCGGTGTAGCACCAGCTGACCATGTCGGCGATGAGGCGCATGGATGGCTCCGGCGGGAACACATAGGTGCCGCGTGAGAGGTATTCCTTGATGATGTCGTTCTGGGTGGTGCCGCGCAGCTTCTTGCGGTCATCGCCGCGCTCATCGGCGAGCGCCACATAGAGAGCCAGCAGCCAGGCCGCAGGCGCATTGATCGTCATGGAGGTGTTCATTTCCTCCAGCGGCAACCCCTCAAACAGGGTGCGCATATCACCAAGATGGCTGACCGGCACGCCGACCTTGCCGACCTCGCCGCGCGAGAGAACGTGGTCGCTGTCATAGGCGGTCTGTGTTGGCAGATCGAAGGCGATGGAGAGGCCCGTCTGGCCACGCGCGAGGTTGGAGCGGTAGAGCGTGTTGGATTTCGCCGCGGTGGAATGGCCTGCATAGGTACGGAAAATCCACGGCCTGTCGGCATCGTGCTGGTAATCGCGTTCACTCATTTATACGCTCCTCCTTATATTGCGGCGCAACATGTACCGAACGTAGCGTCAGGGCAAGTTCTACCAGTTGGGGGATTGCATCACGCCGCTCGCAAAACAATCTTGCGCTGAGAAGGCGCCCGGCGGGCGTGTCTGCTCACAGGGGCAGGCAAGCCGCCACGCGAGAGAGCCGAGGCGCACTGGCGCGGTGCGGCGCAGTCTGGAGCAGAACACATGACCGGCCTTATCCGACTGAGCCTTGCCCTGCGGCTGGCTGCCCTGCTTGCCCTGCCGCTCGCGATTCTTACGGCTGTGGTCATGGAGCGCAGCGCCATCATGGTCGTGCTGATCGCCGCGGTGATGACGGCAGTGCGCCCTGTCGTCCTTCGCGCCGTCAAGCAGCGCCCACCGCCATGGCCCGGGCTTCAGAAGCTTGCGCCGAAGTTTGTCGGCATGGTCGTTCTGGGCGGCATCCTGTTCGTTGCCTTTGCCGGGATTGCGGCGCTGTTTACCGAAGTCGACCTCGAGAGCCGTCTGACGATGGCCGATGCAGCCATCCTTGGGTTCTGGGGCGCATTTGCGGCGATTTGCCTCGCCATTCCGGTGAAGCTGCTGGACGGGGTGATCGACACGTCAGGCGCGGGCCTGAAAGTCGGTCCGTTTGCCATAAGCCCGGATGGGACATCGCCCGGCGACGATGGCGGTGAGATCATTGAGGGCGAAGTGATCGGGCGCGGCCCGCGCAAGCCGGACGGTCGCGATTAAGTCAGAGACAGCGCGTTCTAGAACGTGGTATTTCCCCGTCCTTCGGCGCAGACGGGGGATGGGAATGGCTGACTTTCTGGGACTGGTGGCTGCGTGCCTGACAACGGCGAGCTTTGTGCCGCAGGCGATCCTCGTGCTTCGGACGCGCAACACCGATGGCCTGTCGCTTTACATGTACCTGCTCTTCACAACAGGCGTCGCCTTCTGGCTGGTCTATGGCGTGCTGATCGAAAGCCTGCCCATCATCATCGCCAATCTGATCACTGTCGTGCTCGCCTCCATGATCCTGACCGTGAAGCTGATGAATACGATGTCTGCCCGGCGCGCGATTATCCGTTCGCGTTGAGCCACGACGCGCGGGCATCGAGATCTGCGCCAATCCCGCGATAGTACTGGCCCTGCACCCGGCGCGTCACTGGCCCAGGCTTGCCCATGCCAACCGGTTTTCCATCCAGCTGCACCACAGGCAGGATGAGACCTGTCGCAGACGTGGTGAACACTTCCTGCGAGGTCAGGAGTTCATCGAGGCTGATCGCGCGTTCCTCTACCGTGATGCCTTCGCGGGCGAGATGGGCGAGGACAGACTGGCGGGTAATGCCGGGCAGGATCTGACGGCCGAGGTTGCGGGTCACAAGCGTATCTGCGTCCAGCACGACCCAGAGATTCGCCGATGCGCCTTCGGTCACCATGCCGTCTTCGTGGAGAATAGCGCCGAACGCACCGCCGCGCTCCGCCTCACGATAGGCAAGTGCCTGCGAGAGAAGCTGGGTTGTCTTGAAGTCCCTGCGCTTCCATCGCTGGTCCTCGACCGTGATGGCCGAGACGCCGTGCTGTGCCTTCTCGCCGATGAGATTGCGTGTCTCGCAGAACATGAAAAGGCCCGGCGTGAGCGTTTCTGGCCCACCAAAGTCCCGGCGTCCATAGGCCCCGCCGGTGACCTGAAGATAGACGAAGCCTTCAGTGACGCCGTTTCGGGCGATCAGCTCTTCGTGCAGGCTTTTCAGGCGCTCAGCGAGGCCCTCACGCGGGATATCGATGCCGTCCAGCGTGCGACCAAGGCGCGCCATGTGTGGGTCGAAATCGATGAGGTTACCATCGAAGACGGCGGTCACTTCATAGGCGGCGTGTGAGAAAAGAAAGCCCCGGTCGAATGGCGACAGGCAGGCCTCATCCTTCTTCACGAATTCACCGTTCAGATAGACGATCTCAGCAGGCTGCATGGCAGGAAAACTCTCATTCTTTCGATCCGGGATGTTGCGCTGCAGCAAATTTTTCCTTGCCTTAGCGTCAATGATTTGGTCAGTGTCCCGCCATTGAGGAGATTTGTGAAGCAAAACAAAAATATTGCTCACAAGAGGACTATCGGAGGATTTGTAGAATGAGTGTTGCGACAATCGCGCGTGAGAAGAAAGATATTTACGAAGTCGGTGAGATTCCACCTGAGTTCCACGTGCCGAAATTCATGCATGCCTGGGCAATTCGCCGTGAGCGCCATGGCCGCCCGAATACGGCCATGCAGGTCGAGCAGGTGCCCGTGCCGGAGATCGATTCCGACGAAGTGCTCGTGCTCGTCATGGCCGCTGGCGTCAACTATAACGGTATCTGGGCCGGTCTCGGCGAGCCGATCTCGCCCTTCGATGTGCACAAGGCCGATTTCCATGTCGCAGGCTCTGACGCGTCCGGTATCGTCTGGGCCGTTGGCCGCAAAGTTACCCGCGTAAAGCCGGGCGACGAGGTCGTTATCCATTGTAACCAGGATGATGGCGACGATGAGGAATGCAATGGCGGCGACCCGATGTTCTCCCCGTCCCAGCGCATCTGGGGCTATGAAACGCCAGACGGCTCGTTCGCGCAGTTCTGCCGCGTTCAGGCGCGCCAGTGCATGCCGCGTCCAAAGCACCTCACCTGGGAAGAGAGCGCCTGCTACACGCTGACGCTCGCCACCGCCTATCGCATGCTGTTCGGCCACCGTCCGCATATTGTGAAGCCGGGCAATAACGTCCTCGTCTGGGGCGCATCCGGCGGTCTTGGCAGCTTCGGCGTCCAGCTCTGTGCCGTCACCGGCGCGCATGCGATCGGCGTCGTCTCCGACAATGACAAGTTCGACTTTGTCTATTCGATGGGCGCCAAGGGCGTTCTGAACCGCAAGGACTATAATTGCTGGGGCCAGCTGCCGAAAGTGAACGGCCCTGAATTCTCCGACTATATGCGCGAAAACCGCAAGTTCGGTAAGGCGATCTGGGAGATCACCGGCAAGAAGGATGTCGACATCGTATTCGAACATCCGGGCGAAAGCACTTTCCCGGTCTCTGTCTTCGTTGTGAAGCGCGGCGGCATGGTCGTCATTTGTGCGGGTACGACCGGCTTCAACCTGACCATGGATGCGCGCTTCCTCTGGATGCGCCAGAAGCGGGTGCAGGGTTCGCACTTTGCAAACCTTGCGCAAGCTTCGGCGGCGAACCAGCTGGTCATCGACCGCCGCATCGATCCGTGCATGTCGGAAGTCTTCCCTTGGGCAGATATCCCGGCCGCGCATGAGAAGATGCTCGATAACAAGCACCTGCCGGGCAACATGGCCGTGCTGGTGACATCGCCGAAGCCGGGTCTGCGCACCGTCGAGGACGTGCTCGCCGTTTCCGGCCAGGCCTGAACGCACGCACAGGCCGCAATTCATTAGGTACGCACCACTAAATGGTGTACCGTCGTCTCTGCTGGCGCTTTGCCAGCGGAGACCTCACCCCAATGCAGCTTCTCGCGCTCGCCTTCACCCTGGCACTTGCCCTTCCCGCGTCTCCGCGTGACCGCACGCAGGTTGCCTGGTCGTGTGATCTCGGTGGCTCTCCCGCGATACTGGAGGCTGAATACGATACTGTTGACGTGAGCGGCGCAGGCGTCGCGCCTGTCCGCGAGAACATCAACGAGTTTATCGCGAGCGGCGCAGGCAAGGTCTTCTTCAATGGACGGCTGACGCTGGACGATCGCAGCTATGTCTTCAGCGGCGAGGACCATCTCGCCGAATTCACCAATACCTCCACCCTTGATCGCTTCCATGTGCATATCATTCGCGAAGGGGACGTCCTGCGCCTCAGCGAAGACCGGGACGACGGCGAGAACAGGGTTTATTTCTGCCAGCTCGTGAACTGAGGCTGGCACTCCCTCTTGCCCACGCGCGCCGCGCGCACCAGAGTGGCCCGCAAAATAATGGCGATTGAGGGAGGGCCAGTATGTTCAAGAAAATCCTGCTTGGGGTAGGCGTTGCTTTTCTGGCCCTGATCGCTGTTCTGGTCATCCGCACGCTCAACTATGGCGGCGTGCCGGACACGGTGCAGAAAGTCGAGCTGCCAGAGCCGCCAGCGATTTCGGCCGATACAGCCGCCCGGCACCTCTCTGAAGCCATCCAGTTCCGCACGATCACGCTGTCATCCGGCGACCCACGGCCCGGTCAGGAAGGCCCGTGGCTTGAGCTGCAAACCTGGCTGGAAGAGACCTATCCGGCTTTCCATGCCGCCGCATCGAAAGAGACCGTGCCCGGCGGCTATACCGTCCTTTACACATGGGAAGGGTCTGCCCCCGCGCTCGATCCGCTTCTCCTCATGGCGCACCAGGATGTTGTCCCGGTGAACATCGGCACCGAAGGCGACTGGACCGGCGCGCCTTTCGCGGGCGAGATCGTCGATGGCTATGTCTATGGACGCGGCGCGATGGACGATAAGGGCTCTCTCGTCGCCATCATGGAAGGCCTTGATGCGCTGGCCCGCGATGGGTTTGAGCCGCAACGTACCATCCTGGTGCAGCTCGGACATGATGAAGAGGTGTCCGGCTCTGGCGCCGAGGCAGGGATCGCGCTTCTGAAAGAGCGCGGGGTGTCGCCTGTCATGGCGCTTGATGAAGGTTTCATGGTCGTTCAGGACAACCCGGTCACAGGCGGCACGCTGGGCCTGATCGGCGTGGCCGAGAAGGGCTATGTCACCGTCCAGATCACCGTCACGGCGGAGGGTGGGCACTCATCTGCACCGCCGCGCGATAGTGCCACGGTGCGCCTGTCGCGGGCGCTGATCGCGCTGGATGAGAACCAGATGGACGCGGATCTCTCCGCCTCACCAACCTCCGAGATGATGCAGGTCGTTGCCAGCGAGATGGGCTTTGTCCAGCGCATGGCGCTTGCAAACCAGTGGCTGCTGGGCGGCATGGTCGAGAGCGGCTTTGCAGCGTCACCGCAAGGCAATGCGATGATCCGCACAACGACGGCACCAACCATGCTGTCCGGCTCCGCCAAGGAAAACGTGCTGGCGCAGCGGGCAACCGCCATCGTCAATTTCCGGGTTCATCCGAACAATACGGTGCAGGATATTCTGGACCATATTGGTGAGGTGACCTCTGATATTGAGGGCCTCGAATACGCACCTGTTGCGGGCGGCATTGGCAGCGAAGCGTCTGGCGTCAGCGCGACTGACAACCGGGCCTATGGCGTGCTGCACGCCGTGGCGACCGAAGTTGGCGGCGGCGCGCCCGTCACCCCTGCCCTCGTTATCGGGGCGACCGATGCGCGTTATGCCAGCGCGATCACCGACAGCGTCTATCGCTTTGCGCCGAGCATTGTCGGCCCGGCGGACCTTGCAGGGTTTCACGGCACCAATGAGCGCCTCAGCGTCGAGAATATGGGGCACCTGTCACGCAGCTATGCGCAGATCGTGATGGCCATGGATACGCCGGAGGATGGCGAGTAGAGAAAGCGAGCGCGCTACAGAACCGCACTATCCGTCACTTTCTGCCAGCAACCCTGTGGTTCGACTTCGCTCACCATGCGGGTCTATTGCCGACGCTAGAAATGCCCGCATGGTGAGCGAAGTCGAACCATTTAGACGTAGGCGTCGACGCCGCGCCAATGCTGCCACACTCCAACCTTCGCCCACTTCATCAAAGGCTTAGTCGCCCTCTTCCTCCAGTTCGGCAGCCTCGATCCGCGCGACGCGACGTTCAAGGGCGCGTTCGCGGCGCTCCTGCTTGGCATTTTCCCGCTCTCGTATCTCATCTGAGAAGGCGCTGGCGAACACGCCGGCAGGCAGGGCGACCATGCCGATGCCGGCAATCGCGATGACGGACGCGAAGAACCGTCCAAGCGGTGTCACGGGATAGACGTCGCCATAGCCAACCGTGGTGAGGGTTGCGATGGCCCACCAGATGGCACGCGGAATGGACGCGAAGCTCTCCTGCTGCTGGCCGCCAACGCCCTCGACGAAATAGAGCAGCACAGCCGAGATGTAGACCAGCGCCATCGCCATGGCGAGCGTGGTGAAGAGCTGCGTTCCTGCGCGCGAGAGCGTGGCGCCTAGAACGTCAAAAGCCGGGATGAAGCGAGAGATCTTGGCAAGGCGCGCTAGCCGCAGCACCCGCAGCACCATGACGATCTGCGCACTGGCATCATCGGGTGCGAGCAGGATCCACAAAAGCTCTGGCAGGAAGGCGACAAGGTCGGCAAGGGCGTAGCCAGAACAGATGTAACGCACGCGGCCACGTAAGCCGCGATATTCAGGGTTTTCACCTGCCACCCAGAGCCGAAGGAGGTATTCCAGCGCGAAGATGATGATGATCGCGACATTGAAAACATCGATGGCGCGCATCCACGCCTCGCCCATGGTCGGCTCTGTCTCCAGCGCGAGCGCGAGAAAGCTGAGCAGGACGAGGATGACGATGAAAAGGTTGAAGGGCGACAGGCCCGTCTTTTCGCGCGCCGTGGGCTCCATCTGCGTGTAGAGACGCTTGCGCAGCCCCATCTGCGTCATGATGTGATGCATCGCCATGGCTGCTTGCCCCCCGCCTTAGAGGGCAAGCTTAAGCGCGATACGGCTATCCCCGCAACACACCGCCGGTGGCCTTGGTCACGTTGGCGATGATGGCTTCGGCGATCTTGTCGATCTCCTTGTCCTTCAGCGTTTCGCCTTCCGGCTGGATCGTGACTTCGATGGCGACGGACTTCTTACCCGGGTCGATGCCCTTGCCCTGATAGACGTCGAAAACATCGACCGCCGTGATGAGCTTCTTGTCGCCGGCGCGGGCCTGACGGACGATATCGCCAGCTGGCACGCCTTCATCGACAACGAAGGCAAAGTCGCGGCGGATCGGCGTCAGGTCAGCGCGCTGTAGCACCGGACGCGTCTTCGTGGCTTTCGCCTTCATCATCGGCAGGGCGTTAAGATTGAGCTCAAAGCCATAGACAGGACCGTCGACATCCAGCTCTTTCAGGACGCGCGGGTGCAGCGCGCCGAAATGCGCGATCGTGACCTTGGGCCCGAGCTTCAGGCAGGCCGACTGGCCCGGATGCCAGTGATCCTGGCGCGGGGCTTCGATCTGGAAACGCTCTGGCGGCTGGTCGAGCTCTGCCAGAAGGGCGAAGAGATCCGCCTTGGCAGCGATGGCATCATAAGGGGCGAGCGCGCCGCTCCAGTGACGGGCCGTCACAGGGCGCACGAGCGCAGCGACCACGTTGCGCTGATCCTTCGGGCCGTCGCCGAGATAGACGGGGCCAGCTTCGAACAGGCGCATCTCCCGCTCGCCGCGGTCTGCGCCGCGTTGAGCGGCAACGGCGAGGTTGGCGAGGATGCTCGGGCGCATCTGGTTGAGCTCGCTGGCGACGGGGTTCGAGAGGGTGAGCGCATCACTGCCGCCGCCGAACAGTTTTGCCTGCTCCTTCGGCATGAAGGACCAGGTCACCGTCTCAAGAAAACCACGAGCCGCCATGACACGGCGCGCCGCACGGATGCGGGCCTGCGTCGGCGTGATAACTGCGGTGCGTCCGCCTTCGAGCGGCGGCAGCGACTGGGTCGGCAGCTTGTCGTAGCCGGTGAGGCGGGCGACCTCCTCGACGATGTCGGCGGACTGCTCGATATCGAAGCGCCAGCTTGGCACGGTGAGGTACCAGGCCTCGCCCGTATCCTCGAGGCCGAAGCCGAGATCCTTCAGCATCTTCTTGAGATCGGCCGGCTTGATTTCGAGCCCTGTGAGGCGCGCAACGTCGCGCTTGTCGAACAGGACCTTGGCGTGCGGCGCCGGAGGCTGGCCCGCAATACGGCTGACCGAGACCTCACCGCCGCCATACTCCTTGATGAGCATGAGCGCGAAGTTGAGGCCATCGACACAGCTTTGCGGATCCACACCGCGCTCGAAGCGGTAGCGGGCATCGGAAATGATGCCGGTGTCACGGCCCGTACGGGCTGTGCGAAGCGGGTCGAACCAGGCGCTCTCGATGAAGACGTCGGTCGTCTCTGCACTGACAGCCGTGGACTGGCCGCCCATCACGCCGCCGAGGCCGATCGGGCCGCTATCGTCAGCGATGACGCACATCTCTGTGCCGATCTCATAGGTCTTGCCGTCGATGGCTTCCAGCTTCTCACCCTCGCGGCCGAGACGGGCAACGACAGCGCCCTTGAGCTTAGCCGCGTCATAAGCGTGAAGCGGACGGGCGCGGTCGAACGAGATATAATTGGTAATGTCGACGAGCAGCGAACGCGGCGTGATGCCGAGCGCTTTGAGACGCTGCTGCATCCAGTCCGGCGATGGGCCGTTTGTGACACCGCGCACAAGCGCACCGGCAAAGACCGGGCAGGCCTGCGGGGCTTCGAGCTGGATATCGACAGGACAGTCGAAGCTGCCTTCGACTTTCTTGATCGGGTTTTCGAGGAAACGCCCTGCCCCGGCTGCGGCGAGGTCGCGGGCGATGCCCTGCACACCGAGCCAGTCTGGGCGGTTCGGGGTAACTTCGAAATCGATGACCTTGTCGGTCAGGCCGAGGGCTTCGGCGGCTGGCGTGCCGACTTTCCAGTCGCCTTTGAGGTCCGCAATGCCGTCATGGTCCTCGCCTGCCTCAATCTCCTTGGTGGAGCAGAGCATACCGTGGCTCTCGATGCCGCGGATCTTGCGCGGCTTCTTGTCGAGCGCGAAGTCGAGACCGGGAATATAGGTGCCGAGCGGCGCGTAGATGGCGGTCATACCGGCGCGCGCGTTCGGCGCCCCGCAGACGATCTGCTTGGTGCCGTCCTTAGTCTCTACCGTGCACACACGCAGGCGGTCGGCATCCGGATGCGGCTCGGCCGCGGTGACGTGAGCGACCGTGAACTCGGACAGTTTCTCGCCCGGATCTTCGACATGCTCGACCTCGAGGCCGGCCTTCAGCATCGTCGCAAGGATATCATCCAGCGGCGCCTTGGTCGCGAGATAGTCCTGCAGCCATGAGAGTGTGAACTTCATCGTCTATTCCACTTCCGGGGTCGGTTCGGTTTGAGGGGCGCGCACATCGTCCGCGAGGTCCTCGAAAATATCTTTTTCGCTGCGCTGGCAGCGTTTTACAGGCTCGGCACGGCTCATGCTGACGCCCATACCAAGGCCGCGCGCCGTCCAGCAGCGGTCGAAGACAGAGCAGTAGCAGATTTCCACATCAAGCTCGCTCCACGCTGCAGCGGCTGCATTGCGCTGTTCGAGCGTCACCTGCCCGCGCGGCCAGTCGACACGCAGGGGCATGATGGTGTCGCCGGGCGCAACAGCGCGTCCAATCAAGCTCGACCAGGATTGCTGATAGCCGGGCGGGAATGTGTCCGCATAGGGCGTCAGGTCCTCGACGATCTCGCCATCCTTCAGCATTTCGACCCGCTCGATCAGGGCCGGGCCGACACCGCTATTGGTAAGGCGGATACCCATTGCAGAAGTTGTGGGGGTCTCCGAGACGAAGCCCTCGATCTGGACGACAGGGAAGACGGCGCCATGCTGCTGGGCACGCATGACGCGTCCCTGGTCCCAAGCAATGAAGACTGCAATCGCGCTGGTGATCACCGCGCAGATCGCAATCAGCATTTCTGCCTTGTTGCCGTTACCCATGGCCTGTCCCGCCTTCTAGCTCAGCCCGCCGGAGACGCTGGGCGTAGCCCATGGCCGGAAGCCATAGTGACGGCTCCAGCCTGCATCGGCTTCGAAATAGGGGCGAAGGTCCGGCATGCCGTATTTCAGCATGGCGAGCCTGTCGACGCCCATACCGAAGGCGAAGCCCTGATACTCATCCGGGTCGATGCCGCAATTGCGCAGCACGTTCGGGTGGACCATGCCGGAACCGAGGATTTCCATCCAGCTGTCGCCTGCCCCGATCTCGATCGAGTCGCCGACCTTGGTATATTTCACGTCCATCTCGGCCGATGGCTCGGTGAACGGGAAGAAGTGCGGGCGGAAGCGTGCCTCGACATTGTCGACCTCGAAGAACTCGCGCACGAAGTCGATCAGGCAGCCCTTGAGGTGACCCATATGGATGTTCTTCTCGATGACCAGACCCTCGACCTGATGGAACATCGGCGTGTGGGTTGCGTCCCAGTCATTGCGGTAAACGCGGCCCGGCACGAGGATGCGGATTGGCGGCTTCTGGGCCTCCATCACGCGCACCTGGACGGGGCTGGTATGGGTGCGCAGCACCTTCGGCGCCGCGCCTTCCTGCGGGTGGAAGAAGAAGGTGTCGTGCGTTTCGCGCGCCGGGTGGCCTTCAGGGAAGTTCAGCGCCGTGAAGTTATGCCAGTCATCTTCAATGTCCGGGCCTTCAGCGACGGTGAAGCCCATATCGCCGAAGATGGCAGCGATCTCTTCGAAGACCTGCATGACCGGGTGCAGCTTGCCCTCAGGCGCGGCAACCGGCGGCAGGGTCATGTCGATACGCTCGGTCTGGAGTTTCTTCTCCAGCTCGGCTTCTTCAAGCTCTGACTTGCGCGCCTCTACGGCGTCCTGAACACGGTTGCGCAGGCCATTGAGCTTGGGGCCCATGTCCTGACGCTCTTCCGGGCTCATGCCGCCAAGCGTCTTCATCAGGCCAGAGATGCGGCCCTTCTTGCCGAGCTCGGCCACGCGTACCGCGTCGAGCGCAGCAAGGTCGCCTGCTGCAGCCAGCGCGTCGAGCGCTTCTTTTTCGATCTTATCGAGTTCAGACATGAAAAAGCCCCGTTGGGTTTAAGGCCGAACGGGGCTTTTCCGCCCCGCCTTGGCGGTCGGAAATAGCGGAGAAATGCGAAAAGCGGAACGCTTAAGCTGCGAGCGCGCCCTTGGCCTTCTCCACCAGTGCGCCAAAAGCTTCTGGTTCGTGGACGGCAAGGTCAGCCATGACCTTACGGTCAACTTCGACGCCAGCCTTGGTGAGGCCGTCGATGAAGCGCGAATAGGTCAGCTCTTCGTCATGGATGCGGACAGCAGCATTGATGCGCTGGATCCAGAGCGAACGGAAGGTGCGCTTCTTCTGCTTGCGGCCGATATAGGCGTACTGGCCAGCTTTCCAGACAGCAGCGTTTGCCGTGCGGAAAGTATTCTTGCGGCGGCCATAATAACCTTTGGCTGCCTTGATGATCTTCTTGTGGCGGGCGTGTGCCGGCACTTTGTTACGTGAACGGGGCATCTTGGCCTCCTGCTAGTTCAAATACGGTTCGAGTTCGATCTGCGTCCGGCCTAGAGGCCGTAGGGCAGGTACTTCTTGACGCGTGCGACGTCCGCATCAGCAACCGGCTTGGTGCCGCGGTTCTGACGGATGTACTTCGCGTTGTGGCTGATCAGGCGGTGACGCTTGCCGGCGACGCCGTGCTTGAGCTTGCCTGTGGCCGTGAACTTGAACCGCTTCGCAGCGGCCTTCTTGGTCTTCATCTTCGGCATTTCGATCTCCTGTCGGGACGCACAAGGCGACCACTGTCTAGTCGTTCATGAGCCCGCAGGCATGCCGTTTTGGCCCGCAGTGCTCGAAAGAGGGGGCTTATGACGGAAAGACGCGCCTAAATCAAGGCGTCAGGACATGCCACTGCAGCGAAACTTTGCAGCACATCTATCCCCCAACATTCCCAGCGAAAGCTGGGCCCCATGGCGGTTGAGCACTCACGCCGCAGCCGCCATGGACCCCACCCTTCGGTGGGGAGGCGGCGGACTGGCAATTACGTGAACGCTGAAAGCGACCGCGCCCTAGCGCGGTGCCATCACCATGGTCATCTGGCGGCCTTCGAGCTTTGGCTCCAGCTCGACCTTGGCAGTCTCGGCGAACTCTTCCTTGACCCTCTGGAGGAGCTCCATGCCGAGATGCTGGTGCGCCATTTCGCGGCCGCGGAAGCGGAGCGTGACTTTCACCTTGTCGCCATCTTCGAAGAAACGCGTCATCGATTTCGTCTTCACCTCATAGTCATGGGTGTCGATGTTCGGACGCATCTTGATTTCTTTGAGCTCAGCCGACTTCTGCTTCTTCTTGGCAGCCGCCTTCTTCTTCTGCTCTTCGTAGCGGAGCTTACCATAGTCGATGATCTTGCAGACCGGGACTTCCTGGTTAGGCGACACTTCCACCAGGTCGAGGCCGGCCTCAGCGGCGGCATCCAGTGCAGCCATGAGCGGCATTACACCCTGCTTTTCGCCTTCTTCGTCGATCAGCAGAACTTTCTCTGCCTTGATGTCCCGATTGATGCGCGGCCCTGTGTTTCTTTTGGATGGCGGTGCCGCATGCGGTCTACGTGCTATGGCTCTTCTCCTTTGAGCAAATTAAAGCGAACCGGAATATGCCGATTTCCGGCCGAATTTTCAAGTTTGGGCGACTTTATCGCGCCCGGGAATTGCACCAAGCATCTGAACGGCCTGCCAGACGTCACGCACGCTAAGCTCATCGAGCGTCGGCGCCTGACAGATAATCATCTGCGCGCCGCGCGGCGCGGCCTTTGATGGGTCGCTCTCGCTTGTGGCAAAAAGGGCAACGCCCGGACACCGGGAAAGTGCCGCCATATGCATGGGGCCAGTGTCATTGCCAACAGCGAAAAGCGCCTGATCGGCCAGCGTCACGATCTGGAAAAGGCTGGTGCGATTGACGAGATTCTTGGTGCGCGGCTCGGCCTGACAGATCGTCTGCGCGATCTCTGCTTCGGCCTTGGACCCGATCAGGACTGGCGTAACGCCAGCTTCCGCGATGCGTGAGGCAAGGGCTGCATAGCGCTCAGGTGGCCAGCGCTTGGCGCTGCGATGGCTGGAGGCGCCCGGGATAATCAGCGCATAGGGCCCGTAAATCGAGAAGTATTCCGGCAGGAGCGACGGCGAGTCGCCGAGCGCACGGCGCACAAACGACATGTCCGGCATGGGCGGCCATTGCCCGCCGGTCGTCTCTGGCCCGAGACCCGCGATTTCGAGCTGAGCGCCGAACCGGTCGATGCTGTGCATGCGCTCGCGCTCAGGCCCCTTGTGTTCAAATGCAGCACCGGCAGCGTGACCCGACCAGAGCGGCGGCTTGCGCATCGGCATGTTCAGCGCCTTGAAATAGTTCGCCGTACGGCCCGACGTCTGGAGGTCGTAGACGATGTCGTATTTCTGCTCGCGGATGCGTTTGAGGAGCGCGCGCGTCGCCTTCAGGCCTTCGGGGCGTCCATCGGTCTCGATCTTCTGGAAAAAGCCGGTCGCCTTGGCGAGGCCCTCATAGGGCGGCGTCGTCAGGAGCGTGATGCTCGCCTTTGGATGGGCCGCGCGGATGGCGCGCATGGCCCCAAGCGCCAGGACGAAATCGCCCAGAGCGCTGAGTTTGATGACGAGGACGCGCCTGGCTTTCTCTCCAGGATTAGCGCTTCTGCTCAATTCGACTGCTCCTCACGCGCTTCGAAGACGCGTTTGTAAACCGACAGGGTTGCGACCTGCAGACCCCGTTTGGAAAACCGCTCACGCACATGGGTACGGCCAGCTGCCCCAATCGCGTGTCTTTCTGGCCCGTCCAATGCAAGGAGCGCGCCGATTGCGGTGGCCAGTGACGCAGGGTTTCCCGGCTCAACCCGTAGTCCTGTCCGCCTGTCCTCAACGATCTCACGCTGGCCGCCATGATCTGCCGCAATGACGGGTTTGCCCATGGCAGAGGCCTCGGCGGCGACCCGGCCGAACGCCTCAGGACGCGTGGATGGTGCAAGGACAATATCTGAGGCAGCATAGGCCGCGGCCATGTCATCGGTATGACCGACGATTCGCACGGCATGGCCGAGCCCGTATGTCTCGATCGCCTGCTCCAGCTCTTCCTGGTATTTGTCGCGCCCCTGCGCGTCGCCAGCGAGGATCAGGATGGTGCCAGCGCGCAAGCTTTCATCCAGTTTGGAAAAGGCCTCAATCGCCACAAGCTGGCCTTTCCAGCTCGTCAAACGTCCGGGCAGCAGCAGGATTGTCGGCTTTGCCGCTTCGATCTGCCAGTTGTTGCGGATCGCCTCGATCCGGTCCGGGTTGACGGCAGCCTCATCGAACACGTCAAAGTCCACCCCGCGCGGGATGGTGACGAGGCGCTCACCAGGTGTGCCGTGGACGGACTGGACATGATCTGCGGTCCATTCGGAATTGGCGATGACGACGTCGCCGCGCGCCATCACTGAATTGTAGACCTTTTTCAGCGCAGACTTGCCGGAATAGGCACCGTGATAGGTGGTCACGAATGCGCGGCCTGTGCGGCGCGCAGCCCAGAGCGCGCTCCATGCCGGGGCGCGTGACCGTGCATGGACGAGGTCGATGCCGCACGCCTCGATCAGGTCTGCCAGCTTGCCCGCATTGGAATAGATGCTGAGCGGGTTCTTAGTTTTCAGGGCGAAGGGCACATGTTCGCCGCCTGCTACCTCCAGGGCGCTGACAAGCCGGCCACCTTCACTGGCGACAATGGCGCGCCCGCCCGCTTCGATGATGGCTTCGGCGACTTCCAGCGTCGTGCGCTCAGCCCCACCGGCCGACATTTCGGGGATCACCTGGAGTATGGTCTTGCCGCCAAGGTCTGGCAGCGCCGTCTCTGTCATGCGTACAGGATCTTTCTCTCGCACCCGTTCTGGCGTGAATGCAGCAATTCACAGCCGCTCTAGCGCGGAAGCAAGGTGTTCGCCAAGGGACTTGGTTGACAAGACCTGCAGCCCGCGCAACGCCTTCCTGCCATGACGACACAGTATTTCGAAACACCGCAAGGCCGCCGTATCGCCTTCCGCCGCAGTCACGGAAAGACGGACCTCACCTTTGTGTGGCTGTCCGGTTTCAAGTCCGACATGATGGGCGGCAAGGTCACCGAACTGGAAGCATGGGCTGCTTCGCAGGGCCACAGCTTCCTTGCTTTTGACTATTCCGGGCATGGCCAGTCGGGCGGCGCATTCGAGGACGGCACAATCAGCGCCTGGCGCGAAGACGCTCTGGCGGCGATCACCGAGCAGACAGACGGCGACCTCATCCTTGTCGGCTCCAGCATGGGCGGATGGATGGCGCTATTGTCGATGATGGCGCTGCCGGACCGCGTGAAGGGGCTGGTCCTCATCGCGCCAGCGCCAGACTTCACCGAAAAACTGATGTGGCCTGAATTCTCAAGCGAGGCGCAGGCCGAGATCATGGAAAAGGGGATGCACCTTCGCCCGTCGGACTATGGCGACCCATACCCGATTACACGTGCGCTAATCGAGGACGGCAAGACCTGGTCGATACTGGACGAAGCGATCAGCTTTAACGGCCCTGTGCGCATCCTGCAGGGGATGCAGGACCCGGATGTGCCATGGAAACATGCCGAGCGGCTGGTCAGCGCCATGACGAGCGAAGACCTCGTCTTCCACCTCATCAAGGATGGTGACCACCGCCTGTCACGCCCGCAGGATATTGCGCGGCTGAAAGCGACCTGCGCGGAAATCGCTGAGGCTGTGGGTGCCAGCGCCTAGTTCGGGCGTTGGCCATCCTCGCCGGTCATGCCGTCCCAGAACTTCTTGACGCGGCCGAGAAAGCCTTCGCTTTCCGGATTGCAATCAGCGCCTGAGCATTCGCAGAACTCACGCAGCAGCTCTTTCTGGCGGGCAGACAGGTTGCGCGGGGTTTCAACGATCATCTCGACGAAGAGGTCGCCGCCATGGCCGGAGCCGCGAAGCGATGGCATGCCCTTGCCGCGCAGGCGCAGCTTGCGGCCCGTCTGCGCGCCTTCCGGCACGGTGACGCGAGCGCGGCCGCCATCGATGGTCGGGATTTCGATCTCGCCGCCAAGGGCCGCAGTCACCATCGGCACAGGTGCCGGGCAATAGAGGTTCGGCCCGTCGCGCTCGAAGATGTCGTGTTCTGAAACGTCAATGAAGATGTAGAGGTCGCCCTTTGGACCGCCATTGAGGCCTGGCTCACCCTCACCAGCGAGGCGGATACGCATGCCGCTCTCGACACCTGCAGGGATCTTGACCTGAAGCGTGCGCTCTTCGCGGACCTGACCGGCACCGCCGCATGTCTTGCAGGGGTTTGGGATGACCTTGCCGCGGCCTGAACAGCGCGCGCAGGTACGCTCCATGGTGAAGAAGCCCTGCTGGGCGCGGACGCGGCCTGCGCCCTGACAGGTCGGGCAGGTTTCCGGGCTGGTGCCGGGCTCTGCGCCGCTACCATCGCAGGTGCCGCAATCGACCGCCGTTGGCAGTGTGATCTCGGTGTCCTTGCCGGTAAAGGCGTCCTCGAGCGAGATTTCCAGATCATAGCGAAGGTCATTGCCGCGTGCGGGACCATTGCGCCGACGGCCGCCGCCAAAACCGCCACCGAAGACCTGGCTGAAGATATTCTCGAAGATGTCGCCGGGATCGCCCTGACCGAAGGGGTTGCCGCCGCCGGGGCCTGCACCGCCGCCTTCAAAGGCTGCGTGGCCAAAACGGTCATAGGCAGCGCGCTTTTCCGGGTCGGAGAGGATCGCATAGGCTTCACCGACTTCCTTGAACTTCGCCTCGGCGGCATCGTCGCCGGGGTTCTGGTCAGGGTGGTATTTCAGCGCAAGCTTGCGATAGGCGCTCTTGAGGGCCTTTGCGTCGACGTCTTTCGAGACGCCCAATACTTCGTAATAATCCTGTTTACTCATGTCAGGCGATCAACTGGTTTCTCTGTCTGGCATTGCGGTGACAGGTGGGCGCGGTGCGCGCGCTGCGCAAGTGCTGGCCTGCGCGCGCACCTGATTCAACCTGATTGCGGGATATCAGACCGCCTGCAGCTCTGGCAGCTTGCTGCCAAGGATGCGGTCAGCGACCTCTTTCGGGACGATGAAGTGCGTCTGTTCCAGCGTCTTGTCCCAGTTCTCCAAGAGCTCTTTCGCGCGCTTCGAACCGGTGCGTTCGGCATGCATTTCGAGCAGCGTCTGATAGCGCCCGATATACTCTTCCGACATGTCGGCGAGCGGGTACCAGTCGATGGAGTCCGGGTTGGCGACGCGGGCGAAGTTACCTTTCGGATCCCAGATCCAGGCCATGCCGCCCGTCATGCCAGCGCCGAAATTGTCACCGACCGGACCGAGGATCGCAACGCGGCCACCCGTCATATACTCGCAGCCATTCGCGCCGCAGCCTTCAACCACCGCCTCTGCACCGGAGTTGCGAACGGCGAAGCGCACGCCCGCCTGACCCGCCGCAAAGAGGCGGCCATTGGTGGCACCATAGAGGCAGGTATTGCCGATGATGGTGTTTTCGGACGCCTCCAGCTGCGCATCACGGCGCGGGCGTAGCTGGATCGTTGCTCCAGACAGGCCCTTGCCGACATAGTCGTTCGCGTCGCCATAAACGTCGAGCAGGAGGCCCTGCACCGAGAAGGCACCGAGTGACTGACCGGCGCTGCCTGTCAGGCGGATACGGAGGCGCCCCTCAGGCAGCGCGCGCTCACCGAACTTGCGGACGATGGCCGACGAGCAGCGTGCACCGATGGAGCGCTGCACGTTCTGAACGTCATATTCGAGCTGCATCTTCTCACCGCGCGTGAAGAAGGGCTCACCATCGCGCAGTATTTGCGCATCGAGCGTTTCGACAACTTCGGTGCGGTGGTCAGGACGGTAGACGACCGGCTTGGTGGTCTCGACCTTCACCAGGAGCGGGTTGAGGTCGAGGTCATCAAGGTGCGAGGCACCGCGGCTGACCTGCGCCAGAAGATCGGTGCGGCCGACGGCTTCATCGAGAGATGAGAGGCCAAGGCTTGCGAGGATGTGGCGGACATCTTCGGCGAGGAAGGACATGAGGTTCACGACCTTCTCGGCCGTGCCCGTGAATTTCTTGCGCAGCGCTTCGTCCTGCACGCAGACACCGACCGGGCAGGTGTTGGAGTGGCACTGACGCACCATGATACAGCCCATGGCGACGAGCGATGCCGTGCCGATGCCGTATTCCTCTGCGCCCAGCATTGCCGCGATGACGATGTCGCGGCCAGTGCGAAGGCCGCCATCGGTCCGCAGGGTGACCTTGTCGCGAAGATTGTTGAGCGAGAGGACCTGATGGGCTTCTGCGAGGCCCATTTCCCATGGCAGGCCTGCATATTTGATAGAGGTCTGCGGGCTTGCGCCCGTACCACCAACACCGCCAGCGATGAGGATCACGTCGGCTTTGGCTTTCGCGACGCCTGCGGCCACCGTGCCGACGCCTGACTGCGCGACGAGCTTCACGCAGACGCGGCATTCAGGGTTGATCTGCTTCAGGTCGTAGATGAGCTGGGCCAGATCCTCGATCGAGTAGATGTCGTGGTGCGGCGGCGGCGAGATGAGCGTCACACCCGGCGTGGCGTGGCGGTTCTTCGCAATCAGCTCCGTCACCTTGAAACCAGGCAACTGGCCGCCCTCACCAGGCTTTGCACCCTGGGCGATCTTGATCTCGATTTCGCGGCACTCATTGAGATATTCCGCGGTCACGCCGAAGCGACCGGAAGCGACCTGCTTGACGGCGGAGTTCATATTGTCGCCGTTCGGAAGGGGACGGTAACGCTCACGGATTTCACCGCCCTCGCCGGACACGGATTTCGCGCCGATCCGGTTCATGGCAACGTTGAGCGTACCATGCGCCTCAGGTGAGAGCGCACCAAGCGACATGCCCGGCGTCACGAAGCGCTTGCGGATCTCATTGACCGACTGAACCTGCTCAAGCGGGATCGAGGTCTGGCTGCGGGTCTTGAAGTCGATCAGGTCGCGCAGCTGGATAGGCGCGCGGCCGCTCAGCGCGTCGACATAACGCTCATAAAGGGCGTAGTCACCGCGGTCGCAGGCCGCCTGCAGCATGTGGATGAGGTTGCCATCGAGAGCATGCGGCTCACCCGATGCGCGCAGGCGATAGAAGCCGCCGACCGGAAGCGAGATGACGTCCTCGTCGAAGGCAAGCTCGTGGCGTTCGACAGCATTGTCCTCAAGGCCAGCGAGACCAATGCCAGAGATGCGGCTGGTCATGCCCGGGAAGTAGTCCGCCACAAGGGCGCGCGAGAGACCGAGCGCCTCGAAGTTATAGCCACCGCGATAGGAAGAGATGACCGAGATGCCCATCTTGGACATGATCTTCAGGAGACCTGCCTCGATCGCTTTCTTGTAGTTCTGGACATAGTAGTTGAGCGGCTCGTCACCGAGCAGGCCGCGCGCGTGGCGGTCAGCAATCGCTTCCTGCGCGAGATAGGCGTTAACGCAGGTCGCGCCGACACCGACGAGCACGGCAAAGTAGTGCGTGTCGAGACATTCAGCCGACCGTACGGTAAGCGAACAGAAGGTACGCAGGCCCTGCGCGACGAGATGGCTATGCACCGCGCCCGTCGCGAGGATCATCGGGATCGCGACGTTCTCAGGATCCTGGTTCTCATCAGACAGGACGATGTGCTCACGACCGGCACGAACAGCCTCTTCTGCCTCACGCTGAATACGTGAGAGGGCCTCTTTCAGGGCGCGACCGTCATGTTTCACACTGGCGATCGGGAAGGTGCAATCGATATGCTCGACGCCTTCATCAAGCACGTCCATCAGCCGGTGGTACATGCCGGTCGAAAGGAACGGGCTTTCCAGAACGAAGACGTTCTGCTGGGTCTCGTCCGTGGTGAGGATGTTGCCGAGGTTCTTGAACCGCGTCTTCAGCGACATGACGCGGTCTTCGCGCAGAGGGTCGACGGGCGGGTTTGTCACTTGGCTAAAGTTCTGACGGAAGAAGTGCGAGAGCGGGCGGCATTCCTGCGAGAGCACCGCAACCGGCGTATCATCGCCCATCGAGCCGATGGCTTCCTTACCGTCCTCTGCCATCGGCGCGAGGATTAGTTCTGAGGATTCCAGCGTGAAGCCGGCGACCATCTGGCGGCGCAGCAGCGCCTCCTTGTCGAAGAGGCGCGGCTCTTCGCCGTTCATGATGTCGACTTCGAGCTCTTTGACGTTCTTCAGCCAGTCCGAATACGGGTGCTCGCCAGCCAGCTCGTCGATGATCTCGTCATGCTCATAAAAGCGGCCTTCTTCGAGGTTGGCCGCGATCATGCCGCCAGCGCGCACATGGCCGCGGCGGACGACATCATGACCACTGAGCGGGCACATCCCAGTCTCGGAGCCGACAGCAAGAATGCCATCGGAGGTCAGCGCATAGCGCAGCGGGCGCAGGCCGTTCCGGTCAAGACCGGCGACAGCCCAGCGACCGTCATAGGCACAGATGGCGGCAGGCCCGTCCCACGGCTCCATCACGGAGTTACAGTAGGCGTAGAGCGCAGCATGCTCGTCCGGGATGATCGACGCGCGCTTGGACCAGGCTTCCGGAATGAGAAGCGCCTTGGTCATCGGCGCGGTGCGGCCGGCCTTGCAGAGGATTTCGAAGACCGAATCAAGCGCGCCAGAGTCAGAGAGGCCCTTCGGCACAACGGGCTTCACGTCTTCGACATCATCACCGAACGCACCGGAGACCATCTTGATCTCATGGCTCTTCATCCAGTTGAGGTTGCCGCGCAGCGTGTTGATCTCGCCATTATGGGCAAGCATCCGGAAGGGCTGTGCCAGCTCCCAGCGCGGGAAGGTGTTGGTCGAATAGCGCTGGTGATAGATGGCGATCGGCGAAACGAAGCGCTCATCTTTCAGGTCGAGATAGAAGTTGTCGATGTCCTGGGCGAGGAACATGCCCTTGTAGATCAGCGATTTGTGGCTGAGCGAGCAGATATAGAAGCTCGGGATACCAGCCTCGCGTGCCTTGCGCTCAATCCGGCGACGGCAGAGATAGAGCGCGCGTTCCAGCTCATCAGAGGTCCGGCCGCGGCTGTCGCGGAACATGACCTGCTCGATTTCAGGGCGGGTATCAGCTGCCTTCTGGCCGATGACCGAGATGTCGACCGGAGGCTGGCGCCAGCCATAGATGTAGAAGCCGAAGTGGAGGATTTCGGTCTCCACAATGGCACGGGCCGCTTCCTGATTGCCAAGATCAGTACGTGGCAGGAAAATCTGGCCGACGCAGATCGGGTCATCTGTCGGGTTATGGCCGGTGCGCTCTGCCTGCTCACGGAAGAAGTCTTGCGGGACCTCGATCCGGATACCAGCGCCGTCACCGGTCTTGCCGTCTGCGTCGACGGCGCCCCGGTGCCAGACATTCTTGAGCGCCTTGATGCCCATCTCGACGATTTCGCGCTTGGGCTTGCCATCAAGAGAAGCAACGAGGCCGACGCCGCAGGCATCTTTCTCGAACTCTTCATCATAGGCGTGCGCCTCGATCAGCTTCTGGCGTTCTTTGAGGTATTTTTCGATCGTGTCGGTCATGTCGGTATCCCTGGAAGGGTTTGTCTTGGAGCGCTGTCGGTCAGGCCGGTCTATTCAGCGGCGACGGGGGCAGCGGAGGCCGTGCGGGCCATCTGTTTCATACGCTTGTGCATGCTGTCGGCTGCGTCGCGTCCATCCTTGATGGCCCAGACGACGAGCGAGGCACCGCGAACGATGTCGCCAGCGGCAAACACGCCCGGCAGGCTCGTTTCGAGCGTTGCGAAATCAACCTTGATGGCGCCCCAGCGGTTCACGGTGAGAGCAGGCTCATTGAAGAGTTGCGGCAGGTCTTCAGGGTCAAAGCCCAGCGCCTTGATTACCATGTCGGCTTCAATGTCGAACGTCTCGCCGGTCTTCTCAGGGGACTGACGGCCAGATGGATCAGGTGCGCCCAGTTTCATGCGCGCGGCGCGCACGGCTTTCAGCTTGCCGCCTTCGTCATCGATCAGCGCTTCAGGAGAGGCGAGCCATTCGAAGACGACGCCTTCTTCCTCAGCATTTGCCACTTCGCGCTGTGAGCCCGGCATATTGGCGCGGTCACGGCGGTAGAGACAGGAGACAGATGTCGCGCCCTGACGGATGGCTGTGCGCACACAGTCCATGGCCGTATCGCCGCCGCCGATGACGACGACCTTGCGGCCTTTTGCGTCGAGCGTGCCGTTCTCGAATTCAGGCACGTCATCGCCGAGCCCCTTGCGGTTCGACGTGGTCAGGAAGTCGAGCGCCTTGTGGACGCCTTCGCAACCTGCGCCCGGCACCATCAAATCGCGCGCCTTGTAGACGCCCGTCGCGATCAGCAGCGTGTCATGCTCGTCGCGAAGGTCTGACAGCTTGTGTGTCTCACCGATTGAGGCGTTGAACTCAAAGCGTACGCCGCTTTCCTCAAGCCGTTTGATGCGACGCTCAACGATGTGCTTCTCGAGCTTGAAGCCCGGAATGCCATAGACGAGCAGGCCGCCGCCGCGGTCATAGCGGTCATAGACAGTGACCTGATAGCCCTTGCGGCGGAGCTGTTCTGCGGCGGCGAGGCCGCCCGGCCCTGCACCGATGATACCGGCGGACTGTTCGCGCTCACGCGGAGGCTTGATCGGGGTGACATAGCCCTGCTCCCACGCATTGTCGGTGATGTAGCGTTCCATCGCGCCAATGGTGACCGTGCCGTGGCCGGACTGCTCAACCGTGCAGATACCTTCGCATAGGCGATCCTGCGGGCAGATACGTCCGCAGATTTCGGGCATGTTGTTGGTGGCAGAGGAGACCTGGTATGCCTCTTCCATCCGGTCTTCGGCAGCGAGCTTCAGCCAGTCAGGAATGTTGTTGGAGAGCGGGCAGCCCTGCTGGCAGAACGGGACGCCACACTGCGAACAGCGCGCCGCCTGATCTTCGGCAACCGTCTGGGCGTAGTCGCCATAGATTTCCTGAAAGTCGCTGCGGCGCGCTTCGGCCGCGCGTTTTTCAGGCATGGTCGGGTTGATCGACGTGAATTTCAGCATGCGGCTGGCCATGGCGCCCATCCTTTTCGTGCAAGTTTGTGCCCTATCGGCGCTTTTCAGCAGCTTTGCAAGGCAGATTCATTCACCACATATCGTGATGATATATTTTATTTGGTTTGATCATCAATATAGCGCCAAAATCCAAGTTTGGCAAATTTAACGCATATCATATCGATATACATTTTGCGCGGGTGCTTTCGCGCTCGAAGCGTGACATAGGTTTGAGCGTCCAACAGACCGCCGGGACTAGAACTATGTCGCTTCTCCAGCTTGTCATCATTTCTATCGTGCAGGGCATATCGGAATGGCTTCCGATCTCGTCGTCTGCGCATGTCCTGCTGACCGCGAATATCTTTGGCGTTTCAGGCGAAGACGAGCTGATGGTGAACGCCATGGCCCACCTAGGCACGCTCTTCGCGCTGTTCGCATTTTTCTGGAGAGACACTGGCCGCGTCGTGAAGGGCAGTTTCGAACTGGTCGGCATTGGCCGCGAAAATGGCCGTCTGACAGATGGCGGCAAACTTGCCCTGCTCATCCTTGTGGCGACGCCGCCTGCCCTTCTGGCCGGACTGGCACATGAGCTTGTCCCCGGACTTGATGTCCTGCGCAGCGCCTATGTGATCGCCGGCACGACGATTGTATTCGGCCTGCTTCTCTGGTGGGCAGACGTGAAAGGCCCGCGCCATCGGACCGAAGCCGACATGACGCTTCGTGACGGCATACTGATCGGCCTCGCGCAGGCGCTTGCCATGATCCCGGGCGTCAGCCGTTCAGGCGTCACGATGACGGCGGCGCGCGCCCTCGGCCTGTCGCGGACGGAGGCAGCTCGCTTTGGCATGCTGTGCGGTGCGCCGGTGCTACTGATCGCGGGCAGCTATGCTTGCCTCAAGCTCGCCACCGCAGATGCCGGCGAAGTGACGGTGCCGCTCTCCGACGGCCTGATCGTGGCGGGCCTCAGCTTCGTGACGGCTTTTGCGTCCATCTGGGCACTGATGGCGCTCCTCAACCGGATGAGCTTCCTGCCCTTCGTGATCTACCGGGTGCTGCTCGGCATCGCCATTCTGGCAGCGATCCCGCTCATCGGCCTCTGATCCAGAGCTCCCGGCAAAGCTGAAGGGGGAAGCTTACGCTTCGCCCTTCTGGTGGAATTCACCATAGGCACGGTAGCGCCACAGATAGGTCGGCACGATGGCTTCGATGCTTTCAATGTCCTGAACGCCGAGGTCTTTCAGCGTCAACGCATCGTCGGCAACGACATTGTCTGTCTTCAGCATATCGACCTGATCGCCCGTGATCGGCGGCGGGCCGAGAACAGTGTGCAGCGGCAGGAACGGGATCTTCCAGATCGCGCCAAAGGTCAGGCCCATTGGCTTGGCGACGAAGTATGGCAGCGGCAGCGCATAGCGCTTGCGGTCGATGGTCTCGCCGATGAAGTCGTAAAGCTCATTGAACGTATAGGTGCGCGGGCCGCCGAGCTCAAAGGTCTTGCCCTGAACATCGTCGCGGCTCACAGCGGCCGCGATAGCTTCGGCGACATCGCCCGCATAGACAGGCTGGAGCTTCGTCTTGCCGCCGCCGATGGCCGGCAGGAAAGGCGCAACGTTCGATACCGGATGGGCTGCCATGCCGGCGAACTTGTTGAAGAAGTCATCCTCAGGCCCGAACACGATGGACGGGCGCAGGATGACAGCTTCGGGGATCGCGTCGCGCACGGCCTGTTCGGCCAGCGCCTTTGTGCGCGCATAATCGGACTCGGAATTTTCATCCGCGCCAATCGCCGAAATCTGGACGAAGCGCTTAATGCCCGCGGCAGCTGCGCACTCGGCCACGGTCTGTGCACCGCCAAGCTGAGCGGACTCAAAACTCTGGCGGCCTTTTTCGTAAAGGATACCGACAAGATTCACGACGGCGTCGGCGCCTTCGATGGCGCGCTCGACCGAGAGACGGTTGCGAACGTTGGCCTGCGCAATGTCGATCCAGCCCGGAGGCCCCGCGAGACGGACATCGCCAGCAAGGTGCGGACGGCGCACCGCGATGCGGACGCGGTAGCCTGCCTCGACAAGTGCGCGGGCCGCATAGTGACCGATAAAACCGGAGCCACCAAAAAGAGTAACAAGACCTGTCGACATGAGCGCTGAACCTCTATTCCGCAGCCTGTTTGAAATGATCTGCGCCTTTCATCATGCCGTGACATGATTGTCCATGCGACGAAAGGCAAGCCATGTGTATCGCGCCTAACCGCCCTGGCGCAGGGATCGTTCAAGAACCTGTTGCGAGCCGAAGGCGAGGCGGAGCCGGTCTGTCGCTTCGGCGAGCGCGGTGCGGCGCTCTGCGACAAGCGCCTCCTGCGCGCGGAGCTGTTCAACGAGACGGCGCGAACTTCCATTCCGCTCCGCGAGGCTGATCGCAGCAAAATCCATCGGCTCGGCTGGTGCCTGCAGTGCGGCGCGCATGGCAGCAAGGTCTGTTTGCGCACGCTCCAGTGCGAATTGCGCTTCGGCCATGTCCTGCTCGGCCCGCTGACGCTTCAGTCCGACAAGTTTCTTCAAGTCCGCCGCCGTTTTCTTCTTCATCGGTTTCACGGCATCCCTCCCCTAGAGATGCTGACGCAGGCGATCGACGAAGCTGATGGCCGCGGCCACAGCAGCGAAGTGCTCGGTATGGATTTCCTCGTCAATCTCAACGAGGCGATAGATGGACCGGGTCGCTGGCGGGTCGCGGTAGATCGGCACGTCATGGGCGTGCGCCACCTCACGGATGCGGGCGGCCATATGGTCGACGCCCTTGGCAACGACGATTGGCGCACGGTCGCTATCGGGCTCCCACTTCAGGGCGACGGCATAGTGCTCCGGGTTGACCATCACGACCGTGGCGTCCTTCACATTCTGCAGCATCTGGCCCTTGGAGATTTTCTGGCCCTTCTCGCGGCGTTGCTGCTTCAGGTGCGGGTCGCCTTCGCTGCGCTTCATCTCGTCCTTCAGTTCCTGGCGGGTCATCTTCAGCTTGTTGGCGTGAAGCTGGCGCTGGATGAAGAAGTCAGCGCCGCCGAGCGCGAACTGGAAGACGCAGAAGATAATGATGATCGCCGTCACCTGGCTGAAGGTGAACTGGAAGAATTGCGACAGCTGGACCGCACTACTGGCGTAATAGTTTTCGACGAAATGATAGAGAAACAGCGAGGCCAGAAGCCCCGCAAACAGCATCTTTGCGGTGTCCTTGCCAAAGTCGATCAGGCCCTTTGGACCGTACTTTTTCTTGAGGTTCTCAGCCGGGTTTAGCTTGTTCATGTCCGGCTTGATCGACTTGGTCGAGAAGGCCACAGCGCCCTGAACGATGACTGTTGCCAGCACCAGCACGACCAGAATTCCAAAGAGCGGCAGGATCTGCATGAGCACGCTGGTCAGCCAGCGGCGCGACTGCGCGCCCGTCCCGGCGAAGATGTCCTGTGCATAGCTGTCGGCATGATAGAACATGGCCGAGAAGTCGTTGAAGATACCGCCGGCAAGCACGGTGCCGAACACGGCAGACGCGATGACCATGCCCAGCATGAGAGAGAAACTGGTCGCCTCTTTCGACTGGGCGACATTACCTTCTTTTCGGGCCTGGCGTTTCTTCTGCTCTGTGGCCTCGAATTCCTTCTCGCCGCCACCGCTATTCTGGTCTTCAGCCATCCGGCAGTCTCCCTATAGCCAGCCGATGATGGACGGGACGCGGTCGCCCCAAACCAACAGCATTGTTGTGATTGAGAAGGCGAGCAGCATGATACCAGCCCCGATCATGAAAGGTGCGCCGACAAAGGCCACCATGAGCGATGGAAGCGCCTTGTTTATGAAGCCAAGACAGATGTTGTAGAGCAGGTTCACCGCCACGAATGGCCAGGCAAGCATAATGGCAATGCCAAACGCTTCGAAGCCGCGCATGACGAAGAACATCGGGTCGATCAGGCCCAGCGCGCCGGCTGGAATATCGCTGTATAGCGTCACCACCCGCGCGAAGACGGTGACATGATAGTCCATGCTGAGCAGCAGGGCCGCGCCCGCCATGGCGAGTGCGTTTGCCGTGATGGTCTGGGCTTCGGTCTCCAGCGCAATACCCAGCATCTGCGCAAGGCCGATCACCTGAGCGATGATCGTGCCCGTGATCGACAGCATCCAGATCGCAAGCCGCAGGAGCAAGCCGAAGAAAAGGCCGATCGTCGCTTCCAGGGCGAGGTAGCGGAAGAACTCACCAAGGCCTGAGAGGACCGGAAGCTCCACCACGCCGCTGGCGGCCAGCGAGATGGCGAAGACGAGGATGATCATCGCCCGCACGCGAACTGGCACGGCCTGCTCGCCAACGCCTGGCATGAAGTAGATGATGAACCCCACCCGCGCCATGATCAGCATCACAGCGCCGATCCAGTAGACGGCCTGTCCAGATGCGAGCAGCGTATCGGGCACTAAACGACCCCGACGATGTAGGGTTTGCTCCTCGACCCGATCTCCTCATAGGCGAGGACAGAGTTGCGGATGCCTTTGCTCGACAGGACCGTATGGATGAAGCGGCGGCGACGGGATGTCGTCGCGATCGACGGCGTAACGCCTTTCTGCGCGTACTCGTTCAGCTTCTTCTGGATCGAGGTGGTGAGGTCGCCAAAGATATCTGGCGGCAGTGCGATGTCAGATGCGCCGTCTTCTTTGGTGATCTCATGGGCGGAGAACTGTTCTTCCCAGGTCGGGCCAAGCTGTAGCAGCGGCAGGCGGCCATCGCCGTCCTGGAGGCGGTCCACGATCTGGAAGCCGAGGCGCTGGCGCACGAGCTCTGCGAGCTGCGGCGGGCTGGAGGTGCGGGCTTTCGCTTCGCCGACCGTCTCGATGATGAGGAACATGTTGCGGATAGAGACGCGCTCTTCGAGGAGGAGGCGCAGCACGGCGAGCAGCAGCTCCGGCGTGACCTTGCCGGGGATATACTCGTCGAGGAAACGCTTGTTGGCGGCCGCGCGCTCTGCGTCGGTGAGGCGGGTCAGCGCGTCCAGCGTGTCCATCATCACAAGGCGCGAGAAGATCAGCGAGAAATTGTTCTGGATGATTTCCAGCATGTGCGTGGCGAGCACTTCTGTCGCCTCGATTGCCGGGACACCCGCAGCGGCGAGCTCTGCGCTCTTGCCAGATGGCAACCACCGCGCAGAAGCCTGATAGACAGGCTCTTTCACGCGCTCGCCCTGAAGGTGCGGCAGCTGCTTGTCTTCCATCAGCGCAAGCACATTGCCGGGGCGAAGCGTGCCGCCATCAACCTTCACGCCCTGGATGCGGACACGGTAGGAATTTTTGGCCAGCGTCGGATTGTCCGTCATGCGGATCGACGGCAGGACGAAGCCGTACTCTTCGGCGATGTAGCGGCGGATCTTGTCGACGCGGTTCTCAAACCCGTCGGCGCCCTGAAGCACGAGCGCGACGAGGTCAGGCGCGACCTCCAGGTGGATTTCATCAGAATGGATGCTGTCGCCGATTACGACAGGCTCGGGCGCATCATAGGCGCTTTCCTGCGCCTTCTCAGCTTCCTTGCGCTTCTCGTGCTGCTGGATGAAGTAGGCGGAGGCGCCGAAGATACCTGCCGCTGCAATGAAGGGCAGGAATGGCAGGCCCGGCATGAGGGCGAAAACGCCAAGCAGGCCCGCCACGATATAGAGAACCGATGCGTTCGCACCGAGCTGGGCGAGAAGCGCGACATCGATCGCGCCCTCATCCTTACCCTTGGAAAGCAGAAGCGCTGCCGAGACAGAGATGATCACGGCCGGGATCTGGGAGACGAGACCGTCGCCGACCGTGAGGATCGAGTAATTGTTCAGCGCTTCAGTGACGCTAAGCCCATGCACCGCAATGCCGAAGCCGATGCCAGCAAGCAGGTTGAGCGCCGTGATCAGAAGGCCCGCGACCGCATCACCCTTCACGAATTTCGACACACCGTCGAGGGACCCGAGGAAGGAGGCTTCTTCCTGTTCCTTCTGGCGGCGGATCTTTGCTTCTTCATGGCTGATCGCGCCCACAGCAAGGTCGCTGTCGATGGCGAGCTGCTTGCCCGGCATGGCGTCGAGGGCGAAGCGGGCGCCGACTTCTGCCATACGGCCAGCGCCTTTCGTGATCACCATGAAGTTCACGATGATGAGGACGCCGAAGACAACTAGGCCGACGAAGAGGTTTCCGCCCATGATGAACATGGCGAAGCCCTCGATAACGTTACCGGCCGCGCCCGTGCCGGTGTGGCCCTCGGAAATGATCAGCTTGGTCGAGGAGACGTTGAGCGCCAGCCGCAGGACGAGCGAAGCCAGAAGCACGCTCGGGAAGGATGAGAAATCCAGCGGCTTTTCGATGAAGATCGATGTCGTGAAGATCAGGATGGCGAACGCGAAGGACAGCGTCAGGCCGATATCCATGACCCATGCGGGGACCGGCAGGACCATCACGAGGATGATCAGCATGAGACCGATCGCCAGCAGCGTGGTCGGTTTTGCCAGGTTCAGAAGGCTCGCGGCGGGCATGGCTCGCCTACCCCGCTATTATGGGCAGAACAGAGTTGTTGAAGAAATCGAGACAGAGCTGCGTCATGTAGCCAAGCGTCAGGAAGAAGACGACGACCACCGCCATGATCTTCGGCACGAAGGTCAGCGTCATTTCCTGGATCGAGGTCAGCGCCTGCAGGAGGCCGATCGCGAAACCAAGAATGAGCGTGACGGCAAGGATCGGCAGCGCCATTAGGGCTGCGGTCCAGAAAGCGCCGCGCAGGATTTCAAAGATCGCAAGCTCAGTCATATATGCCCGCCTAGACCGGCATCCGCAGGAGTTCCTGATACGCCTCGACGACCTTGTCGCGGATCGTCACGACGGCATCGAGCGCGAGCTCTGCATTGGCGAGCGCTTCGACCATCGCATGCGGGTCAGCGCCCGATACAGCGGTCTGCATCGCGGTCTGCTCTGCCGCTTCCATCGTCTGCTTGAAGTTTGCAAAGCCATCAGAGACCGCATTGGAACCGCCCTGCGGCTTGGCCGCCTGGCTGGCTGCGTCAGCAGCTTTTACGTTGTTGAGGGCAGCATATGCCGAAAAACCGATACCTGACATCTTCTATGCCCCCCTATCGCTTGAGAACATCGAGCAGGGATTTGTACATTGTACGTGCCTGCTGGAATGAGTTGAGATTGGCCTCGTAAGACCGGTTTGCTTCGCGCATGTCGGCCATCTCTGTGACGACCTGCACGTTGGACATCGTGATGTAGCCATTTTCGTCGGCCATCGGGTGGGTCGGCTCGTAGCTGCGATCACCCTCGGTCTGGTCGAGCTGGATCCGAAGATTGCGGAACGCATCGCCATTCTTATCCACGATGAGCATCTTGCGCTGATAGCCCGGCGTGTCGGCGTTGGAGATGTTCTGCGCCGTCAGGTCGATACGTTCAGACTGAACGCGCATCCCCTGCATGGCCTGCATCATTGTTGCCTTGATCGAATTCATTCAACCTGCCCCCTATCGTCTGCCAAGCGCCGCTCTCAGAAGGTCGAGCGACTTGGTGTAAACCGTGAGCGCCATCTGATGCTGGTCCATTGCTTCGGCCGATTTGTAAAGTTCGTGCTCGATGCTCACCGAGTTGCCATTTGGCGAGGTCGGTGTGCCTGCATCTTGAACCTTGAAGGCCGGCGACTGGCTGGAGCTGAGCGCGGTACGCGAGAGAAAATCCTCAAAGGATTCCAGCTGGGTCGCGCGGTAGCCGGGATCGTCGGCATGCGCGATATTCTTGGAGGCGTGAGTCTGCGCTTCGGCGGCGTGACGCGCCATTGCGCTATACATCTTGAAGACATCCATATTCGAGAACATGGCACAGGCCCATCATGGTTAACTCTTTGCAAAGGGTGCCGGGCTACGTTGAATAAAAGGTTAATGAAAAGCGAGATTCTGTTTACGTAATGCAGTCAGCCCGCGCACAGCCACACGAACTCGTCCGCATCTGGGGCCGCGTCAGCGATGTCAGCCCCGGAAATGTCGGCATTACGGGCGTCAGCGCCCATGCAGGGCTTGGCAATGAGGTCGAGATCCAGACCCAGAGCGGCGCAGCCGTGCGCGGCGAGATCCTGAACATCACCGAAGATCGCGTCACAGCGCTTCTCTTTGACGAGTCCGACGAAGTCCGCATTGGCGACCGCGCCTATATCGACAGGGAAGCGTCTGTCTCGCCCGGTGACCACTGGATCGGCCGGATCATCAATTATCGCGGCGAGATCGTCGATACAGAGAATGGCGCGCCAGAAACACTGCCCAGCAGCCTGATGCGCAAGAAGCTGATCTCGAAGGCGCCCCCGAGCCATGTACGCAAGGCCCTTGGCCCGCGCCTCAATACTGGGCTAATGATCACCGACACCGCCATCCCGCTCTGCCAGGGCCAGCGTCTTGGTCTTTTTGCGGGCTCGGGGGTTGGCAAATCGACCCTGCTTGGTGCGCTCGCCAACGGCGTTCGGGCCGACCGCATCGTCATCGCCCTTATCGGGGAACGCTCACGTGAGCTGAATGAGTTTGCGAAGGTCACCCTTCCCGCAGAAGCCCGCGCAAAGTCCGTCATCGTGACCGCCACTGCCAGCGAACCGCCGGGTGCCAAGAAGCGCGCAGCCTATTGCGCCATGGCGGCCGCTGAGCACTTCCGCGATCAGGGTCACCACACGCTATTGCTCTTTGACTCCATCACCCGCTTTGCCGAGGCGCACCGCGAAGTCGCGCTGGTTGGAGGTGAGGCACCCGCGCTGCACGCTTTCCCGCCCTCGACCGTCCGCACAATTGCCGAACTTGCAGAGCGCGCCGGCCCCGGCCCTGAAGGCCAGGGCGACATCACGGCGATCTTCTCCGTGCTCGTGGCCGGGTCTGATATGGAAGAGCCTGTCGCTGACATGATCCGCGGTATTCTGGACGGCCATATCGTTCTCTCGCGCGATATTGCAGAGCGCGGGCGCTATCCGGCGATCGATGTTCTGAAGTCAGTGTCCCGCGCCCTGCCACGCGCAGCCTCACCCGAAGAGAACATGCTGCTTGCCGAGTACCGCAGGAATCTGGCGCTCTATGAGGAACTGGCACCCATGGTCAGGGCGAACCTCTATGAGCGGGGCAAGGATATGGCGGGCGACCGCGCCATCGATCTCTTTCCATCGCTCGACGGGTTCGTGTCAGAACGCCATGAGGGCGATACCCAGGCCGCCTATGTGCGATTGGCAGAATTACTGAGTGCTGGTCTGATGAAAGAGCTGCCGCAGGACGCACCGCCTAGCATGGCACAAAAGCCGCGCTAGAGCAGGCTCAAGAAGAGGTTCTGGCTGGCGATTGCGCCAAAGCCCTGCCCGCCGCCAAGCAGTGTAAGGGCGGTGTAGCCGGGGGTCATTGCCGAGGGACCATTATTGACCGTTTCCATCACATGGAACCGGCGGATGACCGCGTTGACATTGTCCGGATCCGTCAGCTGCGAAAGGTCGGAAATGCCGAAGGAGGAACGCAGCTTGTCGCGCAGGATCTCAGCCTGCTTTTCAATCGGCTGCTTGGAAATATCCGAAGGCAGGTTCAGCGCCGTTTCCAGCACCGCCTTGACCGGTGGATTGCCGAGGATGCGGTAGGCGATCGCATCATTGGACGCGCCCGTGCCAGCAATATCAACAATTTTCTGCTGATAGTTCAGGCTGAGGCGCATACTCTCATCGACGTCGCCAACGGCGATGCGGAAGGCCGCCGTTTCAAAGTTCTCACCGAGCTGCTCGATCTTGTCAGCGTCAAGCGAGAGCGTGCCGTCTTCGAAGGCGAAAGTCTGCGCGAACTTGGTATAGGCGGGGTTGTTCAGGCGCTCGAGGAAGGTGCTGTCCGGAGTAGCCGCTTCTTCGAGAACCTTGCGGACGAACCCGCCCTTCCATTCCTCGCCGCCGAGATCGAAGGCCGTCATCGTCACGCGCAGGAGCCGCCGGTCGGACATGAAATCGTCCAGCGACACCGGCTTGGACAGCTTTTCGGTCATATAGGCGCGGTCATTCTTGACGCTCGCGCTGTCCGAAAAGGTTTCAAGCTGACGGTTGTAAGTGGACTGGAGAAAGCTCCAGCCGGCCAGGCCCGACATGGGGATCGCTGGCTGCACCATGGCGTATCAGGCGACCTTCGCCTGCTGCGGTTCGGTCATCGCATTCTTCAGGTGAGCGTGACGGAAAAGCTCGGCTTCCAGCTCGACCAGATTGCGCATGTGACAGAGCGCGGAATAGTGATTGCCCCGGCGCAGCATCTGGCGAAGCTGCGGGATCGCTTGCGGATCGATGCCGCGGAAGACGTCTTCGAGGCTGTCGATTTCGCGGAACAGCGCAGGCAGGACATTGTCTTCTTCAAGATCGCCCGTGATCAGCAGCTGGACTGCGTAGTAAACCTGTTTGACGGGCGTGTTCACCTCATCAGGCCGCAGCGCATCGCGGCAGCGCAGGACGCGCGCGTTTGCGTCAGCAATTCTCAGGCTTGAAGGTTTGTCGCCATTTTCCAGCAGCGCGCCGTTGATGACGACTTTCTCGCCAGCGGCGAGCTTCAGTATCAGTCCGGACATTTAGGTAGCAGTCTCCATCTGGCTGGGGCCAACTTCGCCAGAAAGCCCCTTCATTATCGTTTCGTTGATCTCGACAAGATCAGAGATGTCGGTATCGCCCGCGAGCACCTGGTAGCTGACGCGGCGCACCATTTCGGCGAGCGTCAGAAGGTTGGTGCGAAGGCTGTCGTCGAGCCCGTTTTCGGGGCTGACAAGATCTACGGAAAGAAGATGCCAGAGTTGGAGGTTGCGATCGATCGCATCTGCCCAAACGGCAGGAAGCGGCGCATCCTGCACCGCCACATCCTTGAGAGCGTTCGTAATTTCGCTGAACAGGGCAAGTTCGATCTGCTTATCAGAAGCCGTGCGGCTCGTGACCGTGCTGTATGCCTTGTGCGCCAAATTATGCATGTGCCCTCACTCGTAACTGGTAGGTGAAACCGGGCGCCCCAAGGGACGCCCGACCTCAATTCATCGTCCTTAGCGGAACAGTGACAGCAGGGTCTGCGGTGCGCTGTTCGCGATCGAAAGCGCCTGGACACCAAGCTGTTGCTGAACCTGCAGAGCCTGCAGTTTTGCAGATGCTGCTTCGATATCTGCATCGACCATCGCGCCGATACCTGACTTCATCGAGTCGACCAGGTTCTGAACGAACTCCGTCTGGCCTTCGATCTGCTTCTGAGCCGAACCGAAGGTGGTCGCTGCCGTGATCGCCTTGTTGAGAAGCGTCTCGATTGAGGTCAGAGCCGCGGTTGCACCGGCGGAGTCAGACACATCGATGTCAGCAAGAGCACCAAGGCCGCCAGCTGCCGTTGCGGCGTTGGTGGAAGCCAGACCGCCGAGATTGACATCAACGGTGCCGCCATCAGCAGCAAGATTGATCGTCGCGGCGTCGGTTGTCGGATCGTCTGCGTCCGTCACGGTAACAACGAGGTTCGTGATGGATGCATCATCAAGAAGTGACTTAATACCAGCAGCGACGTCGTTTACCGTGTCACCTTCAAGTGCGGTGTAGGTGTAGTCGGTATTGTCGACGTTGACAGTGAACGTATCGCCGGTGGAAATCGTGCCACCTGCAACAGTCACATCGACGCTCTCAGTGTCTGCAAGCTGCGAGACCGATTTGGTAGCGTTCAACTTGGTTTCGTCGAAGGCGATCGTGGAGCTGGCGTTACCGTTTGCAAGGGTCAGGACCGCTTTGTCGGTGCCATCTGCCGGATCGGTCGCGTCGGTGACCGTCACCGTGAGGTCAGAAATGCTTCCGCCGTCAATCTCGGTTTTCAGCGCTGCGGCGATGTCGTTGATGGTCTGACCGGACGTGGCCGTCACGGTGAAGTCCGAACCGCCAACGCTGACCGTGAAGGTATCACCTGCGGCGATGGCGCCACCCTTGATATCGACAGTGATCGAGCCGCTGGTCGGGATCGTGCCCGAGGCGGACGTGGACAGGAAGCCTGCCTCACTTGATACCTTGTCCACATCCGAAGCCGTGATCGTGTCTTCAGTCGAGACATAGCCTGCATCATCAGATGCCTTGGCTGCGGCATCGACAGCGGCAGTCGTCGTGAGGTCAACGCGGGAAACGTTGATGAAGGCTGGTGCAACTGCACCGGTGCCATCGCGGTCAAGCGAAGCGAGGACTTTCAGGTCATCGGTGCCCTTGAGCAGGTTCTGACCGTTCATCTGTGCGCCGTTGACGATGTTCGTGATCGTCGAACGGATAGCAGCAACGTCTTTCTGGATCTTCGCGCGGTCGCTGTCGTTGAGGTCCTGCTGGGCGTCAACGATCAGGTTCTTCATGTCCTGAAGGAGGCTGGTGATCTGCTCGGAAGAAGCGCGTGCAACGCCGACAGTCGCCGAACCCTTGTTCAACGAGGACGAGATTTGTTCGAAGCTTGCAGCGTCGGTCGACATGACAGTCGAGATGGCCCAGACGGAAGCGTTGTCCTTGGCAGACGCAACCTTCTTACCCGTCGAGATTTCATTCTGGATGGATTCGAGATTGCGGTTGATGTTGCGCAGGGTTTCGAGCGCAACCATCGAGCTATTGTTCGTAAGAATACTGGACATCAGTTATCCCCTTTTAAGTTCCAGATCGAGCCGGTGAGACCCGACCTCGAAGTTCCAACTCATGTCATCCTGACAGCAGGTATTTCCTGAACCAATCTTGGTTATGATGCCTGATTACAGGACACTCATGGACAATCGGTTAACTGGCTCACGCTTTTTTTGCGTAGCCACCCGTTGCCTTGGAAAATGCTGTTTTTCCCCCAGCGGCGGTGTAGGCGCCGACATAGGAGTGGGCTGTAGAATCGCTCACGCGCGTAACAGCCTGGCCGACACCATTGCGTACAGCTGAGAAAAGATCGGCATTCTCTGTCGCCAGCGTGACGATGCGCTCCATACGGAGTTTCACGTCAGGCACACCGCGCAGGCGCGCGGGATCTGCAACAAGTGTATCGAAGGCCTTCATAGCCTCCATCTTTGATTGAAGCAGGCCGCTCGCCTTGCCGGCCTGGCCAGCCTTGAGCGCTTCATGTTCTGCTTCGAGAAGTTCCAGCAGACTGGTCAGCACGGACTCTGGATTGGCTTGCGCACTCATCAGGTCTCTCCGACGTTTCTGGACATCTCATATGCCTCCACCGCCCGGTCGACGGCATTGAAGCCGAGCGGATGCTTTTCAGCGAGATCGCGGGCGATGGCTTCGACGGCGAACTGGGTGAAAGCGGCAGCGCCCTCGCCGCCTGCACTGGAGAACGCTTTTTCAAGTCCGGAGTATTTCAGCATCTCGGCCCAGAGCATCTGCTCGAAACGCAGATTCACGTCAGCATTCTTGTCACTGGTCGCAGGAGCGCTGACGGTTTGCGCCGCTGGCGCACGGACGGGCTGCACAGGCGCTGTATAAGAAGTCTGCGTCGATGAAGACGTGGCAGGCGCGGTATGTTCAGGCGTGCGGGAGGATGGCAGCGGCGGCGGGGCAGCCGTCTTCCGTCTCGCTGGCGCAAGCTGATCCGCATTCGGCGTCAGTACTTTTAGAGGGATCAAGTTCTGCCTCCCTGCATCTGGCTGGCCTACGCGGTTGCCGCGATTTTTTTTGGGCCAGCGTTAAATCCGCTTTTACCTGTGGTGAGGCAGATTTGGTTAAGAGAGCGCTAATCAGAGTTAACCAAGGACACTGAATGCCTGCAGCCATTGGACCATTGGGCCCGCTTCTGGCCGAACCGGCGCAGTCGCGCAGTGAGCCTTCCGAGCCAGGCCGCGGCACAGCTTTCGCCAAAATCCTTGAAACTTCAGGCCGCGCTGGAAACGCTTCTGCAGAAGAAGAGCGCGATCAGTCTGACGGATCTGGCAATGCTGCCGCACTTGCCTTCTCTGCGACCGCACATGCATCGCACGAAGAGACCGAAGCCGAAAACACTGACGCCCCAGTCGAAGAGAGCGCCGAGACAGCTGAGATCGCGGTGAGCACTGGCGCTCCGGTCGTTGCTGCGGCGAACGACGTGGAAGTCGACGCTGAAGCCGAAGCTGATGAAGCGAGCGAAGGTGAGACTGCAGTCATCAAAGCCATGAGCGGCGAAGCTGTCAGCCCGAAAGCGGAAGCGGCGACTGCAGAGCAGGCAACGGACGGCAATATCCCCGTTGAGACAAAGGGCGATGCACCTGCGGAGATAAAGCCTGCAGAGGCAGCTCCGACAGATATGGCAAGCCCCTCTGCAGTGGCATCTGATGTGGCTAAAACAGTTGAAGCGCCTTCGAACCCCAAAGTTCAGCCAGCAACCGCTGAGACAGAGACTGCAGACGTTGGAATTGTGAGCCCGGCCTCAGTCGAAGACGCTGAGGCTGCCAAGGTTGATGAAGCAAAAGTCGCCGAACTGAAAGCCGAGAAGGCCGAGCGCCGCGACAATACAGTTGCTGCGAGCACTCAGCTTAAAGGCAATGAAGCACCGGGCCGTCCCGATCTCGTCATGGCTTCTCTGAATCCGGCTGCAAAGACAGAAGGCCGCGAAGCGGGCCGCCTGAAGGATATTCCAGCTACTGGCCTGACGCCGCGCGCTGCCCGCGCTGAAACTGTTGCCATTGGCACGCCGCGCCTCGACCAGCGTGACAATCAGCCTGCCATCACGATCCCGCAGAATGCCGCAGACAATATGATGGAAAGCTCTTCTTTCCTGAGCGGGGGTCTTGAGATCAGTGCGCAGGCGACGGACGCAGGTGATAGCGGCAAGCAGGCCGCCACCCTTTCGCTCGCAGCTGGCGCAGCACCAGCCGCCGCGCCTGCGGCCTACCCGGCGCCCGCCGCCGGTGCCGCGAGCTTTGGTGCCATGATGGCACCGACGCAGGCGACAATCGTCGCTGCGCCTCAGGAAATCGTGGACATCGTCAGCAACAAGCTGGCTGGCGGCGACAAGCCTGACCGTATTCTTGTCCAGCTGGACCCGCCCGAACTTGGCCGTGTGTCGATCGAGTTCAAATTCGATGCACAGGGGCTTCAGCAGGTCGCAGTGCGCGCCGATACACCTGAAGCGATGAAACAGCTTCGCCTGCTGCACTTCGATCTCGTCCAATCGCTCGAACAGCACGGACTTTCGGCCCGCGACATGACCTTCAGCGAAGGGTCGGCCAACGGTTCGCAGAACCAGCAACCAGCTGACTTTATCGACTACACAAACAGTGCAGATGAAGACGCCGCAACCATGCCGGCCGCTGCACTGCTGCAGACACGCCGCGCCCCCGTCACGTTCGGGGCAAGCGGCCTGAACATCAAACTCTAGGAAGGAGTTTCGGAAATGAGCGTTATCAACGCTGCGCAGGCGACACAGATCGCACAGTCCGCGCAATCATCGCAGTCTGGTCAGGCGACAGACAGCCAAAAAAATGAGAGCGGCAGCACACAGTTTGTCGGCGAGGAGTTCAACAACTTCCTCAAGCTCCTGACTGCGCAGCTACGCCACCAGGACCCGCTTTCGCCGCTGGACTCCACGCAGTTCGTTGAACAGCTCGCTTCCTTCTCGACGCTGGAACAACAGGTGCAGTCGAATACCAGCCTGAAGAGCATGGCGAGCATGATCGGCGATCTGCATTCCATGTTCGCCAGCGAATGGCTCGGACAGACTGTGACGGTCGAATCCTCATGGGTGCCCTATTCCGGAAACCCGGTCGATTTCTCCTTCGACGCCCCAAACGAGGCGACTGCCGCCGTGCTGACGATTGCAAATTCGGCTGGCGAGGCCGTCTATAGCGACCGTCTCAAAATCGATGATGAGCGTAAAAGCTGGGATGGCCGGTTCACAAATGGCGGGGCAGCCGCTTCTGGTGAGATCTATCAGTTCGGCATCGATCTCTATGCCGGCGACACCTTCCTTGGCACAGTCGCGCCTCAGGTGCTGACGAAAGTGACCGATGTCGGCACCGAAAACGGTGAGCTGCGCATCGGCACATCGTCGAGCCTTTCAGGTGACCTCGGCCAGGTTCGCCGCGTCGCTGAATAGACTTCTTCTTCACTGGAAATTTGGATTGGAGAGCAGCACGCTAGATGTGCTGCTTTGCCATATCCAGAATGAGCACATTCTCGAGACCTGTTGGTACGAGCTCACGCAGGTTTGCGAGGATCATCGAGCGGATCGTCTCATAATTCTCAGGATTGGTCAGATCGGCCAGGGCGACGCCTTCGTTGGAGAGGCGGATGAGCGTGCTCATGATGTTGTCGCGCAGCTTCGGCTCCATGCCATAGATCTGACCCGAGATGGACTTGTCGATCTCAAGATTGAGATTGATGATCACCAGGGCGTCGACCCGTTCGCCGCGCGTAAGCGGCACGATAAACTCGCGGCTGAATTTGAAATACTCAACATCACCGGACATGCCGGCGCCCGATTTGCCGCCATGGCCACCGCCGCCGCCGTGACCACTCGCTTTTGCCTCACCATGGCCGGATGCTTCGGCCCCATGCCCGTCAGAACTGGCAGCCGCTTCTCCGCCAGACGAGAATGCGCCCTTCATGAATAGGGCGCCGCCCGCCCCGAGGACGACGAAAATGGCAGCGATGATGGCGGGGATAATCTGCTTCATGTCATGCGGACTCTAGAAAGGAACGATGGTGTCGAGAAGTTTGGGAACAAGGCCAGCGCGCACAGGCTCTGTCGCCTGCCCGGAACTGACATAGGAGAGCTGGGCGTCGGCAATCTTTTCATAGGTCACCGTATTCATGCGGGTGATGTCCTGCGAGCGGATAACGCCGGTTACCGTCAGCACACGTACTTCATTGCTGACCCGTGTGCGCTGATAGCCCTGAATGACGAGATTGCCGTTCGGCTCCAGTCCAATAACGCGGGCGGCGAGGCGGAAGGTCACCTGCTCGGCACGGTTGATGGCGCCGCTGCCATTGAGGGCGGAGTTGCGGCTGTAGTCGATACCCGGCGAGACGCTTGCTCCGCCCGGCAGCACGCCATTGGCCCACTCCGGCAGGCCGAAGAGCGCATCGAGATTGAAGTCCTGGTTGGTGCCGCGCGTGCTTTGCAGCGAGTTCTGCATGCTGGCCTGATCATCCATTTCGACGACGACCGTCAGCAGGTCACCCACTGACTTTGCCCGGCGCATGCTGAGCAGCGAATTGGCAGAGGTTGTCCAGAGCGAGTTGGTATCGTTGTTCAACGGCGCTTGCGGGAAGGCCGCCATGGTCTGCACCGGGGGCGGGCTCGCTGGGTGCGGCGCCGTCATGGCCTGCTGGCTGGACGGCGACGACGCGCAGGCCGCGCAACCAAGTGCGACAAGCGAGAGAAGAAGTGCTGTTTTCATTGTGCGAGCACCCATCCACCCGACTGGATGACGCCAGACACCATCTTGCGGGAATTCGTATTGATCAGGGAGACCGTGTCATTGAGGCCGCCCTCTTCCATCGCGCGGGCGGTGGTCGAGATCTCAAGGCCGCCCCGGATATACTTTACCGTGACGACCTGATTGCGGGTCACGAGGCGAGGTGACTGGGTGTTTTCCATGGACACTTCGCGCCCGGCATAGACCGTGCGGCGAACTTCCCGGCCAATGAGCGGGCTATCGAAGACCGGCGTGCCGTCTTCTGTGACCAGCATACCCGGCGTGATGACCTCGCCAGAGCGGATGACGTCTTCGGCAACGATTGAACCGGAAGCGGTGAGCGCAAGCATGAAACCGCCTGCGAGTGTAGCTATAATGCTCATCGGACTACCTCACTCTCGTCGTTGCAGCGAGCATCTCATCTGCTGCCGTGATGACTTTTGAGTTCAGCTCATAGCCGCGCTGGGCCTCGATCAATTCGGAGATTTCCTGAACGACGTCGACGCCGGAGTCTTCAAGATAGCCCTGACGGAGAATGCCAACCCCTTCGGTGGCGGGGACCAGCCTGTTCGGCCCGCCCGAGGCTTCGGTCTCGCGGAACATGTTGTCGCCCATAGCCTCAAGGCCCTTTTCGTTGACGAAGCGGACCAGTGAGATCGTGCCGATCGCCTGACCCTGGGCTTCGTTCGCGAAGTAGGCAACCACTTCACCATCGCTACTGATGGAGATACGTCGGGCATCCTGTGGAATGGTGATCCCATCGGCGAGTTCGAAGCCGTCCTTGGTGACGATCTGGCCTTCAGCGCTGCGGTTCAGCTTGCCGTCGCGGGTATAGGCAGACTCGCCCGAAGGCAGCTGAACCTCAAGGAAGCCTGTACCATCAATGGCGATATCAAGCTCTGATCCCGTCTGGCGAAGCGCGCCCTGCGTGATTTCCATCGAGACGGACGATGGCTTCACACCGGTACCAAGCTGCACACCGGCTGGCACGACCGTGCCCACCTGAGAGGAGATCGTCCCAGGCGTTAGATATTGCTGATACATGAGATCGGAGAATTCTGCCGTACGCGGCCGGTAGGCAGCCGTGCTCATGTTGGCAATGTTGTTGGAGATGACGTCGACACGTAACTGTTGTGCCGCCATGCCCGTGGCTGCGATCTGCAGTGATTTCATAGGGTCCTCCCTTGATCCACGTCCTGTGCGTTAAAGCTGGCGTAAAGTGCTGATGAATTTTGCAATCCGGTCGTCTTCACGTTCGATGAGCGCCTGCCCGGCTTCGTAGGCGCGCTGCACTTCAATCATGCGCGCGATCTCAAGCACGGGAGCGACGTTTGACTGTTCGAGAGCACCCTGAACCACGCGGGGCTCTTCAACCTGCTGGAAGCCGTCTTCTGCCGCGAACATGGAATTGCCTTCGCGGCTGAGCTGGCCTTCTGTCTGAACGACGCCAAGCTGATCGATAATCTGGCCATCGAACGAGATGGTGCCGTCGCCAGCGATGCTGACATTCGTCGCCTCTTCCGGGATCTGGATGGTGCCGCCACCCGCATTCAATACGCGGTAACCGGCAGAGGTAATCAGTTCGGACTGGGCATTCAGCTGGAAGTGGCCCGCACGCGTGAGGCGCTGGCCCTGCGGCGTCTCAATGAGGAAATAGCCTTCGCCCTGAATGGCGACATCGAACTTGCCATTCGTGAAGCGCAGCCCGCCCTGCTCCAGATCGAATTCGTGGCCTGCAAGCGTCCCCATCGACAGGTCCGCCAGATTGTTGCGCGTGCCGGCGATAAATTCGGCGAAGATGGCGCGGTCAGACTTATAACCGGTAGTGCTGGAGTTTGCGAGATTGTTCGCGACGACCTGCATTTCAGTCATCAGGCCGGACTGGCGGGCTAGCGCAGCGTAGATTGCGTTCGACATCAGCGAACCTCCGTCGGAATTGGCCCAAGGGACTCGCGAAGCCGGTCGAGTCTTGAAGACACATCGGTGAGGGCGATCTCGCCCTCGGCGGGCGCTTCTGGTGCCGGTCGCGATTCAGACACACGCAGAGCCCGGACCTGCGCGGCCTCGTCACCGCTCCGGGCGGCGATGGAGTAGAAGCGTTGTGGCACGACCCAATGACCGGCTGCGGCGTCGGCTTCGATCAGCATGAGGGCGGTTTCGACATCTTCGGGCATGCTGCGCGAAAGCCGGTTCACCGCCTCGCTGTCGCCGCGGCTGATCGCGTCGATCAGGGCCACTTTGCGCATCGCCGCATTGTCCGGGTTTTCTGCAATCAGCTGTTGCAGCATTTCGGCATCCTGAAGCTGATAGGCAAGCTCTGCCCGAGCGAGCGCAAGGGCGGCGTCATGCGTGAGGCGCTCTGATAGCTTGGCTGACATGGACGGCAGGCCGAGATTGGCCGCGATAACGGCCGCCCGTGCGAAACGCGCCTCGGTGCCTTCGCGGCCGACGAGAAGGCTTTCGCCCTTCAGCAGCGCGTCCATAGCTTTGAGATTGATGAGGAAAGCCTCGCTCTGCAGGTCGGCGTCGAGCATGCCCTCGAAATGTGCCGCGAGACGCTGACGAGCCTCTGGAGCCGCCGCAGCGGGCATGTTTGCGAGGCGCAGGGTGAGATCGTAGCCGACGGCATCGTTCAGATCGTGCAGGATCAGGTCGAGATTTTGGGAGACAGACGCCTCTGCCGGCAGGTTGCCGAGCTCATTGATATAATAGTCGACGATCTCGCGCTCGAGATCATGTGAGATCGCCTTGCCGTGGCGACGAAGCGCAGCGGCCGCTTCATTGCGGTACTGGGCCCGGCGCAGATAGCCGCGAATGTCTTCGGCAGCACTCGGAGAGCCCATGGACAGGCGCTGGAGCGACTTCACGAATTGTAACTCATGGCTCTGCGCGATTTCTTCAGCGGTGAAGCTCGTCATCAGGCGTTCGGACAGGATCGGCCGGTCCAGCCTGTCGAGGGCAGGAATGATGATGAGCGCGGCGTCGGCGCGAAGGCGCAGCGGCAGCGCGCGGAAGTCGGCAAAGTGTTGCGCCAGAAGGTCAGCCCCGTTGGCGTCATTGGATTTCAGCTGGCCAACAGCCAGCCAGACGCTGTCCTCGGCCGAACAGCTCGCAACGTCGCGGAAGAATGACAGGTTTGGCCGGCCATCCCGGTCCAGAAGATCCGTGAGCTGGCGGAGCGCAACGCCGCCCTGCCCGTGGTCGCCGGCAATCTCGGCGCGCGCTTCAGCGATCATGCCAAGCGAAAGATAGGCTTTCCCCATCAGGCGGCCGAGCGCGGTTGTGCGCTCTTCGCCTTCAAGAAAGCCGCGCCACTGGGCCAGATCGCCATAGGACACGAAGTCGGCGAACTCCGAGAAGTCGTAAGGCGATGTTTCCGGGCAGAGATAATCGACTTTTGTCTGTGCAGCGGCGAGAGGCTCTGTTGGCGTCGTCTCTTCTGTCGCTTCAACCGGCTCAGGCCGAATGTCCCGAGGGGTTTCGCTCAGGGCTGCTTGCTCTGCCACAGGCGCAGGCTGCGCTTCCTCCGATTGAGGCCGCGCAGGCCTTAGCAGGCCCTCATTGATCGCGTCCTGAACAAAACTGTCGAGCTGGCTTGGCAGCCGCTCGATCTCGTCCGGTTCGCCAGACACAATCGGCGGCTCCTGTGCAGAAGCCGCCTGCGCCAGAAACAGAGCGCCAAGACATATGCCCGTGAAAGTTCTCAAGCTGCCTGCTTCAGCCCCCTCAGTGCTTCTTCAATTTCATTGAAGGATGGACGCACCCGTGCCGGTGCGTGGCGTCTCGCCACCTCGACGCAGATGTTGACCGGGTTCTTGTGAAGGTTGGAGACAAGCATCTCGCCGATCATGGAGTAGAAGAAGTGCTCCTCGGTCCGGATGGCTTTGACCCGCGCCGCAAAAGGACCAACAAGTCCGTAGGCAAGGAAGACGCCGAGGAAGGTCCCGACGAGCGCGCCGCCGATCATACCGCCCAGAACTTCCGGCGGCTTGTCGATGGATGACATCGTCTTGATAACACCGAGCACAGCCGCAACGATGCCGAGCGCGGGCAGCGCGTCTGCCATGTTCTGCAGGGCGTGTGACCCGGCCAGCTTGTCCTCGTGCAGGCTTTCCAGATGCTTTTCGAGCAGTTCCTCGACCTGGTGGACATTGTCGAAGTTCATCAGCATCGACCGGATCGTGTCGCAGATCATGTTGATGGCGTCCTCATCCTTGAGGATTTTCGGATACCGCTGGAAGATCGATGATTGCGCCGGGTCTTCGATATGCTGCTCGATGTCGACCGGATTGGTGCGCAGGACGTTCAGAAGCTCTGACATGAGGCAGAGAAGGTCCTGGTAATCAGCTTTTTTCCACTTGGAGCCGGTGAAGGCCGCAAGCACGTCAGCGCCAGTCTGCTTGATCGTGCCGAAATCGTTTGCCGCCAGAAGCGCGCCAATGGCCGCGCCGCCGATCATCATGCCTTCGAATGGAAGCGCATGGGTGATGATCTCCATGTGTCCGCCAGCCAGAATATAGCCGCCAAAGACCATGCCGACCGTCACCAAGATGCCCAGTATTGCGTTCAACTCATCCTCCATCGCGCCGTAAAAGGCGCGGATATTTCCCTCGTTCAGGCGCCCGATAGCTCCTGAACGAAACTTTCCAGCAGGGGCGAAGTCAGCTTTATGGCGCGTCTGTCTTTCCAGTTGCCTAATTCGGCCTCACCGATTTCCACAGGCCCGGTCAGCGTCTCGGCATGCAGGTAAAGCTTGCCGTCCTCTGCATCGGTCAGCGGCAGAACCTGGCCGACCTCCAGGCGCGAACAGTCAGCCACCGTGATAGGCAGCTTTGCCAGCACGGCATCAAGGCCAACACTTGAGCGCCGGATCGACTGGATCAGGTTTGACTTGTTTACGAGAGGCTTCGGTTTCGCGTTCGACGCGGCCGCCCGGTCTAGGCGTTCGGCGTGGGCGGTCAGGCTTTCGACGTCATAGTAGAAGTCCAGGCGCCCACTCGGTTCGACATCGCCGCGGCCAAACAGGTTCACCGTCACGCAGACGAGCTTCGGACCGTCGACAAAGACCTCCGGCAGCCCGGCTGGATCTGCGACCATAAAGTCATCGGGAAGCGGCAGGCCCGCCGGAACAGCGCGCGACAGGTCCCCCATCAACCGGCGCACTGGCTTGTCACACATCAGGCGCAGGAAAAGCGGCGGCGCGATCTCTACATGGGAGAGGTCTTCTTTCAGACGGCGCGCGACGAAACGCTCAGCGAGGGCCGCACCAAGCGAAATGCCGTGAAGGCCGCCCGTCCCGCGTGGTAAACAAATATAGCCGAATTTTTCACGAATACGGACTTTGGCCTGTTCGGTCGCACACATCGACTTGGCGCCGATCTGGGCCTTCATTTCAAAGCCCAGAGCCTCTTTCAGCCACGTCTCACAAGCCTTCGCCATGGAGGCCCAGAGCGGCTCACATTGCAGGAGGGACGGGGGTAATCCGCCCGCAGACCTCATCATTTTGAGCAATGTTTCCGACACGCCAGCCCCTCAGCTGATTGGCTATTTCTCCACAGTCCGGTGTCGATGGATTTGGTAAACGTTTCGTTAGAGAAGCCGCGCCAATCGCGTCCCCTGCCTAGACGAAGCGTCAGCGTCTCTCTGCTATTGGAGATGCTGAAACTGCAGAAAGCGGGTCTTCTCATGGCACAATCGCCGTCCGACGCTCACCACGTCACGATCATCAAGCGCAAGAAAGTCGTCAAAGGCGACGGGCACCATGGCGGGGCCTGGAAAGTCGCATATGCCGACTTCGTGACCGCGATGATGGCGTTCTTCCTTCTCATGTGGCTGTTGAACGCGACGACCGAAGACCAGCGCAAGGGCATCGCAGACTATTTCAACCCGTCCATTCCTGTAAGCCGTGTGTCCGGCGGCGGCGCCGACGGCCTGAATGGCAGCTCGCTCATGGCTGAAGACGCAGCGGTGAAAGTTGGCACCGGCGCAACGGGCATTGGCGACGGCCAGTCGATGGAGCAGCAGCGCCATACCGACATACAGCGCGACCTTGAGCAGATGCGTGAAAAGCTGGGCGAAGACCCAGAGCGCCTGTCGGAACATCTTATGGTCAAGATGACCCCTGAAGGCATCGTGCTTGAGATCGTTGATTCCGAAAGCCGTCCGCTTTTCGAACTCGGCCGCAGCGAACCAACGCCGCTTATGACAAATCTGCTCGATGCTGTGTCAGGTTCGCTCAACACGTTCGAGAATGACGTGAAGATTGTCGGCCATACCGATGACAGGCCATTCCGCGGGGCGGCAGGCTATGACAACTGGCGCCTGTCTTCTGACCGCGCGAACACGGCTCGTCAGCTCCTTGCGGCAAACGGCTTCCCGGCTGACCGTGTAAGAGAGGTTTCCGGCCGGGCAGATACAGACCCGCTGGTGCCTGGCGACCCGTCGGCTGCACGCAACCGCCGCATCTCGATCACCATCATGACAGATGCCCCGGGGCCCGCCGCGAGCTAATTATCCGTCTATTAAACATTCAGCTCCACTTTCAGAGGAAATCTGACAAAGGAGTTGTCAATGAGTATCTCTTCGTCCCTGAATGCAGGAGTAATGGGGCTGAATTCAAACGCGAGCCGTTTGTCCACGATCTCCGACAATATCGCGAACTCTTCGACTTACGGCTACAAGCGCAGCGTCGCAGACTTTTCCAGCATGGTCATCCAGAAACAGGCCTCCGCCTACGCGGCTGGCGGTGTGACCGTGAACACCTTCAAGGATATCCAGCAGACCGGGTCGCTCATCAATACGGGCAACTCGACCGATATCGCAGTTGGCGGCCGCGGCCTCCTGCCAGTGACCGATGGTGCTGGTGTTGGTTCGCTGGCATCTGAACGCGAGCTCATGCTGCTCCCGACCGGCTCTTTCTATGCAGACGAGTCCGGCAACCTTCGCACCCAGAGCGGCATGTTCCTGCTCGGTTGGGCCGTCGATAGCGATGGCGGCATCGGCACAGTCAGCCGCAATAGCGGTGCAAACCTTCAGCCGGTGAACATCTCGGCGTCCCAGTATGTTGCCTCGCCGACCTCCCGGATTGATCTTGGCATCAACCTGCCTGCGGATGCGACGCTCGCAGGCGCTTCCGGCCAGCCATATGATCTGCCGATCGAATATTTTGACAATATCGGCCGTGCACAGACCCTGTCTCTGTCCTTTGTCCCGAACGTGCCGACTGACGGCGCGACCAATCAGTGGACGGTGCAGGTCTTCGATAGCGCGACGGACGGCACAGACCCGATTGCAGAACTGACGCTCGACTTCACGGATGCTGTCGACCAGGGCGGGCGCCTTGAGGATGTCACGGCAGCGACCGGAACCGTCTATGACGAGACGACCGGGATCATGACGCTCACCCTGCCTCATGGCGATGTCGACGTAATGGTCGGCAGGCCAGGCGGCACGACCGGCGTGACGCAACTTTCCGCACCATTCTCGCCAACCAATGTGACCAAGGACGGCGCACCGATTGGTGACCTTCAGTCGGTCGAAGTCGATGAAAAAGGCTTCCTGCAGGCTGTGTACAACTCCGGCTATCGCCGTGCGCTTTACCAGATCCCTGTCGGTGACGTGCCGAACATGAATGGTCTTCGCGCCAAGGATGGTCAGGCTTTCTCCGTCTCGGCTGAAAGCGGCAACCTCTATCTCTGGGATGCAGGTACGGGTCCTGTCGGTGAAGTCGCAGGTTACTCCCTGATGGAGTCGACCACGGACATCGCTGCAGAGCTGACCGACCTCATCGAAACGCAGCGCGCCTATTCGTCGAATGCGAAGATCGTGCAGACCGTCGATGAGATGCTTCAGGAAACAACCAATCTGAAGCGCTAGACCAGTCGCTGAGCGCGGGGGCTAACCCTTGAGTCTGTCAAACGCCATCAATACCGCCCGCACCGGTCTCCAAGTGACCGGCTTGCGGGCGGATATGGTCGCAACGAACGTTTCGAACGCGACGACGCCGGGCTATATCCGGCGCTCGGTGCTTGTCAGCGAACAGATCACCTCGACCAATCCATCCGGCGTGCGGGTGGACGGCGTCGGCCGCGCAACGAATGATCCGCTGACGGCGCAGCGTATGGCGTCCGGCAGCGATCTGGCTCAGGCCAGCGTTATGGCATCAACCTGGGCGTCGCTTTCGGCGCGCCTCGGCGACAGTGTCGATGGGACGGGCCTCTTCTCCAAAATGTCAGGGTTTGAGTCCGCGCTCGCGAATGCCGCGGCGACACCTGAATCCCAGGCAAATCTCAACGCCATAGTCGACTCGGTTCGCGCGCTCGCATCCGAGTTCAATAGTCTTTCAGATTTTGTCTCCTCTGAACGTATCGACGCAGACCGCGAGATCGCGAACGGCGTGGAAACCGTGAACGATGCGCTGAGGCAGATTCAGGCCATCAACTCACAACTTTCGGGAACTGACAGATCATCGGCCAAGGCCGCTGCGCTGATGGATGAGCGCCAGCGCTACGTCGATACGATCTCCGAGTTCGTTCCGGTCCAGACCGTCCAGCGCCCTGCAGGCGCGATTGATATAATGACCAAGGAGGGTGTCTTCCTTCTGGCCGGCAGCGCGCGCGAGATTGAGTTCTCGCCTGCCGCAGCTGTCGGCCCAGGTGACGGTATCGACACTGGCGCTCTTTCGGGCATCAAGGTCGGCAACGTGGATATCACGCCCGGTGCGGCCTCCTATGGCGCGATCTCCAGCGGGCTTTTCGGAGCGCTCTTCACGCTTCGTGATACAGACCTGCCCGCCTTCCAGGACCAGCTCGATACGGTCGCCAGCGATGTGCTGGCGCGTCTCGATAATGCAGATCTTGCAGGCGGGGCGAATACGAGCCTGCTGATCGACCCTGACCCCGGTGCCGGCGTCGGCGTGGCCGCCCGCATTTCGATCAATCCGCTCATTGATCCGCTTCAGGGCGGTCAGCTCAGCCTGCTGCGCGATGGCCTCGACGCCGTTGCACCTGGTGATGCCGGTAATGGCCGCCTCTTCAATGCGATGCTGGACGCGATGTCCTCCAACCGCTCACTGAGCAGTGGAGGGTTTCAGGGAAGCTATACCGCAACTGGCCTTGTCGCTGGATTTGCGTCACGCACCGGACAGATGCGCGTGTCCAGTGAGGCCGTTCAGGCTTCAACCGCCGCCCAGCACTCGATCATGGTCGAAGCTGAGCAGAAGCAGACAGGCGTCGATGTCGACGCACAGATGCAGCTACTTTTGGAAATCGAGCAGGCCTATGCCGCGAATGCGCGCGTCATTGAAGTCGCCAACCAGATGATGCTCAGATTGATGGAGCTCTAGGATGATCAACAAATCCTATCTCGCCAATTCCGTCACGACGCAGCTCAGCCGGGATATCCAGTCTATCCGTGAGCGGATCGACAAGACCTCGAGCGAGGCCGTTACTGGTCGCACGTCTGACCCGACCGCACACCTCTCTGGCCAGATCGGCAGGGCCATGGTGGCGAACGACGCGCTCAACAAGATTGACCGCGACACGAGCCTTCTTCAGATCCGCGAAAGCCGCCTTGATATCACGCAGCAAAGCCTCTCGCGGATGCAGGAAGGGCTGGCTGAGATCTCAGTACGCGCCCTCGACAGCCTGAGCGCTGGCTCGCCTGTCGAACGCACCGCGCTTGCGCGCGATGCGCGGGCCCAGCTTGATGGCGCGCTGATTGCGCTCAATTCCCGTCATGGCGAACGCTTCCTGTTTTCGGGCGATGCGACAGACAAGGCGCCCTTCGGCTCGCCTGAAGACTTCATGACGGATCTGCGCGCAATCGCAGAGGCCGCCACCGACAAGGCAGATTTCGACGCGAGGCTCGATGCCTATTTCGACCTCGACACGGGTGACTTCGCAAACAGCTTTTATCGCGGTTCCAAGACCAGCTCTGACGGCGATGCCGTCACCGGGCTCGACCCCGCTGTGGTCCAGACACTTCGCAGTCTCGGTGTGCTCGCCATGGCTGCCCCGGGCGACGGCCTCGACGACCTGCCCCGAAGTGATGCGCTTGAAGCCATTTCATCGTCGGCCGACAGTCTTGTTCAGGCCGATGCCGCACTCACGCAGCTTCGCGCCGCGAATGGCATCCTTCAGGAACGCGTCGCGACCGGACTCGACAGCCTCGCCAAGGAAAAAATCGTACTGAACAACCTGCTGGAAGGCATGACCTCCCGCGACCAGTACGAAGCCGCCGCCGAACTCAAGGCCCTCGAGGCCAGTCTTGAAGCCTCTTACATGCTGACCGCGAGACTTTCGCAGCTCAGCCTCATGAACTTCCTAAGGTGATCTGATGAAGCCGATCCTCGCTCTTCTCGCCCTCGCAGCCCTCGCTGTTACGGCCCAGCCTGCACTTCAGGCCGACGCGCAGACCCGGATCCGCGATGTGGTCGACGTAGAGGGTGTGCGCCAGAACGATCTGATCGGTTACGGCATCGTGGTTGGCCTCAACGGCACCGGCGACTCGGTGCGAAACTCCCCGTTCACCGAGGATTCGCTCACCTATATGCTCGAACGCCTTGGCGTGAACGTGCAGGGTGAGGACATCAAGCCGGACAATGTCGCAGCGGTGCTTGTCACCGCGACGCTGCCATCTTTTGCCCGAAACGGCTCCACGCTGGATATCTCGGTGGCCTCAATCGGTGACGCCGAGAGCCTTGAAGGCGGCACGCTGGTGCTGACCCCACTCAAGGGCGCCGACAATGAAGTCTATGCTGTCGCCCAGGGCAGTATCGTTGTTTCTGGCATCGATGTGAAAGCAGACGGCGCACGCGCCCGCCGCGGGACACCAACACAGGGCGCCATCCCGAACGGCGCGCGCGTCGAGCGCGAAATCCCCTACCAGTTCAATGACCGCAACTCGCTGGTCTTGGCCCTTCGTGAGCCGGACTTCACGACCGCGGCGCGCATCGAAGACACGATTAACGCCGCAATCGGCTCGCCCGTCGCCTTTACACGCGATCCGGGCACGGTCGATATCGACCTTCGCAGCCTGCAGGGCTCCCCTTCGCGGGTACTTGCCAGCATTGAGAACCTTCCGATCGAAGTCGCTGTCCCCGCCCGCATTGTGATTGACGAGCAGTCTGGCACGATCGTCCTCGGCAAGGACGTCACCATTTCACGCGTCGCCATCGCGCAGGGCGATATTTCCATCAAGGTGACCGAGACACCGGTTGTGTCGCAGCCGAACCCCTTCGCCGATGGCGAGTCGATTGCCCTGCCCCGTTCGCAGATCGAGATCGGCGAGACAGGCTCACGCAATATCGCAACGCTCGACGCCAACGTGACGCTCTCGCAGCTGATCGCAGGCCTCAACGCGCTCGGCGTGTCCCCGCAGGAAATGGGCGACATCATCCGCACCATGAAGGCGGCAGGCGCCCTGCACGCAGATCTGATTATCCAGTAAGTAAAGTCAGGTCAGAGCGCGAAGGGACAGGACTTTGTCCCTGCTCTGCTAACCTGCTTTCACAGGCGCTTTTTCCAGCGTGATCAGGCCGCGGCGCTTCATCGACATGAGCGTCGTCAGGAAAGTGCGCTGCGTTGCTTCGGGGTCCTCGACCGGTGGTCGGTTCGGGTTCGAGAGTGCGTCGCGGTATTGCACCGCGAGGCGAGAGGAAATGTTCTCGAGCAGATAGTCCTGCACCCGCTGGGCCGGGCCGGTCAGGGTCGCGAGCACTGGCACCAGCACGTCCTCACCAAGTTCCTTGAAGACAACCGGCACCGACTGACGTGCCAGGATTTCCGGGAGGCCTTCAATCGTGAACATGACTTTCTCGATGCTCTCGAACTTGTCCTCATGCTCGGTGCGAATGAAGGACATGATGCGCGCGCGCGTATGGTTCGGCAGCAAGCTGAGCAGTTCGCC